>CAKUMQ010000013.1 GCA_934667845.1 uncultured Eubacteriales bacterium | reverse complement strand
TTTACTGTGAAAAAAGAGCTTTCCCCGTGTGAACGGGGAAAGCTCTTTTTGTGTGCTGCGGTTCATCCTGCCGCTGACTGTATATATATAAGGTATAAAATATATCCCATTCCGGGGGCGGTCGGCAGCTTTTCGCGGGCTGTGGGAGCTATTTCTCCCAAACATACGCCTCCCCGAGGGGAATGAAACGCTCGGTCTGCCGTCCGTCGGCGGTGATCACCACCGTATGCCCCTCGCTTTGGCGGGTTATGGTCAGGTCAAAGCTGCCCCCACCGGCGCGGATGTCCCGAAGCGTTACCCAGCCGAGCGCTTCCGGCACGGACGGGCGCAATTCAAGCCGGTGCAGTCCCACCGGCGTTATGCCGCACAGCCCCTCGGTGATCACCCGGGCGAACAGCGCGCTTTCCGCTGACAGGTGCCGCTGGTCGCCCTCCGGAAACGCCTCCACCGCATACGGCACATGGGCGCCGCGCAGCCGCTGCGTCACATATCGCCGGATAAACGGGTAGACCCGGTCGCTCCCGCCTGCCCGGAGGATACCCCGAAACGCATACAGCGTGGAGCGATCCCAGAAGGTGGCGTCCCCTTCGACGCTCAGCACGCCGTCGTCCCTAAACAGCCGGTCGGACAGCAGTGCGTCGGTGGTTCCCTCCTGCTGGTCAAAGATGTCCATGGTCAGGGGGATACAGATCCAGCTGCGCAGCGTCGTGTTGCCGTCGTAGTAGCGATAGGTGCGGTAGCCGGATACCTCTGCGCCGAAATAGTTCTCGATGGCATGACGCAGGGAAAGCGCCTCGGCGGTCCATACCCTCGCCGTCTCCGCTTCTCCCAGATCCCGCGCCAATGCGGCTGCCGACAACAGGCCGCCGTATGCCAGACAGGAGGTGCTTAAATTGGCGTCTCCCGCCGGCAGGCGTCCCTCCAGCTCGTCCGTGTCCGAGGCGATAACGCCTTCCGGCGTCTTTTTCGACAGGGTATAGTCGGCGGTCCAGCGCAGCATCCAGAACATCTCCTGCGCCAGCTCGCGGTCGCCCAGTGCCAGCAGATAGCGCGAACAGCCGTACAGCACCATCGCCGCGTCGCCCCGGTCTCCCTGATCATCCCAGAAATCCCGTCCCTCGTCAATGATCGAGGAGGGGATCGGCGCGCCGTCGGGGGACATAAACCGGCCAAACAGCGCATAGGCGTTGCGGCTGGCGAGGTTGGCGCGCTCGTAGCCCATAAACGGGAAAAAGGGGCCGGCATACTCGGCTTCGTCGTTAGCCCAGACAGCCGCGTAATACGGACCGCCGCCCGGGGAGTGGAGAGGACCGGCAGCGGTGTCGAAGATGCTCTCACTAGCCCGCAGCTTCGCCAGACGGAAGAACTGCACCAGCTCCCTGTCCGGGCAGTCCAGCACCAGAGAGCCAGCCGTCAGCTGCTGCACCAGCGCCCGCCGCGCCGAAAGCTCTGCCGCGCAGTCCGGCGTTGGCGGCGGCAGCCGGTGCGGCTGCGCCGAGCAGACAAGCGCGCTGACCAGCGCCTCTCCGGGCGCCAGCACGGTGTCCAGCGCCGGGCACTGCGCCAGCAGCGCATATACGCCGCTGGCGCCGCGCACATATGCCGTGGCGTCTACCGCCTCTGCGGCAACAGACAGGGGCGCGGACGTGAGATTTTCCGTCGTCACCTGTTCGATGTATGCCGCCGTTTCCGCGCAGGGGAAGCAGTGCCGCGTGATCCGCAGCTGCCGTTTTTGGTCATAGGAAACCGTTGTCAGCACGCCGTCAAAGATAAATTCCTCCGGATATTCCTCTGCCGCCGCGCCGTCCACGCGCCACCGCTGCCGCTGCTCCTCGCCGTGCCGGGCGTGCAGCGTGCCGAAGGTGTCGCGCGGGCGCGTGCGGAGCCGGGGGTAGCATAGCTCCCGGCAAAGCTGCAGCGTGCCGTCCTCATGCTTGCCGTAGGTGACAATGGCGGCAAGTTGATGCCCCGCCATCTCGACATGGTCGCCAAACGGGGCGTCTGCCCGTCTGCGGATGCCGTTGTCTGTCTGTTCCCAATAGGTTTCCATTCCCTATCCTCCTGTATATGCGTCGGCTCGGGCAGCCGGACGTCCGGTGTTTTCGGCTTTATGGCAGAAAGATCAGCCGAAGGTGCGGTTGGCGACCGGCTCGATCTTCCACTGCTGAGTCTTAGCGCTGCTTTGCGCCGCCAGGGTGATGGCCTTGTCAGAGCCATTTAGGTCGCAGATCGCTTTGCCGGTGGATCTATTGACGATCTGATAGGTGCCGTCGGCAGCCTTTTTGAGGATCCAGCGTTGCTCGGCGCAGTTTTCGTCATAGACCTGTATCAGCTTGTCGTCCTTGGGCTGAAGCGACAGGCCGCTGGACAGCTTGGTGATGCGGTATTCGTTACTGCCCAGATAGTAGAACCAGTAGTACCCCTCCATGGAGGAGGTGTTGTTGTCTCGCTCAAAGGCAATGCCGACGTCGGTGGAGGGCAGACGGTCTGCGCCCGGAGCGGGACGATCCACGCCGAACCGCTTGCCGTTGCCCGCGTTGGTCAGGGTATAGGCGCCGTCGGCGATCAAACCGCCGGTGTGATATGGCTTCACGGTGCCGTTCAGCCAGCTTTTGACGCGGTTGTAATAGGCATCCTCGCTGATATCGCCGTAAATATCCCGCATCTGCAGAGCGTGGCAGAGCTGCGGCACGGTGCTGTCGCCCGCCTTCGGAATCGAGAACACCACCTTGCTGGTGTCCATCTTCATCCAGCCGTTGCGCTCGTGGGTGTCGTCGATCATGCCGACGACGGTGTATTTCGGGTCAGCCTCTTTGGCGGCGAGAAAGCAGAAATCCAGGAAAGCCAGGGATTTGCGCCAGGAGTCCTTGCTGCCGTTGGGGCTGTTCCAGTTGACGGAGCAGGTCACGAACATGGAGTCGGAGGACAGCTGGGGACCGTCCTGTGCCACCAGCTGCCAGCCCCATTTGTCCGGCTTGCTGTCCTCGCCGGATGCCCAGGTAAAGGTGAAGCGGCTCTGATAGGTGGTTTTGGCGTTGACCGCCGCCTTAAATTCGTTATAGGTGCAGTACAGCACGATGAGCGGCTTGCCGTCCTTATAAAAATAGGAGGGGGCATACAGCGCCTTGCCGGGACCGGCGTAATTGTTCCATGTAAATTCACAGATCTTTTCGATATCGCTGACGCCGTCTGTGATGCGGGGATGCACAGCCACGGCAAATTTCATGCCGTTGTTGTAGCACATCTGCTGATACGCCTTCGAGGCCTTGTTCCAGCCGTTGTAGCCGTTGGTGAGGTCCATGACGAGGGTATCTATCCCGGCATCTTTCGCCTGGCGGAAGATTTCCTCCCGGTGAGCCTGTTTGTCATTGTCCGGGGTGACATAGGAGCCGTTGACCTTCAGCTTGGCGGTATACGCGCTGAGTTTGTCGTTGATATACCAGCTCTCGGTGGACCCGTACCAGACGTTGATCCAGGTGGAATAGAATTTGCTCCGCTTGTAGAACGTGTCTTTGGCGTAGCTGTAGGAGGCGCCGTAGGGATCGTCTGCGGCGGGCGCCTTGGTCGTGCCGGCAGTCTGCTTTGTTGTGGCTTTGCTGCCAAAGGTGGTGCTTTTGCCGTTTTCGGTCGTGTTGTTCATGGAATTCGAAGTCTCCTTTCCGGTGCTCGCGGCGGATGATCCGCCGGATGCGGAGGTGTCCGTATCCGGTGCACTGTCCGTGTTGCTTTGGGCGCTGCTTTCGCTCAGACTGCTTTCCGCGTCCGATGATTCGGCAGGCTGGTTCTGGCAGGCGGGCAGCAAAAGCAGCAGCAGTGCCAGTACCATGGACAGCGCCATGTGCCAAAGGGGTTTGGTTCGGCGAAGCATGATGTTCTCAACCTCTTTCTGTGTGTATTCTCAAAACAGCTGCTTTTCCGGCGGTGCGCCGGGCAGCCGATCGATGCAAAATGCTGCACGGGTAATATATTTATACTTTCAGTTGACAGACGCGCGCAAAGACATTATAATAAAATAAGAAAAAACGAATCACGCCCGGCGGACGGGTAATTTATATTTAAAGGAGTGGATAACTTGCTGGAATACCGTCAGGAGGGGGATGCCTCCTATGTATTTAACATTGTCAACGATTCGTCCATGACACATTATACCTTTATCCGTGCACTGGGCAAGGAAACGCGCCGTCACGAGGACAAGGATCCGTATTACTGGGACTGCCGCCGTCATGAGAGCATCAACAATACCACCTGTATTTTGCAGTATACCGTGTCGGGCGAGGGCGCGTTGGAAATGGGCAACAAGATCTATCGCCAGACAGCGGGCGATTTCTTCCTCATCGAGCGCCCCGGCCCTTATCGCTACTGGCTGCCGGATAACAGCGATCACTGGGAACTGAAGTTTCTGGAATTCAGCGTCACCGGGATGCCCATCTGGAACGGCATTGTCCAGTCCTTCGGGCGGGTGTTCAACATGAACAGCAGCAACGCGCTGATGAAGCTGTGGGACGTGATCTTTGAAAACGCGGCAGCCGGGCGCATCGACAGCCCGTTCAAAAATTCGCTGTATGCCTATCAGATGCTGCTGACACTGCACCAGTATCTGGCGGAATACGGGATCAAGTCTCCCAATACCGAGGCGATCCAACGGTGCATTCAGTTTATCGAGGAAAACTATGCCCGGGATATTTCGCTCGCGGATATCGCCTCCGCCGGTAATTTGTCTCCCTTTTACATTAACAAGGCATTCAAAACGGTGCTGGGCGACACCCCCATCCGCTATCTGACCAAGATCCGTATTCGCTGCGGCATGTGCCAGCTCTGCGACACCGATCTGTCCATTGACGAGATCGCCCGGCAGTGCGGATTTCAAAACGCCAACTATTTCGCGAAGGTGTTCCGCAAATATGTCAATATGTCCCCGACGGATTTCCGTAAGCAGAAGATGTCACCCATTATCCTGTGACGGGAAGCTCCGCCTGCCGCTTCGTATATCGGAGCGGCATTTTTTGTGCCGTCTGTGCGGAGAAGGACAATATTATGCTATTACTATAGCACGCCTCTTTCGGTTTGTCAATAGCAGGGTAAAATATTGCGCAACACAAAATTGCTAAATAATGCTTATTTATAAACAATATTTTAAGTTTAAATATTTTTTTGGAAACAATATTTTCGAGATGGATTTATCTGCCGCATGAATACATCGGCGGATAAACATGCATTTAAATTACTGATTGCCAAAATAATACACGCAAAATATAAAAGAATATACCCGGGCGATTTCCAAAATTCCCCTTTAAAATATTAAGAAAACAGGGCGTGTGCGCAACACATGAAAAAGTATGTGGATTATTTTAATAAATTACCTTAACAGTATATTACCCTTGACGGGACGGGTGACGTGCGGTATTATTGAAATAAACCAAAACGTTGACGATGGGAGGATTTATTCGTGTATAAATCGATATTCCGCGCCGCTCTGGCTCTGACGCTGGCTTTGGCGTTTTTGCTGTCTTTTGCGGCATGCGATAACACACCGGCGGAATCTGCCGACATCTCGGAGGACAGCTCGGCGGCGGAAAGCACGGCGTCCGGCGGGGAAGAAAGTGAAGGTGACGGGATGACCAGTGATACGGTGAGCACACCGGCGGAATCGAGTGCCGGCAGCACCTCTCCGGCGGCAAGCGGAAATACCGGCGGCAAGCAGTCCACTGCCGCGTCCCCGAAGACGACGACCGCCGGAAATACCACCGTTAAGAAAAGCAACCGCACGGTGACATACAGCGGCAAGCTGGATAAAGCGGTGACGGCAAAGGCGACGTTTACCGGCAGATCCGGCAAGCCGAACTTTACCGCCGATCAGAAAGCGAAGCAGAAGGAAGCAGGTCGCTCGCTGATTCAAGAGCTGATCGCCGCCGCCAAGGATACCACGGTTTCCACCTTTGTGATCCCGGCGGGCAATTACGGCTTTGATATGCTCACCACTGCGCCCAACGGCGTGGCGAGCGGCATCATCATTCAGAATATTCAGCGCACGGCGGCGAATCCCTTTACCATCAAGGCGGAGGGGGCGACCTTCTGGTTCGAGATGACCGGCAAGGCGTGCGCAAGCGTGACCCGCGGTCTGCAGTTCATCAACTGCTCCCATGTGTATTTGGACGGGCTGACGATGGACGGCTACTCCGCTTTCTCGATCGACGGAACGATCAAAACGATCGACCGGAGCGGCAACCGGATCGGTATTCAGCTGTGTGAAGGCACCATGGAGCCGGATGCCGCCACCATTGAAAAGGCGGTCAAGGGCAGCGAGTTCCGCATCGTGACCGTCAAGGCGGACGGGGCGCTGATGGCGCCTCTGTATAACGTCAACAACCAGTGGGGACCCGGCTCCCTGCAGGGGAACGATCTCTCTGTGGACAGCGACGGCACCTGCTGGTTTACCTTCAAGACCCGAACGCTGATGGATACCATATTCACCAATGAGTGGAAATCCTTTTACGGCTCCAACGGCACGCTCGAGACCGGGGATCAGGTCACGGTGCTCTACGGCGTGGTACTGGCGCTGTGTCTGGATAACTGTCGGCAGATGCGCATGACCAATGTCCGCTGCTACATATCCAAAGGCGGCTGGTGGGAAAACGGCGGCTACGGCGATCATCTTTGGAAGGACTGCTATTTCGGCGTCCGTCCCGGCACCAACCGCGTGCTCGGCGCCGAGGGCAATATGTCCCAGGGGCTGCGCCACGGCTCCACCTATGACGGCATTGTATTCGGGCTGACCACCGATGACGCCGTGAATATCCACGGCTTCTGGTCGAAAGCCAAGTCGGTGATGTCGCTGGCGGACGGCTACAGCATGAAGGTCAGCCAGGCGCCGGTGGGAATTCAGGCGGGCGACCCGGTGGAGTTTTATACCTCCAGCGGCAAGCTGGTCGCGACCTGCACGGTCAAGACCGATCCGGTCGCCAAGTTCAACTATAACGGCTTTCTGTCCTCTCCCGTGATCCTCAAGGAGGAGCCGCCCCAAAACTATGCGGATCTGCTGATCCGCTGGCCCAACAGCGAATGCGACGGCTTTGTTATCCGCAACTGCCGCTTTGAAAATGTCTATCAGCGCGTTCTTGTGAACTCCGGTTCGGGGCTTATCGAGAACAACCTGTTCCTGAGCGACGGCAGCAACCTGTCTCTGACCAGCAATACCGGCAGCTATGAGGGCGGTATCATGAAGAATATCGCCATCCGGAACAACGTGTTCTACAATACCGCCAACCATCCCGGCGGGTCTGCCGTCGGCATTTCCCAGACCACCAACTGGGCGAATTATCTGTCCGGGGACAACATTTCGCTGACGGATAACGTGTTTGTCAACTGCGGCAAGCTGCTGACGGCGGCGAATATCAGGAATATGACGATCACCGGCAATCTGATCGTCAATCCTCTGGTGTACGGTCAGACGGTGACACGCTTTGAGGATATAGCGATGCTGAGCAAGGCGAGCTGCTCTACCAAGGCATACAGCGGCAATACGGCGTATCTCACGGCAGGCACAGCGGCGGGCGGCGATAACCCGATAAAGCTCACGACCACAGCCAAGGTGTCAAATGCGGTGAAAATATGCCGCGACGACAGCCTGTCGGCTTCGGCTATGGCGAAAAAGCTGAGGGGGCTGTTTTAAGGTGCGGTTTTCACAGAAACGGGGGAGCATATATGCCGCAGTATGAAAACGGCCCGGCGCTGACCGCCTCCATTGAGGCGGCTGCCCGGGACGGATCGCAAAGCGTGTTCACCGTGCCGGCGGGCACCTACTGCTTTCCGACTGATATTCCGGTGAACGGAGCTGCCTCCGGGCTGGTCCTGCGCGGCATCCGGCGCCCGGCGGATAACCCCTTCACCATTCGTGCCGACGGCGCGATGTTTTTGTTCCGTCACCCCGAAAAGGGCTGTCCCAGCTTTTCCCGGGCGGTGCATCTGTGCGACTGCGCCCATCTGGTGCTGGACGGTCTGACCGTAGACGGTCAGACCCCCGGTACCTTGGAGGGTGAGCTGCTGTACATTGACCGCGAGGGCAGCCGCATTGGGTTTCGCCCCTATCCCGGCACCCTGCCGCAGGATCCCGGCACTATTGAGGCGGTGCGGAGCAATTCGGAATTTCGGATCGTGCCGCAAAAGGCGGACGGCCGCGCCATGGCGCCGCTCTATAATGTCGTCGACCGCTGGGGGCCTGCCGCGCTCTGGGGCGGGGATCTGCAGATGGACGAGCGGGGCGTGTGCTGGTTCACCTTTGCGGAGGATACGCTGATGCGCACCATCTTCACGCCCGCGTGGCGGGAGACCTACGGCGCGGAGGGCGTGCTGGAGCCGGGCGACGGCATCTGCGTGGTGTTCCGCACCGCCATGGCTATCGCGCTGGACAATTGCCGGGAGATCACGGTGAAAAACAGCCGCTTTTTGATCGGCAAGGGCGGCTTTTGGGAAAACGGCGGCTATGGCGGCCATCATTGGCAGAACTGCTATTTCGGTCCGCCCGACGGCAAATGCCGCATTCTCGGCGCCGAGGGCAATATGTCCCAGGGGCTGCGGCACGGCTCTGCCTATGAGCAGCTGCACTTGCATTTCACCACCGACGATGCAATCAACATCCACGGCTTCTGGTCGCGGGTGCGTGAGCAAAACGGACGCTGTGCTTATCTGGATTTTGCCCCGGTGGGCATCGAGGCGGGGGATACGGCGGAGTGGTATACCGCCGACGGCGAATTGATGGCGGTCAGCACGGTGGAGAAAACGCCGGAGCCAAATTACAACTACAACGGGTTTCTGACCTCTCCGGTTTATTTCAGTGAGCCGCTGCCGGATCGTGCCGCCGATCTGCGGATCCGCTGGCCGCACAGCGAGTGCGACGGCTGGACGATCCGCGACTGCGTGTTTGACAATGTGTACCAGCGGATCCTCATCAATTCCGGCTCCGGTCGGTTTGAACATAACCTCGTCCGGTATATGGGCAGCAACCTGGCGCTGACCAGCACCACGGAATCCTATGAGGGTGGCTTTATGCACGATATCACCATCCGGGATAACGTGTTCCTTCATTCTGCCGATCACCCCGGTGCGTCGGTGGTCGAGATCGTGCAGACTCCCGAGTGGGGGCATACGGCGCGGGCGACCGGCATTACGGTGGAGCACAACCTGATGATCGGCTGCGGCTGTCCGCTGGAGGCGGACAATGCGGCGGGGCTGACCGTTGCGGACAACACCGTTGCGGCGCCCATTCTCTTCGGCTGTGACACGGTGTCTCCGGCGGATCTGCTGCGGCAGGAGCGGACCGACGGTGTGACATGGACAAACAACCGGCTGGTGACGGATCCCGACGCGGTAAAACGTCTGACGGCGCTGTGCACGGGACCCGATGCGGATGTCGATACCGCGCTTCGGGAAATGGATACGCTGCCGGCAAAAATATAGCGAGCTTTAAACAAGGACCGACCCGTTTCTTTGGCAGAAACGGGTCGGTCTTTTGCGGTATAGCTTATTTTAGCGCAGCTTCCGCCTTGCGGATAAACCGCACGGCGCAGGAGGCAAAGCCGTGGTTGCAGCTGGCTTGCTCGCTCACATTTTCCCACAGGGTGCCGGTGCGCTCCGCCATATAGAAGAAATAGCCCTTTATCTCGCTTAGCAGCTTGTCAAACAGCCGGTTCTCCTCCAGCAGAAACAGACGGAGGTAATTGCCGACGAACGCGTTGGCGGGATAGATCTCCGGGTGCAGTCCCTTTTGCGCGCGGTCGGGGCCGAAATCGTTGACCAGCGTCTGCCATAGCTCCGGGTAGGTGTCCGGGGTGGCGACACCGCAGAAAAAGGCGTAATACTGGCAGGTTTCGGTACGCTCGCCGGTGGACACCGGCACGCCGTCCCGGTATACCTCGTTGTCCACAAAATAGGTGCCGTCAAAGGAGCGTTTGCGGATCACATCCTTGAGACGGGCGGCTTTTTCGGCGAGAGCGGCGTCCTCAAAGATGCGGGCGGCTGCCTCCAGCATGCGGGCATAGAGCATGTTGGAGGGGAAGTTGATATCCTGTGTCAGCTCGTTTGCCTTGGACCATTCGATGAACACCCAGCGGGGCAGCTTTTCCAGCAGCCCGTCCGCGTTTTCATACGGCAAAAACCAATCCAGCAGGTCGTATACCCTTTGGCGGAAGGACAGGACAAATTCCCGGTCGCCCTTGCGACAGAAGAGGCGGTCCTCCAGCTCCAGCACGAACCACATCGCCCAGTTGGGGATGAAGTTGCCGTCATTGTGGTCGGAGGGGTAGCACATGGGCAGCATCCCCTTGGGGAGGTGGGGGAATGTCTCGGGCAGCAGGAAATTCTCAAGAAAATTCTTTTCCACCACGTTGTCGCCGGTGAATTCCCATTCGGCGCGGGCGGTGAAAAAGCTGTCGCACAGCCATCCGGCGCGCTCGCGGGTGGGGCAGTCCATGAACAGATCGGAGCTGTTTTGCAGGAATGTTTCGCGCGCGGCGTCAAATACGGCTGCCAGCTGCGGATCGCTGCCCTCATAGGCGATGGTGATCGGCTGCGGGCAGATCAGCTCCCGCAGGCACAGGCTGCTGACGGTGAACTCGCCGCCCAGAGCGACCAGCTTCATATAGCGGAAACCGATGGGATTCATGGCCTGGAAATTATAGCTGCCGGGAACCAGATCCAGCCGCAGGACGTTGCAGCACTCCATGCTGAGGGGGTCCACGTCGCCGTTTTGGCGCAGTGTTTCGTCTGCAAGGAAATACAGGGTGCCCGCCTTATCGCAGCGGACGGAGGCGGTGATGAAGCCGGTTCTTTCGCCGGGCAGGGACAGGATCTCGAACTGCCCGTCCGACAGAACGGTTTGCCCGCTGTAGGCGGTGCCGTCCGGCACAAAGGAGGTATTTTGCAGCTCCTGTACGTCGTCCGACAGATGCCATTCCAGCTCTGCCTCCGGATAACCGCCGAGATCGCCGCAGCGGGGATCCTCAATATACAGCAGCGAGCGATCCTTGCGGTAGTGCGCGGGCTTTACGCCGGAAATGAGGGTGCCGGTGCTTTCCCGGCGGATCGGCGCCGTGTCGGGAAAAGTATTCAGCGGGAGGCGGCGGGGCACCAGCGCTTTGGCGGCGGTCTTTGCCATCGTTACCGCCGCGGCGTTCCCGCCGGGACGCCCCATGCGCCAGTCGGCATAATCCGGGGTCAGGCGGTAGGCCTCGGCGGCGGGACGCTGATAGCTGTAGCGCTGAATGCGGCGGATCCGCTCGGTGAGCTGCCAAACGGAAAAGCCCTCGGCGCCGGTGGCGGCGAGCACCTGCTCGCCGGCGGTCAGCTCCGCCTGGATAAAGCCGGGCTGGCGGATATAGTCAAAGCTGTTGATGTAATAGTTGACGGTCTCGATGGCGATGTGCGCCACGCCGGCGGGCAGGGACAGCGGCAGCTCGTCCACGCGGAAAAAGCCATGGGCGCAGCGGGCGGGGCCGTAAAAGACAAAGGTGCCGTTGACAAACACCCGGTAGAAGCCGGAGACGGCAATGCGCAGCGTCACCGGCGCGGCGGGAACTGTTATGCAGGCGTGCAGACCGATGGTGAGATTTTTGTCGGTTTCCATCCCCGCGGGCCACACCGGGCGCGCAAGGGTAAAGGGCGCATACGCAGACATGGTGTATTCCTCTTTTCCTGTATTGTAATTGTTTGTAATCATACCGATCCTCCGCGCCGCTTTTGGCGGCGGTGCGGAAGATACGCGAGGGTCAAGGTCATTATAAATTTCCTGCGCGGAAAGGTCAAGGTGAAAATATTGCAATAGAAAAACGTGCTTTGAAAATAATTACCCATGTCGGCGGCGGGCGCGGGCTTCGGGCGGTGGACAGTGGCGGCGTTTCCTCATTGTACGGGGGTGGGGGCGGCTCTTTGCGCCGGAACATTGCCGTTTTTGCTGCCGCAGTGGGAATGCTTCGGTGAAAAAATCGCGAATGGGTAAAATATTAAATATAATTTTGCTATTTCGTCAAAAATTAACCCTTTCCGCGAAAAATCTGCCAATACGCCGGTGATTATGACAAAAACGAAGATAAAATATTTTTGAATTGGAATAAATGTATGGAAAATAGGCAATTTATGCCGCCGGGGCGGCATGGCGTAATGTACAAATCCTTGATTTGCTTCGAAATAAAATGCGAAAAAGTGTTGACATGGCTCTTGCGTAGTGGTATAGTAATCTTACCGAGGGCAAAATATTGTAAAATTGGAGGTATACACATGAAAAAACATCTCAGCATCCTTTTGGTTGCCGCGCTGTTGCTTTCGCTTGTGAGTGTGTTCAGCCTGACCGGCTTGCTGGCCACTGCGGCGACGGCGGAACAGGTGCCCACCGGCGACACGGTGGTCAAGGTGATCAATGACAGTGCAACGGCTCCCATCATGATCAACAAGAGCGGCGGTCTGAATCTGATCGGCGTGAAAGATCCTGTGGTAGAGAACGGCATGACCAAGGTGGAGGTCGCGGGCTACAACAACGGCGATCCTGTCTCTCAGATGATGATCCCGATCCCGACGGACAGCAACGACTTCACCGATGTGACGGCGATCCAGATGTATGTGAAAAACACAAGCTCTGAGCCGTTTGCCTTTACATGGGCGCGTCTGTGCCTTACCAACGGTCAGGACGACACCAACACCGAGTCCGGCACCATGTACATTCAAAAGGACGGCGCGTGGGTGCCCGCCACGGTGATCAAGCCTGATACGGACAGTACCAAAGTCACCGATGCCGACGGCAAGACCTGGGCAAAGATCTGGGCTTCTCCCGCCATGGTGGTGCCCGGCAATTACGAGGGACAGGTCCGCATCGTGCTCAACAGCGCGCACTTTAAGAAAAATGCGCCGGAGCATCTCAGCGCTCTGAGCAATTTCTCTCTGGGCATCGTTGTCCCCAATGATTCCAAGCCGACGATCTGGCTGGACGATCTGGCAACCGTGACCGAGCCGGTGGCTACGGAGGTGCTCGGCACCTGGAGCTCTGTGGAGTACGGCTTCTTCAACTTCACCTACGGCGCGGACGGCGTTATCACCGCCGGTGATGAGATCACGGATAACCTCAACAAGATGTACTATGAGTTTAATGAGGAGATCGACCTCTATACCGTGCAGTCCGTGAATTTCTATATCAAGAACGATACCGGTCTGCCGCTGGCGTTCTATGATATGGCGGTTTCCGCGGCTGTCGGTGATCCCGCCAACGAGAAATACATCGACAATCCGGAATATCTGACCAAGTATCAGGGTGCCCTTTGGGCGCTGGCGCACAACTTTGGCACCCATCCCGTGCAGGTCAAGGCGCTGGGGACGGATGCGTGGGTCAATGCCGACACAACGGCATACGGCGGAACCGGCAGCTCTGTGCTGACCGTTCCCGCCGGATTTGAGGGCTATGTCAGCCTGCCGCTGACGGCGGACGACCAGACGAAGAACGGCGGTCACCGCTATGCCAAGGGTATGGCGCTGATGCTGGGCGTGGGCTATAAAAACGGCACCGATACCCCGGACAAGAGCGAATATGCCGGCAAGTCCTTTACCGTCAAAAATATCACCATGGTGCGCGCGGCGGATCATCTGGCAGGCTCCTGGCGGTCGGTGGAATACAGGTTCCACAACATGACCTATGCCAAGGACGGCACCATCACCTTCGGTGAGGTCACCAACGGTCTCGAGAAGATGCTGTACACCTTTGCGGAGCCGCTGGATCTGTACTATGCGGAGGAGATCACGTTCTCGCTGAAAAACAATATCGGCCTTCCGCTTACGTTCTACGGAGCCTCTGCCAAGGCGGCGGAGACCACCGAAAATAACGAGGGCCTCATCGAGACGGATATTGAGTTTTGGAACAGTCATCCGGGCTGCCTGTGGACGCTGGCGCATGACTTCAACGCAAACCCCTTCTATGTGAAGGCGGCGGGCAGCGAAGACTGGGTGGCTGCGGATACGACCAATCTGACCGGGTGCGGTCAGGCGCCGGTGCTGACCATTCCCGCCGGCTTTGACGGCGAGATCAAACTGCCGCTTGGCATTTCGGAGCGCGCCTATGCCGACGGCTCGCACCGTATGAGCAGCGGCTTTGCGCTGCTGATGGACGCCGGTTCGGAGAACGGCGAGATCAAGTACACCGATTATAACGGCAAGACGATGGTCATTGCCAACGTGAACGCCACCATCGACAAGGCGGCGAATCTCTACCCGGCGCCGGCGGCTCCCACGGGGCTGTCCGCCACCGCCTGCACCACCCGCGAAAACAACGACGGCACCATTTCCGGTGTGAACGATACCATGGAGTACTGCCTCTCCGGCGGCGAGTGGACGGCGGTGGCCGAAGGGGCGACGACCGTTACCGGTCTGGCCCCCGGCGTTTATCAGGTGCGTGTGAAAGCGGCTGCTCCCTACCCGGCGGGCGCCTCCGCGACCGTGAAGGTCGCCGGATGGGTATCCCCCGAGGCGAAGGATTACGTCCGGGTGATCGAGAATTTTGAGGATATAGCGAAGACCGCCGACACGATCAAGGGTGTGGAATACACCTTCCTCGCCGGTGCGGACTGGTTCCCCTGCGAGAATACCGCCAACAACTCGGCGGCTGTGAAGCAGATGCTGTTCGGCGATCCCAACAACTCCTTCCAAAAGACGCTGATCACTACGCCGCTGGGCAATACGCGCGAGGTGGATTATGTGCAGATGTATGTAAACTGGAGCGGCGATACGGCGATCGAGATCCAGGGACAGATCGGCGCTTCCCTCTCCACCCCGACGTGGTTCAACTGGATGATGGATCACTTCGATAACTGGGATGCCGAGGATCCCGGAGCGTTCTGGAAGAAATACATTCTGATCCAGGGCAATACCGGTGCGATGGTGTCCGTGAGCGGCGCGCTGTATGAGGCGTATTATCAGGATGCGGACGGCAACTGGGTCGAGGCTGCGGTCGGTTCGCAGGGCGCGATCATTCCGGCGGGCTATACGGGCTTTGTGCGTTTCCCGGTGCCGGAATCCTGCCGCTTTGAAGATGTTCCCTTCGGCTTCGGCTGGCTCCTGATGGATCCCTCCAACGGCAATATCGACGGCACGATGATCGTGGACGATATCGCGCTGGTGACCAATTCCGAGACGCCTGTTGAGGGTGCGCTGAGCTTTGAGGATTACCTGAAGGTCAAGGGCGACGGCTTCAACCCCGGCGACCTGCCCACCACGACGACCACCACGCGGCCCACGACCACAAAGCGCACCGATCTGGAGTTCGGCTTTGACGACGACAGCGATGCAGCGTCCGGCAATCAGGGAACGTCCGGCGGATCGCCCGACAGCCCCGACACCGGCGTGAACGTGGTGACGCCCGTTGTTCTGCTGGCTGTGTGCACCGGTGCGGTGCTGGTGGTTTCCCGCAAAAAGCGCGAGAGCTGAGGCGGACGAAAACACTGACAGGTATATTTTCTGAACATTGACGCCGGACAGCCGCCGCAGATGCGATCTGCACGCGGCGGCTGTCCGGAAATACCGTTTTTGGCGACGATCGTGCGGAGGGAAGCGCTGTGAATTGTGTGATAGACCGGCAAAGCGGGCGTCCCTGCCTGTGTGTAAACGGCGAGAGGCTGCCGCCGCTCGCCTATATCACCTACCGGCCGGACGCGGCGCAGCATGCCGCTTTCCGCCGCGCAGGCTGCCGCCTGTTCGGCTGCGGCTTTTATGCCGGTGATCAGGGGATCAACAGCTTCAGCGGTATACGCCCCTTTTCCTCCGGCTTTTGGCTCGGACCGGACACCTATGATTTTACCCCGGTGGACGAGGTGCTGGAAACCGTTCTGCCTCCCGGCGAGGCGGTTTATGCCCTCCCGCGCGTCTGTCTGGACGTGCCGCGGTGGTGGGAACAGCAGTACCCGGATGAGCTGTGCCGGGATGTGCGCGGCGAGCCGCTGCGCCAGTCCTTTTCCTCCGCCCGCTGGCGGCGGGATGCCGCCGCCGTGCTGCAGGCGCTGATCGCCCATATTGATCGGTCTCCGTTTGCCGAGCGGGTCATCGGGTATCAGGTGGCTGCCGGCGGCACCGAGGAATGGGCGTATCACCGCCGCTTCCCGGAGCAGATGGGGGATTATTCCGCCGTGGCGCGGGAGGCGTTTGCCGACTTTTTGGCACAAAAATACGGCTCGGAGGAGGCGCTGTCCCGGGCGTGGGGACGCCCGGTAACCCGGCGCACAGTGTCGGTTCCCCGTCCCTCTGCGAGACGGTACGCGCTAAACGGCGTACTTCGCGATCCGGCGCGGGAACAGGCGGTGATCGACTACTATACCTTTCATAACGCCGCGGTCGCCGACAGCATAGCGTACCTCTGCCGGGCGGTCAAGGAGCAGAAGCCCGATTGCCTGGCTGGCGCCTTTTACGGCTATACGGCGGAGATCCCCAATGAGGATGTGGGCCACCACGCTCTGCACCGGCTGCTGACCGTGCCGGAGATCGACTTTTTTGCCAGCCCGCACAGCTATTTAGATTGCCGCAGCCCCGGGATCGACTGGCCGTTTATGGCGCCGGTGGACTCCGCGCTGCTGCACGGCAAGCTGTGGTTTATAGAAAATGACGTGCGGACGCACCGAACCACGCTTTTGCGGGAGCAGATGCCAGACAGCGCGCCGGACAATACGATGTACGACGGCGGAGTTTGGCGGGGACCTCAAACGCCCGAAACGGGGCTGTCGCTGATGCAGAAGGCGGCGGCGCGGCTGCTGACACATCCCGTCGGCACCTGGTGGTTTGATATGTGGGGCGGCTGGTTTGACGATTCCGTTTACATGGGGCTGTTCACACAGCTGCAGCAGTGGATGGCGGAAACGCCCCCCGCCGCCGGTTTTGCACCGGAGGTGGCGGTGGTGATCGACGAAGCCGGATTCCGGCAGATGGGGCTGGATGTGCCTGTGGTATATCGCTGGCTGTATCATCAGCGCCGGGAGCTGGGCTTTATGGGCGCTCCCTATCGCCTGTTTCTGGCGCAGGATCTGGCGGATCCGCAGTTCTGTCCGGAGGCATATAAGCTGGTTTTGCTGATCGGTCTGGTTCGTCCGGAGGAGACGGTGCGCCGCGGCGTGCGCCGCCTGATGGGCGGCGGGCGGACGCTGGTGTTCGTGTCGTTTACCGATACAGACGCCGGGGACGGCGGCTTATCCGGTATGCGGTGCCGCTATGATCCCGCACAGCCCCCTTGTCAGGGGCGGTTCGAGGGGACGCTGTTTCCCGGCGTGCCCACCGAAGCCCCGCGCTTTGCCGCTCCGGTACACGGGCGTGTGCTGGCTGCGCTGGCGGATACGGGGGAGCCGTGTGTGGCGGAAGAGGAGCATGACACATGGACGGAGATCGTCAGTCTGCTGCCGGAGCTGCCGGGCGGGCTTCTGCGGCGCATAGCCACGGACAGCGGCGTGCATCTTTACACCCGCTCGGGCGATATCGCCTATGCCGGGGGAGGATTTCTGGGCATCCACGCGGTGACCGCCGGAGAAAAACGGCTGTATTTCCCCCAAATGCCGGCGCGGGTGACCGATCTGCTGACCGGTGCACCGATGCGTGTGAACGGGTATTTTATGGATCTTCCGATGGAAAAGCATCAGACGCGTCTGTTTCGTGTTGTATATGAAAATGAAGCAGGGAGAGTATCATGAGAAAATCTGTCATCCGGCGGATGCTGCCTGTGCTGTGGATATGCGGTATCCTGCTGACGGGCTGCGGCACGGCAGCGCCGGATATATCGGAGGAGGTGTCAGATATGCCGCAAAGCACAGCGTCCTCCGTTGTGACCGCAGTGCCGGGAGAAAGTGACGCAGCGGTGACGGTGGAGACGGCGCAGAATACCACATCAGCCGGAGAGACGGCAGCGACCCGCGGCAGCACAAAGCCGTCCTCCGGGACGTCGGGACGCCCGGGCACCGCCGCGACGACGGCTGCGACAAGGCAGACCACCGCAAAACCGCAGACGACCGCAGCACCGGGTGAGGAACCTACCGACATCGGCATCTGGTACAGCACCTGGTACGGGTATACGGTACCCGGCTCCTCCAGCGGCCGGCTGGATACATGGAATGCCTGGGGGCTGGACTTTAAGACGTTGCTGCCCGACGGCACTTTTGGGTATTACGATTCCAAAAATACCGAGGTGATCCGGTTTCATCTGGAAAAGATGTCGGAGGCGCAGATCGACTTTATCATCATGGATCAGACCAACAATATCGACGTGGACGGCGGATATATCAACGACCGGTCGCTGGCTGTGGCGAAATACATAAAGAAGTATAACGATTCCGGCGCACGGCCGGTGCGCTACTGCTCCGCCATCGGCGGCATCCAGTGGTCGCAGGACGCCGCCACCATTGAGCAGGAGGCGGCAAAGCTCTGGACGCGGTACAACAGCCGCGACTTCGGCGGCGAAAAGTACCATTACTATTATGAGGGCAAGCCGCTGCTGGTGGTATACGGCGACGGCGCAGAGGCAAAGTGGAACGCCTACACCGGCGATAAGACCTATGCCTCCCGCTTCACCATCCGCTGGGCGGACAACAACTCCACGCCGGGCTATTGGGGCTGGGCATATAACAAGGGCGTACAGTGGCACGGCGAGACGACGGTGGTGATGCCCGGCTGGCACAACCGCGCAGGGCATACGCCGGTGAACCGCAATTACGGCGAAACGTATAAGTCCTTCTGGCGGAAGATACTCAGCGCGCCGGAGCGCCCCCGCTTTATCATCATCAACTCCTTTAACGAATACGCGGAGCGCACCGCTGTCTTTCCGGCGGTGGCTGACGCCGATGCCCGCGAGGGCGACAAATGGTACAAGGACGAGAGCAAGACGGAGGACCCGTATATGTACTGGAACATGACGGTGGACTACATCCGGCAGTTCAAGTCCATGGATAAGCCCATAGCGGCGGTCTGGTGAATTTTTCCGGCGGATCCGGAAAGCAGAAAGAATGAACATCTTGTGCGAAGACCACCTTTTACGGAAGGCGGTTTCAAAATAACGACAGGAGGTTAGCAACATGACAAAGAGTACCTGGCTGCGTGCAGCCGCATTGCTGCTGTCGATACTGCTGTTGGTCGGTATGGCTGCGGCGTGCAGCAAGGATCCGGCAGAGGAGAGCGGTGCGGGGGAGTCCTCGTCTGACGGGACGACCGCCACCACACTGCCGGAGGCCATTATCGGCGGCGACGAGGATAGCTCGGGGGACGACGCCGACTCGGCAGGTGAGGACATCAGCGGTGGAGACAGTGCCGTTTCCGACGGTGCCACCAAGTCCAACACCGTGTCGACGACCAAGAAGCAGAGCTCTTCCGGGAACTCCTCTTCGGGCAAAAAGGATCTCAAGGGCCGCATCATTACCATCGCGCTTTTCGGCGATTCCTCCGCCTCGGTGTTCACCGATTCGGCGGAAGGCATCTATGCCGACTCCATCCGGGAAATAGCGAAAAAGTATAACTGCAAATTCCGCATTGTTACGGTGCCGATCCTTGACCTCATTTCCCAGGTGGAGCAGGATGCCATGTCCGGCACCGCCACATGGGATGTTACCCTGGTGGAGGGCTATCATGTTGTGCCGAAGCAGTGCCTGAGCGGCTATTATCTCTGCATGAGCGATTATTACAACTTCAACGACGGCGTCTGGAACGGCTCGGTGATGCAGGGCATCGGCGAGTATGAGGGCAAGCGGTATGCCCTGCCTGTGGGTCTCGGCGGCGATATGGGCGTATATTACAACAAAACGTTGGTCAAAAACGCCAATCTGCCCGACCCCTGGACGTATGTGGACAAGGGCACCTGGAACTGGAACACGTTCAAGAGCTTTGCCAAGAGCCTGACCAAGGACACCGACAACGACGGCCAGCCCAACCAGTTTGGATTTACCTGCGAGGACCCCTATCTGCAGTTTGTTCTGACGAATAATGCCCAGGTCATTGATATGTCCTCCGGTCACGGCAAATTTGCCATGGACAGTGCCAATGCCAAAGAGGCGCTGAACTTTGTGCAGGGTATGTATGACGAGCAGATCATCCCGACGCCCGAGCAGTATGCCGAGCTCGGAATGCAGGATGCCTTCCACGCCATGGCGACAGGCAAGGCGGCCATGTTTACCTACGGCTCCGGCTACGGTCCCTGGCTGGCGGAGGAGACCGGTATGAGCTGGGATGAGATCGGCTGGGTCTATCTGCCCAAGGGTCCCAGGGCGAAGAACTATGTCTCTGCCACTTTTACGCAGCAGAACATGCTGATGGTGCAAAAGCACGTCAAGAATCCGGCGGATGTTGTGCTGGTCATGCAGGACGCCATGGCGTTCTGGTCGAAGAATCACACCTCCGCCATGACCGTGGAGCAGGTCCGCAGGAAAAACGCCACCCGTGACGATATCGTGGATTTCCTGCAGGGCAACCACCTCAAGATGTATCAGGAGCTGGCCAAGCATGTGGAGTGCATCAATGCCTACAGCTATACGGCGGCTAACGATCTGATCCATTCCATGGTCTATGACATCCGTACCAAGAAGTACACCGTGCAGGCGGGACTGGATGCGTACAAGAGTGCGATCCAGGCTGCCATTAAGGATCTGGAAACGGTAGAATAAGTGTTCCGGCAGCGGGGAGTGACGGTTATCCGGCAAAAGCCGGATAACCGCCCCCTGCGGGGAACAAAGCAGGCGGGAAAGGTTCGGCTTGAGAGATTCGGCCGGGCCTTTCCCGAAAAAGGATGTCTTGGTTTGCGGGAAGTCCTGCGGGTAGAGCCTCCCGCAAGCTAAGACATGAACCGGAAAGGGTTGGTGAGTGATGTGAGAGTCATGGCAGCGCTGATGGCAGGGCTTATGCTGCTGGCACTTGTGCCGACGGCGGCAGCGCCTGCGGCGTCCGCGGCGTCCGCGGCGGATACCCGGGCTGACTCGGAAATTCTGACCGCTGCCGGGGACGGCACGCTGACGCTGGATGCCACGCGCGGGTTTACCGCATCGGACAAGGCATTGGCGGCGGTGGGTACTTTCTCTGATGAGGAGCATCAGACGGCGGCGCTGGAGCTGCAGGAAAATGCTTCGGTCAGTTGGCAGTTTGAGTCGCCTCTCAGCGGAGAATATACGCTCACGCTGGTCTATATGCCGCTGTCCGGCAGCTCCAATGATATTGAGGCGGCGGTGTCAGTGAACGGCAGCGGCGGCAGTCAGGCGCTGACCGGAGCGGTGCTCAAGCGTGTCTGGCAGAATGACGGCGCGCCCGTCACGGACAGCCGGGGCAACCAGATCCGTCCGCGGCAGACAGAGGCGGCGGTCTTTACCTCCGCCACACTGCGGAGCGCCCTCAGTGCCTCGGACAACCGCTACACGCTGCGGACGGGCAGCAACACCATCTCCCTGACGGTAAACCGGGAGCATCTGGCACTGCGTGCGCTGGTGCTGACACCGGCTGACCGTGTGCCCGCCTATGCGGAATACGCGGCACAGCACGCCGGTGCCGATAAGGCACATTCCGGCGAGGTGTATATAGAGGGCGAGGAGGCGGTGTACAAAAGCGACGCCAGCCTGTATGCGATCACCGACCGCAGCAGTGCGGAAACCTCTCCCAGTCACTACAGCTTATCCCTGCTCAACAGCATTGGCGGGAGCAACTGGTCGTATACCCAGCAGTGGATCGAGTGGGAATTTGAGGTTCCTGAAACCGGTCTCTACAAGCTGACCATGCGGGTGCGGCAGAATACGACACAGGGGCAAAATGCCTGCCGTCGCTGCTATATCGACGGCAGCCTGCCCTTTGCGGAGCTGAACAGTGTGGTGATCCCCTATAACGCCGGATGGCAGCAGTACACGGTGGGGGGAGAGGAAACGCCCTATCTGTTCTATCTGGAAAAGGGCAGCCATACCCTGCGGCTGGAAAACACCGTCGGCACGCTGGATGCGGTCATTCAGGAGACGGATCGTCTGGTCGGAGAGCTCAACACCCTGTACCGCACGGTGATGGGCTATATCGGCAGCCAGCCGGACGCCGACCGCGACTATCAGCTCGAAAAGCTGATCCCGGATCTGAAAAGTCGGCTGCTCACGCTGGCGGATGATCTGGCGGCGGCGAAAGCCTCGCTTCTGGAGATCACCGGTGAGATCGGCGAGGGCTACGCCCAGTTTCAGGATCTGGAGCGCCAG
Source organism: uncultured Eubacteriales bacterium (assembly GCA_934667845.1). Classification (GTDB taxonomy): domain Bacteria; phylum Bacillota; class Clostridia; order Oscillospirales; family Acutalibacteraceae; genus HGM12789. The sequence goes on along the minus strand of CAKUMQ010000013.1, from coordinate 33,868 downwards.
CTGCGGCAGTTTTATGAGCGGGTCGCCCGGCTGCCCCGCCAGTTTGATCAGTTCCGCACCAACATCCGTGCGCTGTCCGAATGGCTGCTCACGGCGCAGAAGCAGCCGCTGGTCATTGACTGCATGACCTTCTCGGCGCCGAAAGCCGCAGTGAAGGCTGACCGGCTCAATTTCTTCCAGCGGGTCTGGTTTAATATCTGTTCCTTCTTTGCCACGTTTACCAATGATTACAGCAGTATGGCGTACAGCGGTGAGGTGAAAGAGACCATCACGGTGTGGCTGGGGTCGACCACCGTCAACGCGGCAGGCGTGTCCACTGCCGGACGGGATCAGGCGTCGGCGCTGCGCGGGATCATCAACACCTCGTTTACGCCGCAGCACGGCATCGGCGTGGATCTCAAGCTGGTGGACGGCAATTCGCTGATCCCCGCCGTCGCCACCGGCAATGGTCCCGATGTGAGCCTGTTCATTGCCTCTAAAAGTGTGATGGATTACGGCTTCCGCGGTGCGCTGCTGGATCTGAGCAGCTTTGCGAATCATAGGAATTCCCTCGGCGATTTCTGGTCGGAGTCGCTGGTGCCCTTTACCTATGACGGCAAGGTTTATGCGCTGCCGGACAGCTATTCCTTCAGCCTGATGTTCTATCGCAAGGACATTCTCGAGGAGAAGGGGTTGTCTGTTCCCCGCACATGGCAGGACGTGTTTGAGATGCTGCCCGTGCTCAACAACAACTACATGACCTTCGGCTTGCCCAGCCTGACGGTGGACTCCATCGAGACCTTTACCACCATGCTGTATCAGAAGGGCGGCAGTGCCTATGACGAGCGCGGTACCGCTACGGCGTTTGCCAGTGCCATGGGCATTGAGGCGTTTGAACAGCTGGCGGATTTCTACACGAAATATAATGTACCCCAGACGCTGGATCAGCTCACCTATTTCCGCACCGGCGAGGCGCCCATAGTCATTGCCCCCTATACCTTCTGCAACAATCTGGCTGCGGGTGCGCCGGAGATTGAAGGCCTTTGGGGAGCGGCGCCGGTGCCCGGCACTGCCGCTGCGGACGGCACGGTGAACCATACCGCGACCGGCCTTGCAACCGGCACCGTGATCTTCGCCAACACCGACCATCCCGATGCCTCCTGGGAGTTTCTCAAATGGTGGACCTCGGCCGATGTCCAATATGAATACGGCATTGAGGTCGAGACGACGCTGGGTGAATCCGGGCGAATCGCTACGGCGGCCGTGGACGCCATGAAACGGCTGCCCTGGGACAAAGAGGTGGCGGCTGTCATCAGCCAGCAGCTTGAGTGGAGCCGCGCGCTGCCGGAGGTGCCCGGCGGATACATGTCCACCCGCTACATCCCGACGGCACTGCGCCTGGTGGTCAATAACAACCTGTATCCCCGCGATGCGCTGATCACATACAGCGGGCTTATCGACGAGGAGATCGCGACCAAGCGGCAGGAATTCCATTTTGAATAAAGGAGAGGGCCATGAAACGCACATTAGGTACGCCGTCCCTGTGGAAACGGATCGTCAGCTACCGGCAGGCTTATCTGCTGATGCTTCCGTTTCTGATCTGCTTTTGTCTGTTCACCGTGTGGCCGGTGGTCTACTCTTTAGCCATGAGCTTCACAAACTACAACCTGTTTCAAAGACCGGAGTTTGTGGGCTTTTATAACTACTACAAGCTGTTTTTCAAGGATGATATCTTTCAGCAGGCATTCCAGAACACCATGCTTTTTGCGGTCATCACCGGACCGGTCGGATATGTGATGTGCTTCTTTTTCGCATGGGTCATCAATGAGCTGGAGCCGAAATTCCGCGCGCTGATGACGCTGATCTTCTATGCCCCGTCTATCGCGGGCAACGTGTTTGTCATTTGGCTGGTCATCTTCAACGGCGATGCCTACGGCTATCTCAACAGCATCCTGCTGTATCTGGGTGTCATCACCTCGCCTATCCAGTGGCTCAGCGACCCCGCCTATATGATGACGGCGGTCATCATCGTCCAGCTCTGGATCAGTCTGGGCACCTCCTTCCTGACGCTCCGCGCCGGCTTCAACACGGTGGATCGCGCTTATTATGAGGCGGCAGCCATTGACGGCATCAAAAACCGCTGGCAGGAGCTGTGGTATGTGACGCTGCCCATGATGGTGCCCCATCTGGCGCTGTCGGCGGTGCTGTCCATCACCGGTGCGTTTGCCTCCGGTAATGTGGCGCAGGTGCTTACCGGCTTCCCCAGCACCAACTATGCGACCCACATGATGATCCATCATCTTCTGGATTACGGCACCATCCGGCAGGAGCGCGGCTATGCCGCCGCAATCGCCACGGTTATCTTTCTGCTGTCGGTGATCTTTAACAAGCTGTTTCAAAAGCTGCTCGGAAGGGTGGGACAGTAATGGACGGAAAAGTGAAAAAGCTCCGGACCCCGCGCCGCCCAAAACGCTTAAACCGCAGCCGCGCCGGCAATTTTGCCATCTTTGCGGTGCTGTTTTTCTTCGGCCTGTACAGCCTCCTGCCCATGGTCATGTCCGTCAATCAGGCGTTCAAGCCGATGAGCGAGCTGTATCTGTTTCCGCCGAAAATTTTTGTCCGCAACCCGACAGGCGCCAACTTTATCACGCTGTTTGCGCTGCTGGCTGACTCGCAGGTGCCCTTTTCCCGGTATCTGTTCAACACGGTGTTTGAATCCGTGGTGGGCACCATCGGGCATATTCTGCTGGCGTCCATGTGTGCGTTCCCGCTTGCCAAATATGCCAAAATGCCGGGCAATAAGCTGATCTCCTCCCTCGTGGTCTATTCGCTGATGATCAGCCCGGCGGTGGCGGATGTGGCGAACTTTCAGATCATTGCCGGTATGGGCATGACCGATACCTATCTGGCCATTCTGCTCCCCGCCGTGGGCGGCAGCTTCGGGCTTTATCTGATGAAGCAGTTTATGGTGCAGATCCCAGATTCCCTGATCGAGGCAGCCAAAATGGACGGCGCGGGCGATTTCCGCGTTTTCGGCAGCATCATCATGCCCAACGTCAAGCCCGCCTGGCTGACGCTGGCGCTGTTCTCCTTCCAGGGGCTTTGGAACGGCACCAACTCCACCTACATATTCAGCGAGGAGATGAAGAATCTGCCGACAGCGCTGAATCAGATCGCCAGCGGCGGTATCTCCCGCGCCGGTGCCAGTGCGGCGGTCACGGTGATCATGATGATCGTGCCGATCCTGTTCTTTATCATTTCGCAAAGCAGCATTATGGAAACCATGGCCTCCTCCGGCCTGAAAGATTGAGGAAAGGTGGTATGCGCATGAAACAGCCCGCTTGGAGCATCCGCATCGGCGCCGCGCTGCTGGCCTGCAGCACCGCGCTGATGCTGTGTGCGTTCACGCCGTATGAGAGCTACACCTATTCCACAGCTACCGGAAAAGAGGAGTATGTCTATTCGCCCGCGCCCTTTATTGCCGACAGCTTTATGGACGGCAATACCATGGGGACAGAGCTTGGCCGCCCGTCGGATTTTGCTTTTGACTCCGAGGGCAGGATGTATCTGATAGACAGCAGCCTGAACAAGCTGGTCATCCTGGATGCCGGGGGCAAGCTGGAGCGGGAGATCACCGGCTTTGACCACGACGGTCAGCCGGATACCTTCTCCGGTCCCCGCGGCTTTTACCTGACCGAGGACGGCCGGCTGTATATTTGTGATACCGATAACCAGCGCGTGGTGGTGCTGGACAACACCGGCGCTCTGCAAAAGATCTATACCTGCCCGGATTCACCGCTGCTGGCGGAGAACTATGAGTTCAAGCCCAGCAAGATCGGCGTGGATGTCTCGGGCACGATGTACATCGTCAACACCAATGAATATTCCGGTCTGATGAAGCTGACGGCGGACGGCACATTTGTCGGCTTTATCGGCAGCAACAAAGCGGTGGTCAATCCGGTGCTGCGCATCTGGAAATCCCTGATGAGCGAGACGCAGCAGGAGCAGCTGGTCAGCTTTGTGCCCATTGAATATGAGAATATCGCCATGGACGACTACGGTTTTCTGTATGCGGTCAGCGCCTCTACCTCGGAGACGACACCCGTCAAGCGGCTGAACCTTTCGGGCGTGGATATCCTCATCCGCTCCGGCTACGTGGATGTGGCGGGAGATGTGCTCTATCAGGAGGGGCAGGGCTCCGTTTTGGTGGATGTCTGCCCGTCTGAAAACGGCGACTATTATGTGCTGGATTCCAACCAGTGCCGCATCTTTGCCTATAACCAGGAGGGTTATCTCCTGTATGCGTTCGGAGGCCGCGGCACGCAGATCGGCACCTTTACCAATCCCGCCGCACTGGAATATCAAAACGGTAAGCTGTATGTGCTGGACGAGGTGGCGGCTACGGTGACGGTGTTCAAAAAGACAGCGTACGCGGAAAATATTACGCAGGCAGGAGACGCCTACTACAAGGGCGAATATGAGAAAAGCGCTGCCCTATGGAACGATGTGCTGAAGATCAACGCCTTTTTTGAACTGGCGTATCTGCAGCTGGGCAAGATCAGCCTCCGCAGCGGGGACTACGAGGAGGCCATGCGCTGCTTCAAGCTGGGCAATTACCGCGGCGACACCATCACCTACATGACCGGCTACAACAAGGCGTTCACGGAATACCGCAAGGAGCTGATGTCCCGCTATCTGGGCGTGATGGTGATCGGCGGTGCGGTGTTGGTGATCGGCGGCTCGGTCTGGCAAAGAGTGAGGAGAAAAAAGCGCGGCAGGGGAAAGGAGACGGCAGAATGAAAGACAAGTTCCGATATTCATTTTATGTGCTGACTCACCCCTTCGACGGGTTTTACGATCTCAAGCACGAGAATCGGGGGAGCCTGCTGCTGGCGACCGTCTATATTCTCCTGTGGGTCATTTCCAATGTGGTGGTGCATGAGGTGACCAGCTTCCTGTACAACGAGACCGGGCTGCAGCTGGTCAGCATCCAGACGGAGTTTAACAAGGTGCTGATCATTACGCTGCTGTTCTGCATCGGCAACTGGTCGATCACGACGCTGATGGAGGGTGAGGGCAGGTTCCGGGATATCTATATGGTGTTTGGATATTCCACGCTGCCGCTGTCCCTTATCAATATTCCGCTGGCGTTTCTCTCGCAGAGCTTCACCTATGCCGAATCGGCATATTACAGCATCCTCACGGTGCTCGCGGGCATCTGGTTCTTCTTCCTGCTGTTCACCGGCATCATGACGGTGCATCAGTACACAGTGACCAAAATGCTGATCACCTCCGTGCTGACCGTGATCGCCATGCTGGCGCTGGCGTTTATCTATCTGCTGTTCTTCCATCTCATTTCCGAGTTTGTCATGTATGTCACCGCCATCTGGCAGGAACTGAGTTTTCGTGTGTGACCGATGTTAGAAAGGGAGGTTACTATGAAAAAAGGAATGTGTCTTGCCGCCTGGTCGGTTGTGGCCGCATTGCTGCTCGGTCTTTGCGGCTGCGGTGTCTCCAACCGCGTGGATGACCGCTATCGGGAGAGCGTTCCCGTTTTCGATTTCTGCTATGCATCGCAGCCGACGGCCGGTACAGATACCGCCGTTCTGCCGGTGTCCTATAAGCAGGCGGCGGAAAACAACTGGCTGCGGCTGTATCTGGATAAGAGCACCGGCGGCGTGGCGGTGGCGGATCGGCGCAGCGGCAAGGTCTGGAGCTCGATCCCGGCGGAGCTTGACAAGGACACGGTGGCCACAGCGGATATGCAGGAACTGATCCGCTCGGTGCTGCGGGTGGATTATTATGACGGCGACACGCTGAAAAGTCTGTACAGCTATACAAACTGTGTGAACGAGGGCGGTCTGACGACGGAAAAGACCGACGACGGCGTGCGGCTTATCTTTTCCCTGAGTCTGTCCAAGGCGACCTATGACGATCTGCCCAAAATGCTCAGTGCCGAGCGGTATACCCGGTTTTTCGGGGATACCAGCGCACTGACCGGCACGGAGAAGAGCCGTCTCGAAAAATACTTCACCTGGGACGATGCAGCACAGGTGTGGGTGCTGGGGGCGGAGACCGCCGCCATGGTGCGCTCGCTGCCCGGCATCCTCAAAAAGGTCGGCTATACGACGGACGATCTGAAAGCCGACAGCGAGAGCATGGGATTTGCTTACAATCCCAGCAGCTCGGTGTATTTTGACGTGACGGTAGATTACCGCCTGCAAAATGACAGCTTGCTGGTGGATGTGCCGCTCTCGGCGCTGAAATATAACCCGGATTATCCGCCGGATACTCTTCAGCTCAATGAGTTTCTGCTCCATTCCGATCACAAGGGCGACGGCTATATGCTGATCCCGGACGGCAGCGGGGCGCTGGTGGATTTCTCTGCGGGCACCCATGACACCGGCACGCAGGAGATCGCGCTCTACGGCAACGACAAGACCCTGTCCAATCAGGAAAAGACCTCGCTGGAGATCGGCACGGTGATGCCGGTCTACGGCATCCGGGAGGGCGACAACGGCGTTCTTGCCATCATTGAGGACGGGGATGTGATGGCAAAGATCACCGCGCAGAAAGCCAATACGCGCAGCACCTATAATGTGGTGGGAACGCGCTTTACCCTGTCGGACCGCACCAATGCGATGATCGGGGACGGCAGCGTGAATACCACGGTGCCGGTGAGTCAGAGTGAGATCTACGGCGGCAGTCTGCGCACCCGGTATGTCCTGCTCGCGGGCGGCGGCACCTACAGCGATATGGCAGCCTGCTACAAGGCGTATCTGATGCAGCGCGACGGGCTGAAGCTGACCGGCATCGCGGCGCAGCCGGAGCTGTATCTGGAGACCATCGGCGCCATCACCCGCACCGAGGAGATGCTGGGCTTCCAATACGAGGGAACCAAGGCGCTGACGACCTTTAAGCAGGCACAGGAAATTTTGAAGCTGTATACCGATGCCGGCGTGTCCTCCGTGCAGATGATCAGCACCGGCGCCTTAAAGGGCGGCGTGGACAACTATTCCCTCAACCGCAACGACCTGCTGCGGGCGCTGGGCGGAAGCAAGGATTTTGCGGCGCTGTCCGAAGCGGTCGAAGCGCAAAACGGTACATTGTATCTGGGCATCAACGCCCTGACGGTTCCCCGCGAAAGCGGGCATATCAACCGCAATGCGCGCTCTGCCCGCACATTGGATCAGTCACTGGCGAAAAAATATGAGTATAATCTGGTGACCCAGGAAAAGGAGGGGATCCACAGCATCCTGTCCGTCGGCTATCTGCCGGAATATGTCGGCACGTTTGTGACGCGTATGGCGGACCGGGGCGTAAAGCATATCGCCATGCTGGATATGGGGCGCGAGCTGTATGCGGACTACAATAAATCCTCCGTCATCCTGCGCCAGTCAGCGAAAAAGGTGACGCTGGATGTCCTGAAGGACATCCGCACCGGCGGCTCCGGGCTGCTGCTGACCGCTCCGATGATGGACGCGGTGTCCGCCGCCTCCGGGCTGGTGGAGACGCCGCTGTATGCCAATAACCGCAAGCTCATTACCCGCAGCGTTCCTTTCCTGCCGCTGGTTCTGTCGGGGCTTGTACCCTATGCCGGCGAAGCGTACAACGAGGTGGACAACCGGGAATATCAGCATCTCAAGACCATCGAAACCGGCGCGTCGCTCTATTTTTCCCTGTTCTATGCGGAGAATACCGTGCTGCGCAACAGCGAGTATACCTACCTGACCTCCAATCATTACCGGCTCTGGCTTGACGATTCCATTGCCATGTGGAAGGAGTGTCAGACCATCCGCGAAAAGGTGCAGGGCGCCTGTATGGTGCGGCACGAGGAGGTGACGGCGGGGGTATACCGCTCGGTGTATTCCAACGGCGTCTGCCTACTCGCCAACTATAACAGCACCGCCGTCACGGCGGACGGCTGCACCGTCGGTCCGATGGACTATGTACTGACAAAGGAGGGTTGAACATGCCGCGATTGACACTGCGCCAGCGCAAAGCGCGCAACGGATATCTCTACATTCTGCCGTGGCTGATCGGCATGATCACCATTTTCATTCCCGCGCTGTATATCTGCATCAGCTATTGCTTCTGTAAGGTGGACGGCTCCTCCTTTGAGACCACCTTCAACGGTATCGGGCATTTTTATAAGGCTTTTCGCGAGGACGCGGAGTTTCCTCAGCTTTTGGCGGAGACGCTCCTGAACAATCTCAAGGATGTGCCGCTGATCCTCATTTTCAGCTATTTTGTTGCCCTGCTGCTGAAAAAGCCGTTTCGGGGCATTGCGCTGGTCAAGGGAATCTTCTTTATGACGGTCATCCTTTCCTCCGATGTGTTTCTGACCATGGAGGCGGAGCTGGGGTATCTTGACAGCGCCTATCTCGCGAACACCATCGAGAATGCGCCGGAGCAGCTCAAAGCGCTCGACGGCAGCGCCTTTACCGAATACCTGCTCAGCTTCGGCGTCGGGGAGGAGGTCATCGGCTTTTTGACCCAGGCGGTGGAGAGCATTTCGGACATTTTCAACAAATCCGGTGTGCAGATATTTATTTTCCTGGCGGGGTTAAGCTCCATTCCGGACAGCATGTATGAGGCAGCCAGCATGGAGGGCGCCACCGAGTGGGAATCCTTCTGGAAGATCACCTTTCCCATGACCACCTCCATAATCGTGGTCAACTTCGTATATACCATGGTGGACACCTTCAACACCATGATGTCGCCCATGATGCAGTATATCTACACCAACGGGCTTAAAGGCGGCAATTACGGCTACGGCAGCGCCATGTCGGCGATCTATTTTGTGATCGTCGGCGTGATCATGGGTGTGCTGCTGCTGGCGACCCGCAAGCGCGTATTCTATTATGTCTGAGAAAGGGGGAAGAAGCGCATGACACTGAAAACCCGTGCACAGAACCTGCTGAGTGACCGTCGCACCGTTAAAGCCGGGCGAAGATCCGTGCGCCTGGCGGGCGGTATCGTCAAGTTTATATTCCTGTTCGGCTTTTGCTTTGTGATCCTCTATCCGGTCATTACCATGATCTTCACCGCCCTGATGGAAAAGGGGGATCTCTCGGACAATTCGGTGCTGTATATTCCCCGCCATTTTACCCTGATCAACCTGAAAGCGGCGGCAATGACGCTCAACTACGGCGAAGCGCTGAAAAATACCGGCATCATCACGCTGACCACCACCCTCATTCAGGTGCTGTCCTGTATGCTGGTGGGCTACGGTTTTGCCCGGCACGATTTTCCGGGAAAGAACTTTCTGTTCGGATTGGTGCTGTTTTCCGTGGTGATCCCGCCGATCCTCTTTGAGATCCCCTATTTCCGCATGTTCCGCTTTTTTGACCCGCTGGGGCTGGCGACGGCGATCCACGGCGAGCCGCTGAATCTTCTGAACACCTATATTCCTTTCTGGATACTGGGCGGCACCTGTACGGGCATCAAAAACGGGATATTTATCTATCTGTTCCGTCAGGCGTTTAAGAATATGCCGATAGAGCTGGAGGAGGCGGGCACCATTGACGGCGCGCGCAGCCCGGGGATCTTCTTCCGCATCATGGTGCCGAACGCCGTCACCATGATCGTTACGGTGATCCTGTTTTCCATCGTGTGGCAGTATAACGATGTGACCTATACCCGAGTGCTGTTTATCGGCAAGCCCAGCTTTTCCTCAGCGTATTCCAGCCTGTATACCATCACCGACGCGGTCAAGGAACTGGTGGGCTACGGGAAAAACGATCTCGGCGCTTCGGCATACTATCCGGTGCTCAAATCCTCCGGAACGCTGCTGTTGCTGCTGCCGGTGATGGCGTTCTACGGCGTGGCGCAGAAGTATTTTGTACAGGGCGTGGCACGCGCCGGTATTGTCGGCTGATGCGGTTTTATGTAAAGTGAGGTTAACGATCATGTCTGTTGCCAATTGGCTGGACGCGCTGTCTGCGCGGGTCAGCAAAGAAGAGCTGGCGCTGCTGAAGCGCGCGGCGGATATTCTGGAGGGCAATATTGTCCGCGGCGCCCATACGCCGTGGTATCCCTATCGGGCGATGTGCCCCTCCAAGGCGTTTTTCCACGGCATCTGGAACTGGGACTGCGCGTTTCATGCCATGGGTGCAAGCCACTGGGACCCGATCCTGGCGCAGGAGCAGTTTAAAGCAATGTTTATGTTCCAGCTGCCAAACGGCTTAGTGCCGGATGTCGTGTTTTTGGAGGAGGAGCGGATCGAGGACGAGTACGGCAAGCCGCCGGTGTGGCCGTGGGCGGTGGAGGTCATGGATAAGGCGTATCCCGACACGGCTTTCCTGCGCTACGCCTATACCCGTCTGCTCCGTCAGGAGACCTTTTTGCGTTCGGCGCGCTATCATGCCGAGGACGGCCTGTATGTTTACAGCACCGTCGCCAAGGGAGACGACCGGGATCTGAAGATCCGCTTCGAGTCCGGCTGGGACAACGCGGTGCGGTGGGACGACGGCATTGAATACCTCTATCCCATCGACCTCAACTGCTATATGGTGCAGTTTTACCGCTCCATGAGCTATATTGCCGGCAGGCTGGGCTTTGCGGAGGATGTGCGTGAATTTGCCCGCAAGGAGGAGGCGCTCGCCGAGGCGGTCAACCGTATGCTGTGGGACGAAAAAGACCGCTGCTATTACGATTACGATTTCCGCGTCGGCGCGCCGCACCGGACGCTGACCCCTGCCTCCTTTATGCCGCTGTTTGTCCATATTGCCGATGCAAAGCGGGCGGCTGCCATGCATACGCTGGCGGCGGACAGGGAAAAGCTGTATCCGGGAATGCCGACCGTCGCCTATGACGATCCCGCCTACAGCACCGATTACTGGCGCGGCCCCACCTGGCTCAATGTGGCGTATTTTGCCGCCAAGGGGCTGTATGACTACGGCTTTCGGGAGACGGCGCTGGGGATCCGCGACGAGATCCTCGGCTGGGTATATGCCGACGACACCATTCATGAAAATTATGATTCCAAGGCAAAACAGGGGATCAATGCGCGCTGCTTTGGCTGGAGTGCGGTGTTTGTGATCGAGTTTATTCTGACAATGCGGCACGATTGACCGCGGAAAGTAGTGACATATGTTTAACAGCGTGACATTGGAGAACGTGACGGTTCTCGGAGAACTGGGTCACCGGCTGCTGCGCAACTGTATGCGGCTGGAATCCGACATCTATCAGCCGGACAAGGTCTACCAGCCAATTGAATACGACTGGCCCGCCGACTGGGAGGGACGCGTGCTGCTGGCGCTGGTGCGTCAGATGGAAGCGACCCACCGGGAGCCGTCCTATATGCGGGAGATCTTCCGCGGGGTGTATGCCCGCTTCAACGAAAAGGGCTATCTGGGCAAGATCCTGCCGGAGGGCTTCTTTGACGAGCAGCAGATCTCCGGCCACAACTGGCTTTTGCGGGCGCTGCTGGAGTATACTCGCCTGACCGGCGACACCGAAGCCCGCGCGGCGGCGCTGCGGATCATCGAAAACCTGTATCTGCCCTTAAAGGGCGCCTATCACCGCTATCCCATCCGCCCGGAGTACCGGGTGTTCGAGGGGAATCCCGACGGCAGTCTGACCGGCGACTGCATCGAGGGGTGGTATCTTTCCACCGATATCGGCTGCGCCTATATGTGTCTGGATGCGCTGGGCATGGCGTGCCGCGACTTAAAGCTGCCGGAGCTGCCGGAGCTTTTGGAGGAGATGGTGGGCGAGTTTGCCGCCATTGATTTCTGGAACCTGTCTATGCAGACGCATGCCACCCTGTCGGGTATCCGGGGCATTCTCTGGTATTATGAGGCGGTGCACCGTCCGGAGCTTCTGGACACTGCCGTGCGCCTGTATACCATGTATCTGGATAAGGGCACGACGGAGAACTACGCCAACCACAACTGGTTCAACCGTCCGCTGTGGACGGAGCCGTGCGCCATAGTGGATTCCTACATCGTGGCGATGGAGCTGTTCCGCCTGACCGAGGAAGTGAAATGGCTGGAGACGGCACAGCGGATTTATTACAATGCCCTGTGCCACGCCCAGCGGGAAAACGGCGGCTTTGGCTGTGATAACTGCGTGGGCAGCGGCACCCTGTTCCTGACCGTGCAGGGCGACGGGCGCGACGCTTCCTGGTGCTGCACCATGCGCGGCGGCGAGGGACTTGCCGAGGTGGCAAAGAGTATAGCGCTGGAAAAGGACGGCGTGCTGTATATAGCGCTGTACGATCCGGCGGAGATCCGCCTGCCGGACTGCACGGTTGAGCTGCGCACCACCTATCCTGCCGACGGCCATGTGGAGCTGCTGCTTAAAGGGCGTCCGAAAGCGGGAAAGATCGCGCTGTTCCTGCCCTCTTATGCCCGCGATGCCGTGGTCAACGTGGACGGCGCCCGTCAGGTGATGACCCCGCAGCAGGGCTTTATTCCGGTGGACGTGGCGGAAAACAGCCATGTGACGCTGGATTTTACCATTCCGGTACAAAAGCTGGCGTGCAGCGGGGCGTTGGCGTCTGAGGGCTGCTATAAGCTGTCCTATGGGTTTACGCTGCTGGGCGTGCGCGGCCATCAGGAGACTCATCCCGATCTCAACCGGCTGGTCTCTTTGGGGAACGGCGGGTATCAGGCGGGCGCGGTTCAGCTTTATCCCGTCGGGGATACCTATAAAATTCCCATGTCGGAGCTTAAGGAGCATAGCTGGCAGCTGGTGTTCCGCAGATGACCCCCGGCACCGGGGAAAACAGGAGGAGACGGCATGATGCAATGGCTGAAAACCACGACGGCGCTTATTCTGTCCGCGGTGTTGCTGTTGGCGGCGGGATGTGCCAAAGGTGAACCGCCGGTCGACTCGCTGCCCGACAGCGCGGACGCGTCGTATCCGTCGGAATCTGTGGACGAAAGCGGGGGCGGGGAAACGACCGTTTTGCCGGCGGGCACGACTGCGTCTGCCGCGTCCGCGGCGTCCCGCGCAACCGGGTCAACCACCCGTGCGGCGGCTGTTTCCGGCGACGATAAGGACTTCGTGTTTGAAGGCGACTGGATCGTTACCGGCACCACAGCCGCTCCGGAGGTCGAGGAGAGCTTTCCTGCGCCCGCCGGAGACCCGAAGATATACGGCGTGGGGTATGACCACACCAAGGACACGTTTTATCAGAAAAAGACAGTGCGCGTGACCTGGCTCAACGTCTGGAACGGCAGCACCGAGTTTTGGTGGGCGGATCTGGCGAAGACCACCTCTGTGAACGGGATACGGGTCAATATCAACGGCACCTATACCTGTATGGACAGCAACAATGCCGTCCACCGCCGGGCGGTTGCCGCTGCGGCGTTTGACGCGGGGATCGACGCGCTGGCGATGGATCTGACCAACGGCTTTTCCGGCTGGCGCGCCGCCGCCTCCGATTATGAGCGGCTCTGTTATGAAAACGGGAAGAAATATACCGTGGCGGTGCATCCCACCGATGCCGCCTCGCTGGAGCAGATGTGCCGGTCGGTGTGGGTCAATTATGCCGGACCGGGGGTGGCTGCCCACAGCCCGGCGTATTTGTATAAGGACGGAAAACCGCTGATGATCCTGTACTGCACCTCCGCGGAATATGCCGCAGCCACCTCCGCCGCTACGACCTATGCCAAAAAGTTCACCTTCCGCTGGGCTTCCGGCGAGGACAGTCAGCGGGATAAGTGGGGGTGGCAGATCGAGCCGCAGGACGGCCCCATGGCGTCAAAGGATTCTATGTATATCACGCCCTCGGTGGACTGGAATTCTCCCCGGGGACATTCCGATTCCTGGCGCAGTTCGCTGGCCATGCTGGATTTCTGCTTTTTGGCGGCTGCGGAGAACGATCCGCGTTTCTGGATCATCGGCTCTATGGACGATCTCTTTGAACGCAACGGCTGGATGAAGATGGACACCGCGAACGCCTTTTATCAGTCCCGTCTGGATCCCGACCCAAACCTGTACCGTACCAGCGGAAAGGGGCTGCAACTGCGGGATGTCAACGGCGCGATCAGCACCGATGTGTATTACGAGCGGGTGAAAAGCTGGAATACCGGTACGGTAAAGCCCTTTTATGCCGGCGGGCTGCTCGCGGACGGCGCCTACACCGTGAAAAACGCCGCGAGCGGTCAGAGCTTCGGTGTGAAACGCCCGGGCGTCGGTCAGGCTGACGATGTGGGCACCGCGTTTTATCGCGGACAGAATCTGACGACGGCGATGGAGAGCTACTACTGGTTTTACCATCTGGGCGGCAACGTATACCGGATCATAAAACTGTCCAGCGGGCTTTCGCTGGAGGATCAAAACGGCACGCTGGTGCAGAACTGGACGGATACGACCGCCGCGCAGAAGTGGAAGGTGTCCCGCCAAAGCGACGGAAGCTATCGTTTGGTCAATCAGGCGACGGGCAGGATCTTGCAGGAGTCGGGGGACAGCATCCGCGTGTCAAGCACCGCTTCTGCCTCCGCAAGCTGGACGCTGACGGCGGTCAAAAACCGGGTCATCCCGTCATAACGGGTGACACAGGGAGAGGAATATATCCCAAAGCTGCGGATCGCCGCGGGTGTAGGCATCGGCGCTCTGATCAAGGGCGCCGGTGAGCAGCCATCGCGAAGACGAAGTAAAGGGAAAAAGGACGCGGGATTTTTGCCTGCGTCCTTTTTTGCAAAGGCGTTTTTCTCTCAAAAACGAAATTCTGACCTTCCTTTTGACCTACAGCAATACGCAAAATACCGCTTTTTTGCGGCATTTACCGAACATACGCGCCGCGAAAGCAGAAAAGCAAAAGCCGCGAAAAGCCTTATGTATCAAGGCTTTTCGCGGCTTTTGTCATTGGCCCGCCCGGAGGGATTCGAACCCCCGGCCTTTGGAATCGGAATCCACTGCGATATCCAGCTTCGCCACGGGCGGGTATATGTTGCTCCTGTACACAGGAACAACCATTATTATACACTGAAAATCAGAAAAAAGCAAGCGGTTTTGCAGATTTTTTTGCCTTTGTGCGCATTTTCCTGAGTGCACGGAGGTTTTAGGCGGAGAGGCGGCGGGGCAGGAGCCGAAAGCGGCTCACTTGGCGTCCGCCTGGGCTTTGATCCGTTTGAGCCGGGAAAATTCCTCGCGCTCCTTTTCCTCCAGAGAATCGGTGATCTGCTTTGAGGTGGCGGTCAGGCGCGGAATGATGATGTTGCGCAGGGCATTGGCGCGCTTCTGGGTCTTGCCGACCGCGGCGGCAAGACGGTAGACGCTGGTCTCCACCTCCGCCAGCTCCGCCGTCAGGTGCTTGACGCGGTCGAACTGGATATACGCCTCGTCCACGGTGCAGCTGGTGTCTGCGAGCCCGTAGACCAGCTCAAGCGGGCGTTTCTCCAGCCGCACCGTCGGTAGCTCGACACCCATAACGCTGCGCGCCGTCAGGGTTAGTCCCTCTTCGACCGGCACGGCATCGGCGATCTCCCGGCAGAGGCCGTGGATGATATTGGCGCGCTGCAAAGCAAGATAGGCGCTGCGGTAACAGCCGTCGATCTCGCCCTGGATGGTTTTGGCGCGGTCGACCAGCCGCATGATCTCCCGCAGCAGAATATTCCGCTTGCGATCCATCAGCTCGAAGCCGGTCTTGGCGAGCGCCAGCGTCTTTTTGGTTTGGATCAGGTTTCCCTTTGTCGGGACGACCGCAAGTGCCATGGAGTTTCACCGCCCTTTCGGCAATGCCGCGGCTTATTTTTGTGCCGCAGATTCGTGGGTCTCATCGGTAAACGGTTCGGGACGATAATGGGCATTGAGCGTCTTATCGTCCACGCGATCCAGCTCCTCACGCGGGAGGGTGGACAAAAGCCGCCAGCCCAGATCCAGCGTCTGGTCAATGGAGCGGCTGACCGTGCGGCTCTGGTTGATAAAGCAGGAGTCAAACAGCCGCCCGAATGTGAGCAGCCGCTTATCGTTTTCCGACAGCTCTTCCTCGCCGATGACCGAGGCAAGGGAGCGCGCCTCCTGCACGCGGGCGTAGCAGGAGAACAGCTGATTGGACACGGCGGCGTGATCCTCGCGGGTAAAGCCCTCGCCGATGCCGTCCTTCATCAGTCGGGAGAGGGAGGGCAGCACGGACACCGGCGGATAGATACCGGCGGCTTCCAGACTGCGATCCAGTACGATCTGTCCCTCGGTGATATAGCCGGTCAGGTCGGGAACGGGGTGTGTGATGTCGTCATTGGGCATGGTCAGGATCGGCAGCTGCGTGACCGAGCCTTTCGACCCCTTGATCATACCCGCGCGCTCATACAGCGACGCCAGATCGGAGTAGAGATAGCCGGGATAGCCCTTTCTGCCGGGAATTTCGCCCTTGGAGGAGGACAGCTCGCGGCACGCCTCGGCATAGGAGGTCATATCGGTCATAATGACCAGAATGTGCATGCCGCAGTCGAAGGCAAGGTATTCCGCCGCAGTCAGCGCGCAGCGGGGAGTCAGAATGCGTTCCACGATCGGGTCATTCGACAGATTCAGAAACATTGCCACGCGGCCGAGGACGCCGCTTTCCGCAAAGCTGCGGCGGAAATAATCCGCCACGTCATTTTTTACGCCCATGGCGGCAAACACGACGGCAAAATCCTTGCGGTCGTCGCCGGCGATCTTCGCCTGCCGCACGATCTGGGCGGCAAGCTCGTTATGGCTCATGCCGGAGCCGGAGAAGATCGGCAGCTTCTGACCGCGGATCAGCGTGCACATGCAGTCGATGGAGGAGATGCCGGTGGAGATGAAATTGCGGGGGTAGATGCGGGAGACGGGGTTGATGGCGCTGCCGTTGACGTCGCGGCTGACCAGCGGATACAGCGGCCCCATGCCGTCGATCGGGCGTCCGGCACCGTCAAAGGTGCGCCCGAGCAGCTCGGGCGAAAGCGGCAGCTCGACCGGCTTGCCCTTTAACCGGGTGCGGGTATTGTCCAGCGAAATGCCGTTGGTGCCCTCAAACACCTGAATAACGGCGCGATCCTGCTCTAAAAGCACGATGCGCCCGGTCCGTTCGGTGCCGTTGTCCAGACGGATCGTGACGGTCTCTTCAAACGTGGCGTTTTTGATGCCGTCAATGACCACAAGCGAGCCGTCGATCTCCTTGACGCCGATATAGTCGATGATCATGCCGTTGCCTCCTCCCGCGGAGCGGTCAGCGCGGCAAGCGCCTGGTCGATCTCCGGAATATAGTCGTCGAGCTTTGCACTCTCCTTATTCGGCACCTCGTATTTAATGCGAACCAGCTTGTCAAACAGCCCGAGCTTCACAATGGCGGAAAGCGGGATGTTGGCGGCAATGAGCGCCTTGGCACGGTCGTGCAGGTGCAGGATCGCGCGCATCATGCGCAGCTGCTTGTCAAGCGGAACGTAGGTGTCCTCTTCGTGGCGGGCATTTTGCTGCAAAAAGCCGACACGGATCACGCGTGCCGTCTCGATGACCAGCTTCTGGTCGTCGGGCAGCACGTCGGCGCCGATGAGCTTGACGATCTCCATCAGCGCATTTTCTTCCTGCAAAAGCGCACTGATCCGGCTACGGCAGTCGGTGAAATCCTCGCCGACATTTTTCCGGTACCAGCCGGACAGGTCGCCGACATATTCGCTGTAGCTGTCGTTCCAGTTGACGGCGGGGTAGTGGCGGGCATAGGCGAGCGCCTTGTCAAGCGCCCAGAAGCAGCGGGTAAAGCGCTTGGTATTCTGCGTCACCGGCTCGGAAAAATCGCTGCCCTGCGGCGAAACGGCGCCGATGATGGAGACGCTGCCGGTCTCACCGCACAGCGTGCGCGTCAGGGCGGCGCGCTCGTAAAACTGCGACAGGCGGGAGGGCAGATAGGCGGGGAAGCCCTCCTCGGCGGGCATTTCCTCAAGCCGCCCGGAGATCTCGCGCAGCGCTTCCGCCCAGCGTGAGGTGGAATCCGCCATAATCGCGACGTGGTAGCCCATGTCGCGGTAGTATTCCGCCAGAGTGATGCCCGTGTAGATGGACGCCTCACGCGCCGCGACCGGCATGTTGGAGGTGTTGGCGATCAGCACGGTGCGGTCGGTCATCGGTCTGCCGGTCTTGGGGTCGATCAGCTCGGAAAATTCGTCGAGCACCTGACACATCTCGTTGCCGCGTTCGCCGCAGCCGACATAGACGATGATATCGGCGTCGCACCATTTCGCCAGCTGATGCTGCATCATGGTCTTGCCGGTGCCGAAGCCGCCGGGGATGGCGGCGGTGCCGCCCTTGGCGATCGGGAACAGCGTGTCGATAACGCGCTGACCGGTGATCAGCGGAATGTCGGCGTACAGCCGCTCGGCAATGGGGCGGGGGGTGCGGATCGGCCACTTCTGGCAGAGCGTCAGCGGGTGGACGCCGCCCTTGTCGTCGGTGATCTCGGCGACGGTATCCGTCACGGTATAGCTGCCGTTTGGCATGACGCGGGTGACGGTGCCGGACAGGGCGGGCGGGATCAGACAGCGGTGCATGACGGACGGGGTCTCGGGGCAGGTGGCATACACCTGCCCGCCCGTGACCCGCTCGCCCTCCTGCACGGTCAGCGTGACGTCCCACTGCTTATCGGTGTCAAGCGCGTTTACGCTGACGCCGCGGGCAATAAAGCTGCCGGAGGCAGCCTCCATCGCCTTGAGCGGGCGCTCGATGCCGTCGAAAATATTGTCCAGTATACCGGGTCCCAGCGTGACGCAGAGCGGACCGCCGGTCGAGGTGATCGGCTCGCCGGGACGCAGACCGGTGGTGTTTTCGTAGACCTGGATGGTGGTGCGGTCGTCGCGGACGCCGATGACCTCGCCGACCAGCTTTTCCTCGCCAACCAGCACCATTTCCATCATGGACAGTGCCGTGTGTCCCGCCGCCGTAACGACGGGGCCGTTGATGCCGTATATGGTCGTACTCAAAGGTGTCTCCTCCTTAGCGGATCGGGATAGCGGAATCAAAAGGATACCGTCAGACCGGAATGGGCTTCGAACCACTCGGTCTGCGCGTCCAGCCGCGCGTCCAACGTGTCGTCTGCCATCAGACCCGCCGCGCGGTTTTCGCCGCGCAGTCCGCCGAGCGTGATGTCATCGGACAGCTCGATGCGGCTGCCCTGCGGCAGGCGGTCGGCAAGTGACGGCAAAAGGGCGCTGTCGGCTTTGCCGAGACGGTAGACAGTGCCCTCGGCGGGCAGAAGCGCCATGAGCCGGTCAAGGCTCTCCTGCAAAGCCTGCGGATAGGCGTCGGTGCGCGTATAGGCGAGAATCCTCTCCCGCGCCAGAGCAAAGGTCTTGTCCATGATACCGGCGCGTACGCTGAGCAGCTCCCGCCGTGCCGCCATGTCGCGCTGGGACATTTCGCGGCTCATTTCCTCCCGCACGGCGGCCTGCTCTCTCTCCGTCAGAGCCGCCGCCTCGGTCAGCGCCTGCTGCTCGGCACAGGCGAGGCTATCCTGTTTAAACTGCCGCACCTCTTCGCGGATGCGGCGGCTCTGCTCCTCGGCGTACCGCTGAATGGCCTGCATAAACTGGCGCACTTTTTCTTCACTGTTTGCCATGAGGGATCACCTGCCCTTTCACAGATTGATGCCGACAGCCTCCCGCACATAGCGGGAAATGGTATCCGCGGCGTGACCGCTGCCGTGGCGGTCGGGAATTTCGACGATCAGCGGAACCGTGCGGTCGCGCTTGATCTGCTGTACCTCTTCGCGGCACAGCTCCGCCAGCGGTTCGGTCAGCAGAAGAATGCCGATGCGGGTATCGCTGAGCGCGCGGTCAAGCGCCGACAGCGTTTCCTCGCGTCCGTGGACGACGACGCCCTCGATGCCTGCCATGCGCATGCCGACCTCGGTATCCACATTGTCGCTGATCAGAAAAAATCGCATGAACGGTGCCTCTTTTCAGTTGCTCAGGATCATGATGGAGATGACCAGACCGTAAAGACCGAAGCCCTCGCCGAGCGCCACGAAGATGATGGATTTACCGAACGACTTCGGATCCTCCGCCGTCGCGCCGATGGCTGCGGGTGCGCCCGCGGCAACGGCGATGCCGCCGCCGATGCAGGAAAGACCGACCGCGAGCGCCGTGCCCAGATATTTCATGCCGGCAGCCGCACCGTTATCGGCTGCGGTCTCGGTTTTAGCGGCTTCGGCATCGGTCACGGCGATGTCGGCGGGCGCCGTTTCCGCCTTGACGGCGGTCGGCAGCGTGCAGCTCACGGCGGCGATCACCACGAGAGAAAGCAGCTGGATCGCGAGCGCCTGACGCGCCGTGCGGCCGCGCTTAAACAAGAAAACGGTGAGACAGACCGAGAGGGTGAGCAGAACAGCGGGGATAAACAGCAGAGCATTCATGGGAAAGACCTCCGTTTTTTATAAAATAAAGTATAAAGTGTACAGACGGACGATTTACTTTTCCGCGGGCTGCACCAGCGGGGCAAAGGGCTTGCCGTCGCCGATATAGTACCGGCTGAACAGCTCGTAAAACTGCAGACGCATGACCTGGATCGCCACGAGCAGCGCCTCCATGACCAGCACGAGCAGGTTGCCCAGAACGAGGATCACGGCATAGGCGACGGGGTTTTGCGGCATCTGCGCCATCAGGAACACGGCGCTCATCATGCCTGCATGCACCAGGACAAAGGCGCCGACACGCATGAAGGAGAGGGTGTTGGAGAAATAGGAGAGCAGCGCCTCGAACAGCTCGAAAAAGCTCTGGATCATGTATTCGCCGAGGCTTTCGGGCTTCCAGTCCGGGCGGCGCTCCACAAGGCGGCCGAGCGGCTCCCGCATCCAGATCAGCAGCAGCGGCAGCACGATCAGCCCGAGCACATACGGGGCGGTCAGCAGCGGGATATGCAGCAGAAGCTGGCCGACACCGCCGACGACCAGTGCGGTGTAAAATACCAGCCCCGCCACGCCGTTCGGACCGAACAGCCCGTTTTCGTAGTCCCTGCGCCGCAGGGAAGAGTAAATATTCATCAGCATCGCGACGACCAGCAGCACGAAGCCGACCGCCACGGCGGCATAGACGACGGTGGTCACCGACTGCATGACCTCGATGGGCTTGTGCGGCAGACCGAGCACGCGGGTGTAGAACGGGTCGAGCAGATGCTCAAAGCCGAATACCGAGCCGAAGATGACGCCCCACACGGCGGCGGAAAAGCCGCAGGGCACCAGAATGCGGCCGATCTCCATCTTCTTTTTCCGCCACATGAACGCGCCCGCGAGGGCGAGCAGCAGCCCGTGACCCACGTCGCCGAACATGATGCCGAACAGCAGAATGTAGGTGACGGCGAGGAACGGCGTCGGATCCAGCTCGTTAAAGCGCGGGGAGCCGTACATCCGGACGAAATACTCAAACGAGCGGATGACCGGCGGGTTGTGCAGCAGCACCGGCGCGCTGTGGTGCGCTTCCTCCGGCGTTTCGCTGGTGATCTCCAGTCCCGCGATCCCGTCAAAGGCGGCGAGGAAACGCTTTTCCTCCCTGGCGGGCACCCAGCCCGCCAGCAAAAACCAGTCGTGATAGCGGGCGGCGTACTGCCGCAGACCGAAGAAATAGGAGCGGGAGCGCAAAAAGCGCCCGAGCTTTTGACAGGTTTCCTGCTCCTGCGTCCAGAGGTTCGCTTTCTCCGCTTCGGTTTCGGCATATTCGCTGTCCGCCTGTGCTTTTTTCTTTTGCAGCTGATCGAGGATCTCCTCCGGCGTGCCCGCCTGATCGGTGAGCTTCATCCGCTCAAAAAACAGCCCCGCAAACACGCGGTCAACCTCATCCTTGTACTCCTTCGGCGCGAAATACACGCCCCAGTAATACTCGCGGTCGAACACACCGGGGAAGAACAGCACATAGGGGTTGCCCTCATAGCTTTGCAGCTTTTGGAAGCTCTCCTTCGGCAGACGGCCGAAGCGGACGGAGATCGTCTCGCTTTCCAGCACCTCGTGCAGGTCGATGTTCAGCCCGCGGAAATGCTCAAACTGCTCGATTTCCTTGTTGAGCTGTTCGAGCGTGGCGGTCAGCGCGGTGCGCCGGTCCGCCAGTGCCCGCACCCGGGCCTCCAGCCGGTCGATGTATTCGTTCCAGTCGGGAAATTCCTCCCCGTCCTCTGCCGTTCCCGACAGCTTGCCGCCCAGCCGGTCGACAAGTCCCTCGAGCTTGGTCAGCCCGATGGCGTAGAGGTTTTCCTCCCGCACCGGCGCATAGGGGGCGTCGTGCGTATAGTATTTGGTCACATCGTCCGCCTGGAACACACCGCAGCTTCCGCAGATGTGCAGCACGCGGTCGAGCGTATCTGCGGGACCGCCGACGGAGATCAGCTTCATTTTGGCAATAGCCACACAGTTCCCTCCTTTTAACGCATGGAGACGGTCAGCAGCCGCCTGATCTGTGCGGGGGACAGGCCGTAGCGGATCCCCTCGATAATGTTGACGATATCATCCACCTCCGCGCCGCTGATGAACATATACGACAGCAGCACGACGGAGGGATAGACGGAATAGTGGATATAATGGCGGCTGCGATAGGCGGTCACATGGTGCTGCAGCTGAGCGAGATCCGCAAAGCGGTCCGCCGGGATGCCCCGCCCTGCCGGCATTTGGGCAAACAGCGGGATGACCTGCCCGGCATCAGCCTGCAGAAGCCGTTCAAGGCTCGCCTGCGGCATGCCGCAGGACGGCGCGATCAGATAGGGGCGGATCTGCTCCGGGGTGCGGTCGAAATACTGCTTCAGGCGGTAGATGCGCAGCACATTGCGGGTGTTGAGGTGCTGCGACAGCAGCTCGGTGAGCTGGCGGCGCTCCTCGCCGTGGGTATACCGGCGGATGCGGTCGAAAAATTCCCGGTACCAGTCGGTATACAGCGCGGTCTCGGTCTCCGGCAGCGGGATACGTCCGTTTTCATCCGGCGGAAACTGCCGCACGGTGCGGGCATATTCGGTGCCGTCGAGCAGGGCGCAGAGGTCGTCATAGCTGCGCACCTCGGACAGACCGACCAGATTCAGCCGCGAGTGAGAGTTGAAATACAGCGGCATATCGAAGAAATACGCTTCGGGGCGGCCCGCGCCCAGCAGCCGCAGAAACAGCAGAAGCTGGCGGATTTCGCCGAAGCGGATAAACGCCTCCGACAGCGGCATGCGGGTCATGCTTTCATAGCGGGACAGCGCCGTGAGCTGCTCAAAGCGGCAGCGGCGGAGAATGGTCTCCAGATACCCCCGGTGGAGGGTGGATTCGTTGACATCCGCAAGAGCGGCCTTATATCCGGTGTGGGCTTTCAGATAGCTCGCCACCTCGCTGACGCTGTGGGCGTGCAGCATGGCGTTGTAATCCTCCGGCATGAGCCGGTGGCCGTAGAGCGCGCGGACTTTGGCAGAGACAACATTTGCCGAGGCTCCCATGACGGTTCGATCCTCCTTTGCGGCGGGGTGGTCAGCCCCGGATCACGCGGTCAGCCAGTTCGGCTGCCCATTCCTCTCCCTTTTCGGCAAAGGTCTGTTCCATGCTTTGCTTTTGCTTCTGGTAGCCCGCCTCCCTGCGCCGCCAGTTCTGACGGAGGATGGTGCGCTCGTTTTCGGCGTTGATCTGAATACGCCGGCGGGTGCGGTCGAGATAGTTTTCCCGCAGTTCCTCCGTCTGCAGTGCGATTGTGCGCTCGGCTTCCAGTTTTTCCTGTCTGGCGGCGTCGATGATCTTCTGTGCCTGACGATCCATATCCATGATGCGTTTCAGCATATTCTCCATGCGGCGGACTCCCTTCTATTTCGGATTCTCTTATATTTAATATAGGTAAAAAACAACTTTCGGTTTGAGAAGATAGTATACGCCGTGAACGGTCATTTGTCAATAGGAAATGCTTGAAATTTGCACGATCCGGTGTATAATAAAAGAAAATCCACGCATGAAGGAGCGGGTACTGATGAACAAAAAACTGCTGTCTCTGATCCGGGAAAACGCGCGTCTGAGTGACGACCGTTTGGCGGCAATGCTGAATATGACGCCCGAGGAGGTCAGACATGATCTCGCGGAAATGGAGCAGGAGGGCATCCTCTGCGGCTATCGCGCGGTGGTGGACTGGAGCCGCGTGGACAAGGACGCGGTGACGGCGCTGATCGAGCTGCATGTGATCCCCCGGCGCGACACCGGCTTTGACGAGCTGGCGCAGTCGATTTTGCAGTACCGCGAGGTGGAGAGCCTGTATCTGATGTCGGGCGGCTACGATTTTTCCGTGACCGTCACCGGCCGCAGCTTCCGCGAGGTCGCGGATTTTGTGGCGACGCGGCTGGCGACGCTTGAGGGCGTGCAGTCGACGGCAACGCACCTGGTGCTGCGGCGCTATAAGGATGCGGGCGTACTGTTTGAAGGCGAGGAAAAGGACGAGAGAGGAGAAGTCTGATTGGATTACACATCTTTGCTCAATCCCGTGGCGCAGCAGCTCAAGCCGTCGGGCATCCGGCGCTTTTTTGATATTGCCGCGGAGATGGATAATGTGATCTCCCTTTCGGTCGGTGAGCCGGACTTCCAGACGCCGTGGCACATCCGCCAAAAAGGAGTGGAAACGCTGGAAAAGGGGCGCACCTGGTATACTCCGAATGCCGGTCTGATGGCGCTGCGCGAGGAGATCGCCGCCTATGTGCAGCGGCAGATCGGCGTGTCCTATGCGCCGAAGGATGAGGTGTTGGTGACGGTCGGCGGCAGCGAGGCGATCGACCTCGCGTTCCGCGCGATCTTACAGCCGGGCGACGAGGTGCTGATCCCCGAGCCGAGCTTTGTCTGCTATGATCCGCTGACGCGCATGGCGGGCGGCGTGCCGGTGCCGCTGGTGACGCGGGCGGAGGATCGGTTCGTCCTGACCGCCTCCACGCTGCGGGCGGCGATCACGCCGCGCACCAAGCTGCTCGTGCTGCCGTATCCGAACAACCCGACCGGCGGCGTGATGCGGCATGATCAGCTGGAGGCGATTGCCCATGTGCTGCGCGACACGAATATTTTCGTCCTGTCCGACGAGATTTACAGCGAGCTGACCTACGGCGACAAGCCGCACGTGAGCATTGCGTCGCTCTCCGGTATGTGGGAGCGGACGGTGCGGGTCAGCGGATTTTCCAAGGCGTTTGCCATGACCGGCTGGCGGCTCGGCTATGCCTGCGCGCCCGCGCC
The DNA here is from genome assembly GCA_934667845.1 of uncultured Eubacteriales bacterium. GTDB lineage: Bacteria > Bacillota > Clostridia > Oscillospirales > Acutalibacteraceae > HGM12789. Next base: position 8,781 of record CAKUMQ010000013.1, on the reverse strand, counting down.
GGTCGCGAAGGTGATGTTAAAGCTGCACCAGTTCGGTATCATGTGCGCGCCGACGACGGCGCAGCATGCCGCGATCGAGGCGATGAAGAACGGCAGCGAGGACGTGGAGGCCATGCGGACGGAATACGACTGCCGCCGCCGGCTCATCCTGGATCTGCTGCGCGAGATCGGTCTGGACTGCTTTGAGCCGGAGGGGGCGTTTTATGTGTTTCCCTCGATCCGCTCGACCGGTCTGACCTCGGAGGAGTTCTGCCGCCGTCTGCTGACGGAGAAGCATGTCGCCGTGGTGCCGGGCACGGCGTTTGGCGACTGCGGCGAGGGCTTTGTGCGCATTTCCTACTGCTATTCGGTGCAGCACATCCGCGAGGCGCTGTCGCGGATGGGAGAATTTCTGCGCGAGCTGAAGAAAGAGGGATAACATGACCGCTGTCACGGTGCTGGCTCCCGCCAAGATCAATCTGACGCTTTCCGTCACCGGACGCCGTCCGGACGGCTACCATGAAGTGGATACGGTCATGCAGACGGTGGATCTGTGCGACCGCGTGACGGCGGAGCGGACGGCGGACGGCGGTATCACGCTCTGCGTTTCGGATGTCGCTCTGCCGGCGGACAGCCGCAACACCGCCTATCGCGCGGCAGAGCGGTTTTTTGCCCGCGCGGGGATCGCCTGCCCCGGCGTGCGGCTGACGGTGGAAAAGCATATCCCGATGCAGGCGGGTCTGGCGGGCGGCAGTGCGGACGCGGCGGGCGTGCTGTTTGCGCTTGACCGCCTGTTTCCCGGCGCGGTCGCAAGGGAAGCGCTGTTTGCCGCCGCGGCAGAGGTCGGGGCGGATGTGCCGTTTTGTCTGGCGGGCGGTGCCGCCCGCGCGGTCGGCATCGGCACCGAGCTGATCCCCTGCGCGCCGCTGCCGCCCTGCACCGTGCTGATCGTCAAGCCGGAGGCGGGCGTGTCGACGGCGGATGCCTACCGCGCGATCGACAGCGTCGGGGCGCTTGAACAGCCGGATACGGCGGGAATGCTGCGGGCGCTGGCGTCCGGTGACCTCGCGGCAGTCAGCGCGCGGCTCGGCAATGTGTTTGAGCAGGCGGTCGCCCTGCCCGCGACGGCGCATATCCGGCAGATCGCACTGGCGCACGGGGCGCTCGGCTGCCGGATGAGCGGCAGCGGCAGCGCGGTGTTTGCGCTGTTTGCGGAAAAGGACAAAGCGGCGGCGTGCCGCGAAGCCTGCGCGCGGGAATTCCCGTTTGCGGCGCTTTGCCGCCCGTGCGGCGGTCCCGCCGCAGAGAAAAACGGGAAACGCGGGGAATAAAACCCGGAAAACCTGTCCATACTCTTTGCAGAAAGAGGAAAGGACGGGTTTTTTCTATGTCCAGGATCAAAAAAGCCGTGGCGGCGGCACTGATCGGCTGTGTGCTGCTGTCACTGGTCGGCTTCGGCGGAAAATGCGCCGATATACGGCAGAAGGTCGTGCGTATCCATGTGCTCGCGAACTCCGACAGCACAGAGGATCAGCAGCTTAAGCTGCGGGTGCGGGATGCGGTGCTTGCGGCGGCGGACGGGCTGACCGAAGGCTGCGCCGACCGCGAGGAGGCGCTTTCCGTGCTGGCGGCGCATTGCCCCGAGCTGAAAAAGGCGGCGGAGGACTGCCTGAAAGCGGAGCAGTCCGACTATCCGGTGCAGGTGTCCCTGAAACGGATGTACTTTACGACGCGCGAATACGAAAAGGGGACGCTGCCCGCCGGGCTGTATGACGCGGTGCGGGTGGAGATCGGCGAAGCGGCGGGACAAAACTGGTGGTGCGTCATCTTTCCGTCCATCTGCCTGCCTGCGTCGGGGGCGGACTGGGACTCGGTGCTGACGCCCGACGAGACGGATATCGTAGAAAATGCGCCGCGCTATACCATCGGATTCAAGACGGTGGAATGGTGGGAGGGGCTGTGCGAATGGTTCCGCGAGCGGTTCTGACACGAAAAAAGCGGAAAATTCGGTCGGCAAGCGGAAATAAACGCAAAAAACACTTGCATTTTCTCTGCGGGTGTGGTATACTCTTTCAGTATTGGGTATCCGGCCGCAGGGGCGGCTGGGGGTTAATGCCAAGCGATACGCAAGACATTAAAGCGGACGGTCCTCTGCCCTTTGAGGCATGAACGCCTGAATTTCAAGGAGGAAACAAGAATGGACGCATTGAAACTGATTGCCGCCGACAGCCTGAAGGCGGAAACTCCCGTGTTCGCCGTGGGCGATACCGTGCGGGTGGACGTGAAGATCCGCGAGGGTGAGCGCGAGCGCATCCAGGCGTTTGAGGGCACCGTGATCGCGAAGAAGGGCAGCGGCGTCGCCGAGACCTTTACCGTTCGCCGCGTCTCCTACGGCGTCGGCGTGGAGCGTGTTTTCCCGCTTCATTCCCCCAACGTGGCTGAAGTGAAAGTGGTCCGCCGCGGTAAAGTGCGCCGCAGCAAGCTGTATTATCTGCGTGACCGCGTGGGTAAAGCGGCGAAGGTCAAAGAGCAGCTGTAATTTGATCGCTTACGGAAAAAGGGACGAATTTTCGTCCCTTTTTTCTTTTTTCCTCTTTATTTCCCGCCGCGGATATGGTATACTTAAATCCTGTATATGCCGAAAGGAGGGCGGATCGCGCCGATGGGGTCCATAAAGCAAAAGGAAAAGGCGGTGGCCGGAGCCGTTTGCCGTGCGGCAAAAAAGGTCTGCCGTCCCGCGGTTTTATATGACGTGCTCGGCACGCTCTGCACGGCGCTTTTATTGGTGTCGCTGCTGTTTACGTTTGTGTTCCGCCAGGTGACGGTGGTGGGGGAGTCCATGCTGGACACTCTGCAGGATGAGGACCGGCTGCTGGTCTCCTGCCTGTTTTATTCGACGCCCCGGCAGGGCGATATCGTGATCGTCAACCGCTATGTGGAGGAGCCGCTGATCAAGCGGGTGATCGCCGTGGCGGGACAGTCGATCGAGATCGACCCGGTCACCGGCGCGGTGCTGGTGGACGGCGAAGTGCTTGAGGAGCCGTATGTGCACTATGAAAATCTGCGCTATGACCTGACGAGCGCCGTCGTGGTGCCGGAGGGATATGTGTTCGTGATGGGCGACCACCGCAGCAACTCTCTGGACAGCCGGACGGAATCGGTCGGGTTTATCGACGTGAGAGATATTGTCGGCAAGGCGTTTTGGCGGATCCGCCCGCTGTCCGACTGGGGATCACTGTATTAAAGGGGATGGCTCGCATGGAAAAAACGGAGCAGACGGAAAAGAGCAGCCCGTCCGGCGCGGCTGCCACGCTCTATGAGTGGATCGAGGCGGCGGTCGTGTCGCTCGTCTGCGTGGCGCTGGTATATTGCTTTTTGTTCCGCGTGGTCGGTGTGGACGGCGAGTCCATGCAGATGACGCTGATGGATCAGGACCGGCTGCTGCTGACCAGCGGCTATGAGCAGGTCACGCGCGGCGATATCGTCGTGATCTCCCGCGAGCTGAAGCCGGACATCCCGGCAGCAGACGGCGGCGAGACGGAACAGGCTGCTGTGTCTGCCGGCAGCGGGGGAAGAACGGTGATGCTCGAGCCGCTGATCAAGCGGGTGATCGCGGTCGAGGGGGATACGCTGTCCATAGAAGACGGACAGGTGTATCTCAACGGTGAGCTGCTTTCGGAGCCGTATCTCAACCAGACCACGCCCGCGCGCCAGCTGACCGGCACCGTGACCGTGCCGGAGGGGCATGTGTTCGTGATGGGAGATAACCGCTGGTATTCCCACGACAGCCGCTACGACGATATCGGTTTTGTGGAGGTCGGGGACATCGTCGGCAAGGTGTTTTGGCGGATCTGGCCGCTGTCCTCGTTTGGCGCGGTCTGACAGGCAAGGAGAAACAGCATGATCTGTGAAGAAAACGGAAAGCCCATCCAGTGGTATCCCGGGCATATGACCCGCACCCGCCGGAAGATGCAGGAGTGTCTGCGGCTGGTGGACGTTGTGGTGGAGCTGGCGGATGCCCGCGTGCCGGTGTCGAGCCGGAATCCGGAGCTGTCCGCGATCGTGGGGCCAAAGCCCCGTATACTGATGCTGAATAAATGCGACCTCGCGGATGAGCGGACGACGGTGCAGTGGGTCGAGCGCCTGCGGGCGGAGGGGCTGCCCGTGCTTGCCGTCGACTGCAAGTCCGGCCGCGGGATCGGCGCGTTTTCCGGGCTGCTCCGGCGCGTGATGGCGGACAGGCTGCGCGCCATGGAGCAGCGCGGTCTGCGCCGCCCGCTGCGCGCCATGGTGGCGGGGGTGCCGAATACCGGCAAATCCTCGTTTATCAACCGGATGACGGCGGGCAGCAAGGCGAAAACGGAGGATCGCCCCGGCGTGACGCGGGAGAATAAGTGGTTCACGCTGCGGGACGGCACGCTGCTTTTGGATACGCCGGGCATATTGTGGCCGAAATTTGAGGATCAGACCGTGGCGCGGCATCTCGCCTATACCGGCGCGATCCGCGATGAAATACTGGATACCGAGGAGCTGGCGTGCGGGCTGCTCTCTCTGCTTGCGGCGGAATACGGCGGGCTTCTTGCCGCCCGCTATAAGCTCGATCCGCTGCCGGAGGGGGATGCGGCTGATCTGCTGACCGCGATCGCCCGCCGCCGCGGGATGCTGCTTTCCGGCGGCGTGGCGGATACGGAGCGGGCGGCGGCGATGCTGCTCGATGAGTTCCGCGCCGGAAAGATCGGGCGGATCACGCTGGAACGGCCGGAGGGATGACGATGACAAATGAGGAATTCGACCGCGCCGTGCGGGCGGAGGGCTATCCGCTGCTCTGCGGCGTGGATGAGGCGGGGCGCGGGCCGCTTGCCGGTCCGGTGTTCGCCGCCGCGGTGATCTTGGATCCCGACACGCCGATCGCGGGGCTGAACGATTCCAAAAAGCTCAGCGAAAAGAAGCGCGAGGCGCTGTTTGACCTGATCACCGAGCGGGCGGCGGCGTATGCGGTGGCGTCCGCCTCGGTGGAGGAGATCGAGCAGTATAATATTCTGCAGGCGACCTATCTCGCCATGAGCCGGGCGGTCGAAGCGGTGAGCCGGCAGAAAACGCCCTCGCTCGTGCTGGTGGACGGCAACCGCCTGCCGCCGCAGATCACACTGCCCTGCCGCACGCTGGTCAAGGGTGACGCGCTGTCCGCTTCGGTGGCGGCGGCGTCGATCCTCGCCAAGGTGAGCCGTGACCGGCTGCTTCTGGAGCTTGACCGGCAGTATCCCGAATACGCATTTGCGCAGCATAAGGGCTACGGCACGGCGCTGCACTATGAGCGGCTCGCCGCGTACGGCCCGTCGCCGGTGCACCGGATGAGTTTTCTGAAAAAATGGCTGGAACAGCAGCCGAAAAGCGGGAGGTGACAGCCTGTGGCCGGCGTTTCCAAGGGCGCTGCCGGTGAGGTGCTCGCCGCCCGCTTTCTGCGTGAGCGCGGCTACACCCTGCTGACATCGAATTACCGCACCCGCCGCGGCGAAATTGACATAATTGCCTGTGACCGGACGTATATACTCTTTGTCGAGGTCAAAGCGCGGGAAGAGGGGTCGCTTTATGCGCCGCGCGAGGCGGTCACTGCCGCGAAACAGCGGCGCATCGTGGCGGCGGCGCTGCAGTATCTGCAGGAGCAGCCGACAGCGCTTCAGCCGCGCTTTGACGTCATCGAGATCGTGACCCCGAAGGGCCGGCCGATGGAGATCGCGGAGCTGGACTTTATTCAGGGCGCCTATGAGGTGGAAGGGTATGCGTCTGTTTGATCTGCACTGTGACACGCTGTCCGAATGTGACCGGCTCGGCTGCGGGCTGTGGGAAAACGCGCTGGACGTGGACGTTTCGCGCCTGCTGCGGTTTTCGCCGGGCGTGCAGGTGTTTGCGGCGTTTGTGCCGGATACGCTGCACGGCGAAGCGGCACGCGACCGCGGACGGCGGCTTTTGTCGCTGGCGGGGCGGCTGGCCGATGCCTGCCCACCGCTCGTGCGGATGAGAGACGGCGCCGCGCTTGACCGCCTGACGGAGGGGCAGTGCGGCATGTGGCTCTCGGCGGAAAACGGCGCGATATTGGGCGGAAAGCTGTCCGCCGTGGCTGAGCTGGCGGCGGCAGGCGTGCGGCTGCTCACGCTGACGTGGAACGGCGAAAATGAGCTGGGCTGCGGCTGCATGACCGGCAGCGCCGAGGGGCTGAAGCCCTTCGGGCGGGCGGTGCTGACCGAGCTTGCGGCATACGGCATCCTGCCCGATGTGTCGCATCTGAACGAAGCGGGCTTTTGGGACGTGGCGGCGCTGACCGACGCGCCGCTTCTGGCGACCCATTCGCTGTCGGCGGCGGTGCACCCGCATCCGCGCAACCTTACGGACGCGCAGTTTGACTGCATCCGCGACCGTGGCGGGCTGGTGGGGCTGAACCTCTGCCCGGCGCATCTCGGCGGCATGCAGTTTGCCGATTTCGAGCGCCATCTTGCGCATTTTCTCGAGCGCGGCGGTACGCATACCGTGGCGATGGGTTGTGACCTTGACGGCACGGCGCTGCCGCCCGGCTGGCCGGGCATCGACACGCTGTTTTCACTGGAGCGCCGCCTCCTGCGCGACGGCTTCGGCGAGGATGTATGTGACCGCTTATTTTACCGCAATGCCTATGCATTTTTTCGCCGATACAGTTGAAAATTCTCTCTATCCTGCCCCGACAGAGTGGCTCTGCGGGGCAGATTTTTGTCTGCGGCGTCATGGCGGCGGGGCGGCAGCGCCGGAAACGGTGCCGGATGGCGCGAAAATTGACCGAAAAGGGCGGTAGATCTGCCTTTTTCGGCGGAATGGCAAGGAATTTTTCCGCAGGCTTTGACAAGCGGCGAAAAGTGGTGTACAATAACGGGGAATATCGCGGTGCCGCCCGGCTGCGGCGGCGTTTACGCGGCGGCTTTGCCGTCCGCGGGCGACCCGATGGGAGGAAGTTATCATGAATTATACCAGTACCCGTGACCGGTCACTTTCCGTGACCTCGGCGCAAGCCATTGTGCGCGGCATTTCCGCGGAGGGCGGTCTGTTTGTTCCGGAGACGATCCCGGCGCTGTCCCGCGCGGAGATCGAGCGGCTGGTCCACGCGGATTATGTGGAGCGCGCCGTGGCGGTGCTGTCCAGGTTTCTGACGGATATGACGCCGCAGGAGGTGACGGACTGCGCCGCCTCGGCATATACTGCCGAGCGGTTCCGCGATCCCGCGATCGCGCCGCTGCGCACGCTGGCGGACGGCGTGTCGCTTCTGGAGCTGTGGCACGGCCCGACCTGCGCCTTCAAGGATATGGCGCTGCAGATCTTGCCCCACCTGATGCGGGTGTCCGCCGCCAAGGCTGCGGACGGGCGCGAGATCGTGATTCTGGTGGCGACATCGGGCGATACCGGTAAGGCGGCGCTTGAGGGCTTCCGCGATGCGCCCGCGACCCGTATCCTCGTGTTTTATCCCGAGCAGGGCGTCAGCCCGATGCAGAAGCTGCAGATGTGCACGCAGGAGGGCAAAAACGTCGGCGTCTGCGCCATCCGCGGCAACTTTGACGATGCGCAGTCCGGTGTCAAGGCGCTGTTCACCGATCCCGCGATGCAGGCGGAGCTGGCGGCGCAGAACCGGATGTTCTCGAGCGCCAACTCCATCAACTGGGGACGGCTCGTGCCGCAGATCGTCTACTATGTGTCCGCCTACTGCGACCTTTTGCGCGCGGGCACGCTCAAAATGGGCGAGCCGATGAATGTGACGGTGCCGACGGGCAACTTCGGCAATATTCTCGCGGCTTACTATGCCAAGCAGATGGGATTGCCGGTCGGCAGGCTGATCTGCGCCTCGAACCGCAACTGCGTGCTGACCGATTTCCTCCGCACCGGCATCTATGACCGGCGGCGGGAGTTCTTTACGACCACGTCGCCGTCGATGGATATTCTGATCTCCTCAAATCTGGAGCGGCTGCTGTTTGAGCTGTCCGGCCACGATGACGCGCTGATCCGCACGCTGATGGCGGATCTGCGCGACAAGGGCAGCTACACCGTTCCCGCGCCGCTGCGGGAAAAGCTGGCTGACCTGTTCTACGGCGGCTTCTGCACGGATGAGGAGGCGGCGGAGACGATCCGTACCGTCTTTGCGGAAAAGCACATCCTGTGCGACCCGCATACGGCGGTCGGCGTCAAGGTGTACGGCGACTACCGCCGCGAGACCGGTGACACGACCCCCGTCGTGATCGCTTCGACCGCCGATCCGTATAAGTTCAGCGCCAGCGTGCTGGCGGCGCTCGGCCATGCGGACGATACGCTGGATGAATTTGAAAAGGTCGAGGCGCTCTCCCGCCTGACCGGGACATCTGCCCCCGCGCCGCTTGCCTCGCTGCGCAGCAAAACGCCGCGGTTTACACAGGTCTGCGACAAGCAGGATATGCAGGCGGCAGTGCGCGGGCTGCTGAACGGCAGCTGCTGAGGAGGTCGCTATGGCGCTGTGGGCTATTGCCGATCTGCACCTGTCGCTCGGCGCCGATAAGCCGATGGACGTGTTTTCCGGCTGGCAGGACTATGTGCCGCGGCTGGAGAAAAACTGGAGAAGCGTGGTGTCGCCCGAGGACACCGTCGTTATCGCGGGCGATATCTCCTGGGCGATGGGACTTTCGGCGACGGAGGCGGACTTCTCCTTCCTACACAGCCTGCCGGGGCAGAAGCTGCTGCTGAAGGGCAACCACGACTACTGGTGGACAACGCGGAAGAAGATGGAGACGTTTTTCGCTGCGCACGGCTTCGACG
>CAKUMQ010000012.1 GCA_934667845.1 uncultured Eubacteriales bacterium | reverse complement strand
GGTGACCCGTAGCGGATTCGAACCGCTGTTGCCGGCGTGAGAGGCCGGAGTCTTAGGCCACTTGACCAACGGGCCGTATGGTGCACCATCAGGGGCTCGAACCCGGGACACCCTGATTAAGAGTCAGGTGCTCTACCAACTGAGCTAATGGTGCACATCTACACGGTTTTTTCGACCGCTTGCCTATCATACAACATTTACCGCCGCTTGTCAAGACCAAAAATGAAATTTTTCATTTTTTTCGGTCAAAGGCGCATTTTGGGGGTAGAAATATGCCGCCGGATGCGGTATACTGATACATATATGCCCGACTGCGCGCCGAAATATACACGGCGGGCAGCTGGAGAACGGCAAACCGGGGGAGATCATGATGGAATTATGCGCGCCGTGCCTGTTCGGCATTGAGGGAATCGTGGGGGACGAGCTGAGACGCATGGGGGCGGACAATGTCCGCCCGGAAAACGGCAGAGTGCGGTTTTCGGGCGATGCGGCGATGCTGGCGCGCGCCAACATCCAGTCGCGCTGTGCGGAGCGCATCCAGATCTTTATGGGCAGCTTTGCGGCGCACAGCTTTGAGGAGCTGTTTGAAGGCGTGCGGGAGCTGCCGTGGGAGCGGTGGATCGGCAGGACCGACCGCTTTCCGGTCAAGGGCTGGTCGCTCAATTCCGATCTGCACAGCATTCCCGACTGCCAGTCCATTATCAAAAAGGCCGTGGTCGAGCGGCTGAAGGACGTATACGGGATCAGCTGGTTTGAGGAGACGGGACCGCTCGTGCAGATCCAGTTTACGATCCTGAAAAATGAGGCAAGCCTGCTGATCGACACCAGCGGCGCGGGACTGCACAAGCGCGGCTACCGCGAAAAAGCGGGCGGCGCGCCGATCAAGGAGACGCTGGCGGCGGCGATCGTGGATCTCACCCGTGCGCGGAAAGCGTCGATCTGCTGTGACCCCTGCTGCGGCTCGGGAACGCTGCTGATCGAGGCGGCGCTTTCCGCCAAGCGGATCGCGCCGGGCATCCGCCGCAAATTTGCCGCCATGGCGTGGCAGACGATTCCCGAAACGGTGTGGCAGACGGAGCGCCGCCGCGCCCGCGATCTCGAATGCCGGGATATTCCCTTTTCCGCCATCGGCGGCGATATTGACCCCGCCTGCGTGGCGCTGACCCGCGAAAATGCCGTCAAGGCCGGGGTGGGCGAGTGCGTCACCGCCGAGGTGCGGGATGTGCGCACGTTCCGCTACCCGGGCGACGGGGGTGTTGTGCTGTGCAACCCGCCCTACGGCGAGCGTATGCTGGACGTGGAGGGCGCGCGTGAGCTGTACCGCATCATGGGGCGGGTGATGCCGGCGGTGCCGCATTGGAGCCGCGCGGTCATCAGCCCGGATGAGGAGTTCGAGACCTGCTTCGGTCATCCGGCGGACAAGCGCCGCAAGCTGTATAACGGTATGCTCAAATGTCAGCTGTACATGTATTTCAAATAAACGGAAAAGGACAGATAAGCTATGCGTCATGTATTTATTCTCAACCCCGCCGCGGGCAAGCACCACCGCGCGCTTGATCTGGTTCCGCGCATCAAGGCGTATTTTGCCGCCCACCCCGCCGATTATCTGCTGCATGAGACCACGGCGCCCGGCGAGGCGACGGCATTTGTCCGGCAGTGCTGTGCCGATGGGGTGCCGACGCGGTTTTATGCCTGCGGCGGCGACGGTACGCTGATTGAGACGGCGGCGGGACTGCGCGGCTGCGCGCACGCGGAGCTGACGGCAATCCCCTGCGGCTCCGCCAACGACTACATACGCAGCTTCGGCGACGAGGAGGCGTTCCACGACCTGCCCCGCCTGATCGGCGGCACGGTGCGGGAGGTGGACGGCATCCGCTGCGGCGATTATCTGGCGCTGAACATCTGCGCCATGGGCATGGATGCCAACGTAGCGTATAAAATGACGCGGTATAAGCACCTGCCGCTCGTCTCCGGCCCGATGGCGTATCAGCTTGCGGTGCTGGATGTGTTCTGCCACCGCTTCGGCCGCCGCCAGCGCGTGGTCATGGACACGCCGGAGGGGGAGATCACCCGCGAGGGGGTCTACCTGTTTTCGCTTGCCGCGAGCGGGCAGTATTACGGCGGCGGCTATCACGCCGCCCCGACGGCGCAGCCCGACGACGGGCTTCTGGACTTTGTGCTGGTCGACTGCATCACGCGCCCGAAGATTCCCGGCTTCCTGAAGCGCTACCGCGCCGGTACGCACCTGTCCATGCCGATCGTGCAGCATTTCCGCGGCACGCGGATGCAGGTGTTCTGCGACGAGCCGACGGTGGTGACGGCGGACGGCGAGTGCTTTACGGACACCCACATCGTGTTTGAGCTGGCGGAAAAGGCGTTTCGCTTTGTTGTGCCCGCCGCCGCGGCGCCGGCTCCCGTTCCCGCGGCTGCTGCCGAATGTTAAGAATTTGTAAAAAACGGAAAAGGGTCTTGATTTTTCCGAAAAAACGGCTACAATATAGTTTAGCACTCGGGAGCGATGAGTGCTAAACCTGATCAACAAAACGAACGGAGGATATAGTATGCAGATCAAACCTTTGGCTGACCGTGTGGTTATCAAAATGGTAGAAGCGGAAGAGACGACGAAGAGCGGGATCATTCTCGCCGGTTCGGCGAAGGAGAAGCCGCAGGTCGCGGAGATCGTGGCTGTCGGCCCCGGCGGCGTCGTGGACGGCAAGGAGATCACGATGCACGTCAAAACGGGCGACCGTGTGCTGATCTCCAAATATGCCGGCACCGAGGTCAAGGTGGACGGCGTGGAATACACCATCCTGCGCCAGGACGACATTCTGGCTATTGTGGAATAATTCAGGGAGGGATAGATCATGTCTAAACAGATCATTTACGGCGAAGAGGCGCGCAAGGCGCTGCAGTCCGGTGTGGATCAGCTGGCGAACACCGTGAAAATTACGCTCGGGCCGAAGGGCCGCAATGTGGTGCTCGACCGCAAATTCGGCGCCCCGCTGATCACGAACGACGGCGTGACGATCGCGAAGGAGATCGAGCTGGACGATGCATTTGAGAACATGGGCGCACAGCTCGTGAAGGAAGTTTCCACCAAGACGAACGACGTGGCGGGCGACGGCACGACGACGGCGACCCTGCTGGCGCAGGCGCTGATCCGCGAGGGCATGAAGAATGTCGCGGCGGGCGCGAACCCCATGGTCGTGAAAAAGGGCATCCAGAAAGCAGTCGACGCGGTCGTGGAGCGCGTACATGCCAACTCCAAGAAGGTCAGCGGTGCGGACGATATCGCCTCTGCGGCGACGATCTCCGCCGGCGACGCCACCATCGGCAAGCTGATCGCCGAGGCGATGGAGAAGGTGTCTGCGGACGGTGTGATCACGGTCGAGGAGTCCAAGACGGCGGAGACCTACTCCGAGGTCGTCGAGGGCATGCAGTTTGACCGCGGCTACATCACCCCCTACATGGTGACGGATACCGATAAGATGGAAGCGGTGCTCGACGATGCGTATCTGCTGATCACCGATAAGAAGATCTCCAATATTCAGGACATCCTGCCGCTGCTCGAGCAGATCCTGCAGGCGGGCAAGAAGTTGCTGATCATTGCCGAGGATGTCGAGGGCGAGGCGCTCTCCACCCTGATCGTCAACAAGCTGCGCGGTACGTTCACCTGCGTCGCCGTCAAGGCGCCGGGCTTCGGCGACCGCCGCAAGGAGATGCTGCAGGATATCGCCATTCTGACCGGCGGTCAGGTCATCTCCGAGGAGCTGGGACTTGAGCTGAAGGAGACCACGATCGACATGCTCGGCCGTGCGCGTCAGGTCAAGGTGCAGAAGGAGAACACCATCATCGTGGACGGTGCCGGCGATGCCGGGCAGATCAAGGCGCGTGTGGCGCAGATCCGCGCGCAGATCGAGTCCACTACCTCCGATTTCGACCGCGAGAAGCTGCAGGAGCGGCTCGCGAAGCTGGCGGGCGGCGTAGCTGTCATCAAGGTCGGCGCCGCGACCGAGGTCGAGATGAAGGAGAAGAAGCTGCGCATCGAGGACGCTTTGGCTGCCACGAAGGCGGCTGTGGAGGAGGGCCTGGTCGCCGGCGGCGGCGTGGCGCTCATCAACGCCTCCGAGGTGCTGCTGCCCCTGCTGGATTCCGCCGAGGGCGACGAAAAGACCGGTGTCCGCATCGTGCTGAAAGCGCTTGAGGAGCCGGTGCGCCAGATCGCGGTCAACGCCGGTCTCGAGGGCAGCGTGATCATCGACAAGATCCGCTCCGCCGGTAAGGTCAACTACGGCTTCGACTTCGCGAAAGAGGAGTATGTCGATATGTTCACGGCGGGCATCGTCGATCCGACCAAGGTGACGCGCTCCGCGCTGCAGAATGCTGCATCCGTGGCGTCCATGGTGCTGACCACCGAATCGCTGGTCGCGGACAAGAAAGAGCCGCCCGCACCGGCTGCTCCCGCTGCTCCGGACATGGGCGGCATGTACTAAGCCGCACCGCAGAGTTTGGCAAACAGCTTAAATTCCCGTAACAGACAGACAGCGCCCCGTCGGGCTGCCGGTACTAGGTACCGGCGCCCGGCGGGGCGCTTTTTCTTATTCGGCGGCATCCGCCAGCTTTTTGACGATGCGCAGCTGTACCTCCAGGTAGTAGGCGGCATCCGCGTCGGGAAGCGTGTCGGTGTCGATCTCTTCAAATTTCTGCATGGTGTCCGCGTATTTCTGCAGAAAGGCGAGATAATCCGTCAGCATGCTGACGGGGCTGCCCGCCTTCTCGTATTTGTCCATGAAGGCGATGTACTCGTCAAAAAACGCCTCATAGGCGTCCATGGCCTCCTTGAAATCGGGCGATACGCCGTCTGCGCGGACGGGCTGTGTCGGTTTTTCCTCTTTTTCGGTGGTGCGGGCTGCAGAGCTGTCTTCCCCGTCGTCCTCCGACGGTTCTTCGGCGGTGTATGACGGCTGCTCCCGCTCCGCAGACGCGGGGCTTTCCGATGGGTCGTTATCCGGCGGTGCCGGAACGGGCTTGCACGCCGCAAGTCCGATCGCCATCAGGACAGCTAACAGGGTGGCTAAGGTCTTTTTCATGAATATCTCCTCCGTTTTTTTTGATGTGACAGAAATGAAGCTCCGGAAAACGGCGCTATTTCAGGCGCGCGATATCCCGCTGCAATTCGGTGATGATTCCGTCGGTCTCCTGCTGCTTCTGTACCAGCACCGCGAGCTTTTCCTCCAGCTTTTCGCGCAGCAGATCGGGCGGTGCGTCGAGAAGCAGCGCTACCTCGCTGACCTGAAACCCGTATTTCTGGTACTGGCGGATCTGCCGTACCCGCGCCTGAGCCGCCGCGTCGTAGTAAAGGTAGCCCATTTTGGTCTTTCCCGTCGGTGTCGACAGTCCGTGGGATTCGTATCCCTGTACCGCCCGCCGCGACACGCCGACTGCCGCGCATAACTCGCGCAGCGACATGGTCGATTTTTCCTGCATCATTTTGCCCCCGTTTCAGCGTAAAACTGCACGCTGCGTGCAGTCAAGCATTTTTTCGCCGCTCTCCCGCTGAGGGGAAACGGCGTCAAAACAGTGCTTGTAAATTTCGCGAACGGTGTCAAAACAGTGTCTGCAAATTTCGCGAGGGGGAAAAGGGCAAAAAATATGCGGCCGCACGTTTGTGCGGTCGCATAGGGGGGATAAAATGATTATACCGAAGCGGGCGCGTCCTCTGACGCATGCGGCGTGACAGCCTCCAGCGCCTCGCGCAGCGCGTCGAGGTTGGTCTGTCCCGCAGGGATGCGGATGGCGATATAGGGCTTTTGCCCCGCGCTGACCATGACGCGGCCGCGCAGTGCGGCAGAGAGCCGCCCGCCCAATTCCAGATCGAGCTTTTTCTGATACAGGATCAGCGAATTGCCCTGCTGGCGCACCTCGCGGATGCCGAGGTCGGCAGCCATATTGCGCATGAGCGCCACCTCCACCAGCCCCTGCACCGCCGCGGGCGGCTCGCCGAAGCGGTCAATCAGCTCGTCGTATACGTCGAGCTGGTCCTCCATGGTGCGGATATCGGCAATGCGGCGGTAGATCTCCAGCCGCTGGGCATTCGAGCGGATATAGCTGTCGGGGATGTGGGCGGAAACGGGCAGGTCGATCAGGCACTCCTCCTCGCGGACGGAGGGCGCGTCGCCCTTTTCCTCGCTGACCGCCTCGGACAGCAGCTTCAGATACATATCATAGCCGACGGCTTCCATATGCCCGTGCTGCTGCGCGCCGAGCAGGTTGCCCGCGCCGCGGATCTCCATGTCGCGCAGGGCGATCTTGAAGCCCGCACCGAATTCGGTGAATTCCCGCATGGCCTCGAGCCGTTTTTCGGCGACGTCGGACAGCACCTTGCCGCGCACGAACGTCAGATAGGCGAACGCGCGGCGCGACGAGCGTCCGACCCGTCCGCGCAGCTGGTGCAGCTGGGACAGACCGAAGCGGTCGGCGTTTTCGATAATAAGGGTGTTGACGTTCGGAATGTCGACGCCGGTCTCGATGATGGTGGTGCAGACCAGCACATCGATCTCCTGCTCAAGCACCGCGCGCCAGATGTCCGACAGCTCCTCCTCGCTCATTTTGCCGTGGGCGAAGCCGACCTTGGCTTCGGGAATGCGCAGCTGGATACCGGCGGCACAGCGCTCGATCGTGTCCACGCGGTTGTGCAGATAGTATACCTGCCCGCCGCGGCGCAGCTCCCGCCGGATGGCGTCGGTCAGCACGGCGTTGTCATGCTCGAGCACATAGGTCTGCACCGGCCGGCGGTCCTGCGGGGCTTCCTCGATGACCGACATATCCCGTATGCCGCTCATCGCCATGTTGAGCGTGCGGGGGATCGGGGTGGCGGACAGCGTCAGTACATCGACGTGCGGCGCCATCTCCTTGATGCGCTCCTTCTGCGCGACGCCGAACCGCTGCTCCTCGTCGATGATGAACAGCCCGAGATCGCGGAATTTCACATCGCGGGACAGCATGCGATGGGTGCCAACCAAAATGTCGATCTCGCCGCGGGCGGTCGCCTTGAGGATTTCCTCCTGCTGCTTCGGCGTGCGGAAGCGGGAGAGCATCTCCACCTTGACCGGAAAGCCGTCGAAGCGGCGCAGGATGGTGTTGTAGTGCTGAAACGCCAGTATCGTGGTCGGCACGAGCAGCACGCACTGCTTGCTCTGTGAGACGCATTTGAACGCCGCCCGCAGCGCCACCTCGGTCTTGCCGAATCCGACGTCGCCGCAGAGCAGGCGATCCATCGGCACGGGGCGCTCCATGTCCGCCTTGATCTCCTCGATGCAGCGGAGCTGATCCTCCGTCTCCTCATATTCAAAATGCCGTTCAAAGTCGTACTGCCACTCGGTGTCGGGCGAAAAGGCGTAGCCCGGCGCCGCCATGCGTTTGGAATACAGCGCGATCAGCTCGCGGGCGATATCCTTGACGGCGGTGCGGATGCGGGTCTTGGTCTTTTGCCACTCCTGCCCGCCGAGGCGGTGCAGCCGCACGGTCTGATCCTCTTTGGAGCCGATATATTTCGATACGAGGTCGAGCTGGGTCACGGGGACATACAGCACATCGCCCTTGTCGTACTGCAGCTTTAAATAGTCCTTGACGACCCCCTGCGCCTCCACCTGATGCACGCCCTGATACACGCCGATGCCGTGGGAGGCGTGAACGACATAGTCGCCGACCGACAGCTCGGACAGGCTGTGGATCTCTGCGCCGCGATGGGTCTGCTGCCGACGGCGGCGGACGGGGGTGTGCATGCGGCCGTGGGTGACGACGGCGACACCGGCGGCGGGCAGCTCAAAGCCGGAGGACAGCCCGCCGCGGATGACGAGTACCCTCCTCTTGAGCGGCGCCTGCGGCGACGGCGCATACAGCGCGGGCAGCTCGCGCTTCTGCAGATCGGCGGCGAGTGCTTCGGCTGCCTTTTCCTCCCGTCCCGCCAGAACGATGCAGGACAGCCCGCGCGCGAGCATATCCCGCAGATCGTCGGCGAGAATGTCCAGTCCGCCCGACCAGACCGGCAGCTGCCGCGCCTCCGGATGGTACAGCGCCTTGAGCGGGATGTCCGCAAGCTGGCGGGCAAAGGATTCCATCAGCACCGCGCCGCGGCGGATCAGCACCGCCTGACACTCGTCCCAGTCCGCCATATAGCGGTCAAGCCCGCGGCAGAGCTGTCCCTCCTCGAGAAGCTGGCGGATATCCTCAGAGAGCTGCCAGGCGGCGGTGCGCAGCCGCTCTTTGACCTTTGTCACCTCCGATACGAGCACGAGCGCATCCGGCGCGTAGTCAAACAGCGTCGCGGGATGCTCGCACAGAAGCGGCAGATATTTATCCGGCGCGCCGAGGGCAAGCCCCGCGCACAGCCGGTCGGCATCCGCCTCCAGAGCCGCGCGGGCGGCAGCGCTCTTGCCGCGCAGTCCGGCAGCCAGCGCCCGAATCTTTTCGGCGAGCGCGGCGGGATCGCCGCAGAGGATCTCCGCGGCGGGGGGGATGTCGATCTCGTCAACGGCGTCGGTGCGGCGCTGGCTGAGCAGGTCGAAATAGGTCAGCGTGTCGATCTCGCTGCCCCAAAGCTCCAGCCGCAGCGGCGCCTTGCAGGCGGCGGGGTAGATGTCGGTGATGCCGCCGCGCACGGCGAACTGCCCCGGCCCCTCGATCTGCTCGCACCGCTCATACCCGGCGGCGACCAGCGCGGCGGGCAGATCGGCGACGGGCAGCGGGGCGCCGCGGCGCAGATGCAGGGTGCGGCACAGAAGCGCCGCGGGCGGCATCGTGTACTGTGTGGCGGCGTCGGCAGCGGCGATGATGCAGCGGCACTCGCCCTCCGCCAGACGGGTGAGCGCGGCAATGCGCTGCTGCTCATATTCGCGTCCTGCCGCCTCGACCTGCCGCAGCGCGAGGTCGCGGGCGGGCAGCACGAGCGCCTCCGTGCCCATGGCGCAGAGGTCCTCCGCCAGACGCGAGGCCTCCGCCTCGTCGCCGGTCAGCACCAGAGCGGGGCGGTCTGTTGTGCCGCACAGCGCATGGATCAGCAGCGCCTTGTGGATATGGCCGAGTCCGGTCAGCGCGGCGGGCGTGCGTCCGGCGGCAACGTCGGCGCAGAGCGCCTTGAAGTCCGGCAGCGCGGCGAGCGCGCGGGTGAAGATCGTGTCCATGAAAGCCCCTCCTGCGTTGTCAGTGGCTGAAACGGTCCATTGCTTCGTCCGTCCTGCCCTGTGCGATCAGGCAGGCGGCCTCGGCGGCGTTTTTGAGCGCGGTGTCGAGCAGCGGGCGTTCCGCCGCAGTGAAACGGGACAGCACCCATGCCGCCAGATCGTAGTCGGGGTGCGGCTTCTGTCCGACCCCGATCTTGATGCGGGCAAACTCGTTGCTGCCGATCAGGGTGATGATGCTGCGCAGCCCCCTCTGCCCGCCGTCGCTGCCCTTGCGGCGGATGCGGACGGCGCCGACCGGCAGGGAGATGTCGTCGGACAGCACGAGCAGCCGGTCGGGCGTCAGCTTGTAAAACCGCATGGCCTCTGACACCGCCTCGCCGCTGTTGTTCATGAAGGTGAGCGGGAACAGCAGCAGCACCCGCCGCTCCCCGATCGTTGCCTCGCCGCACTGCCCCTTGAACCGCAGGCGGTTCGGCGCGGCGTTGACCCTGCGCGCCAGCTCCTCAAGCGCCAGACAGCCCGCGTTGTGGCGGGTGTCGGCGTATTCTTTTCCGGGATTGCCCAGCCCGACGATCAGAAAATCGGGCGCACCGGCGGCTTTGGATCGGAAAAACGGCATGGGGGATCCTCCTTTTTTATGGCAACGGAAAACGCGGCGGAATCCCGCCGACGGAGACGTTTTTGGCGCGTCCGCCGGTGATCCCACCGGAATCGTTTGTATTTGCCCCTCTATTATGACAGCTTTTCCGGAAAAATGCAAGCGGGAAATTTTCTGCTTTCCCCGAATTGCCGCAGCGCGCTTATAAAGTAACTACATGGGATGAAATTATTCTGCGGAAAATTAGGCAAATCGTAAAAATGAAAAAAAGTGCGGTTTTTGCGAAAAATACACTGGAAAAATTCCGCTTTTTTTGGTATACTAAAGAGCAAGCCTGTACACCTTATCCGGACAGGCTTCGTCAATGTGTCCGCAAGGTTCCATTTAATACATTTAGGAGGTCAACTTATGAGTCACAAGTATGTGTACCTTTTCAGCGAAGGCAACGCGAAAATGCGTGAGCTGCTGGGCGGAAAAGGTGCGAACCTGGCCGAAATGACCCGTATCGGGCTGCCGGTTCCTCAGGGCTTCACCATCTCCACCGAAGCCTGCACGCAGTATTATGAGGACGGTCGTCGTATCAATGACGAGATCCAGGCGCAGATCATGGAGTACATCGGCAAGATGGAGGAGATCACCGGCAAAAAGTTCGGCGATCACGAGAATCCCCTGCTGGTCTCCGTGCGCTCCGGTGCCCGCGCGTCCATGCCCGGCATGATGGACACCATCCTGAACCTCGGTCTGAACGAGACCGTGGTCGAGGTCATGGCGAAGAAGTCCGGCAATCCCCGTTGGGCGTGGGACTGCTATCGCCGCTTTATCCAGATGTTCTCCGACGTCGTTATGGAAGTCGGCAAAAAGTATTTTGAGAAGCTCATCGACGCGATGAAAGAGAAGAAGGGCGTGACCTTCGACGTCGATCTGACGGCGGACGACCTGCATGAGCTGGCGGACGAGTTCAAGGCGGAGTACAAAAATCAGCTCGGCAAGGACTTCCCGGACGATCCTAAGGAGCAGCTGTTCGAGGCCATCAAGGCGGTGTTCCGCTCCTGGGACAACCCCCGCGCGAACATCTACCGCATGGATCACGACATTCCCTATTCCTGGGGTACTGCCGTTAACGTGCAGATGATGGCGTTCGGCAACATGGGCGATACCTCCGGCACCGGCGTGGCGTTCACCCGCAACCCGGCTACCGGCGAAAAGGGCCTGATGGGCGAGTTCCTGATGAACGCGCAGGGCGAGGACGTCGTCGCCGGCGTGCGCACCCCGATGCCGATCGAGAAGATGAAGGAAGTGCTGCCCGAGGTTTACGAGCAGTTCCTCGGCATCTGCCGCACCCTCGAGGATCACTACCGCGATATGCAGGATATGGAGTTCACCATCGAGGACAAGAAGCTCTATATGCTGCAGACCCGTAACGGCAAGCGTACCGCTGCCGCTGCGATCAAGATCGCCTGCGATCTGATCGACGAGGGCATGATCACCGAGCAGGAGGCGCTGATGCAGATCGACGCCAAGTCTCTCGATATGCTGCTGCATCCCCAGTTCGACGCTGCCGCGCTGAAGAAGGCGCAGCCGGTCGGCAAGGGCATCGCGGCTTCCCCCGGCGCCGCTGCCGGTACGATCGTCTTTACTGCCGAGGACGCGGTCGTTCATGGCAAGAAGGGCGAAAAAGTGGTTCTCGTCCGTCTGGAGACCTCTCCCGAGGACATCGAGGGCATGAAGTATTCCCAGGGCATCCTGACGGTGCGCGGCGGACAGACGTCCCACGCGGCTGTTGTGGCGCGCGGCATGGGCACCTGCTGTGTTTCCGGCTGCGGCGACATCAAGATGGACGAGGAGAACAAGTGCTTCACGCTCCACGGCAAGACCTATCACGAGGGCGACGCCCTTTCGCTGGACGGCTCGACCGGCAACATCTATGATACGCTGATCCCGACCGTTCCCGCCGACCCCAACAGCGGCTATTTCGGCCGGATCATGGAGCTGGCAGACAAATACAAGACCATGGGCGTGCGCACCAATGCGGACACCCCCGCCGATGCGAAGCAGGCGGCGGCGTTCGGCGCGCAGGGCATCGGCCTGTGCCGCACTGAGCACATGTTCTTTGATCCCGACCGCATCGGCGCGTTCCGCGAGATGATCTGCGCGGAGACGGTCGAGGAGCGCGAGACCGCTCTGGCGAAGATCGAGCCGATGCAGCAGGCGGACTTTGAGGGTCTGTTCGAGGCGCTGGGCGGCTATCCCGTCACCATCCGCTTCCTGGATCCCCCGCTGCATGAGTTCGTGCCCACCGACGAGGCGGACATTCAGGCTCTGGCGGCGGCGCAGGGCAAGACCGTGGCGTATATCCGTCAGGTCATCGCCGACCTGCATGAGTTCAACCCGATGATGGGTCACCGCGGCTGCCGTCTGGCGGTCACCTATCCCGAGATCGCGGCGATGCAGACCCGCGCGATCATCAAGGCTGCTCTGGCTGTGAAGGCCCGCCATGCGGACTGGAACATCGTGCCGGAGATCATGATCCCGCTGATCGGCGAGGTCAAGGAACTGAAGTTTGTCAAGGACGTCGTTGTTAAGACGGCGGACGAGGTCATCAAGGCGGCCGGTGCGGAGCTGAAGTATGAGGTCGGCACCATGATCGAGATCCCGCGTGCCGCGCTGACCGCGGACGACATCGCGACGGAGGCGGAGTTCTTCTGCTTCGGCACGAACGACCTGACGCAGATGACCTTCGGCTTCAGCCGTGACGACGCCGGCAAGTTCCTGCCCGCGTACTATGCGAACAAGATCTATGAGTCCGATCCGTTTGCCCGTTTGGATACCACCGGCGTCGGCAAGCTGATGGAGATGGCGGTCGAGCTGGGTAAAAAGACCCGTCCTTCGCTGCACTGCGGCATCTGCGGTGAGCATGGCGGCGATCCCTCCTCCATCGAGTTCTGCCACAAGATCGGCCTTGACTATGTCTCCTGCTCGCCCTATCGCGTGCCGATCGCCCGCCTCTCCGCTGCGCAGGCTGCGATCCGCGAGAAGCAGTGATCCGGTTTCCCCCTTTTGAGAACGGGCAATAAGCCGAAAACTCAGAAACCGCGCGCAAACGGCCGCATTCCCGTTTTGGGGATGCGGCCGTTTTTTGTCCCCCGTGTCCGCCGGGGGCGGGCACGGGGGAACGGCAGGGCGTCGGAGGACGGGAAAGGAGTGATGCCGCATGGCGTACAGTGAGCTGATCAAGAATTTCAACCGCATACGGGATTATATGCGCGAATTCTATGTCTATGGCTTTAAAAGCCGCGAGGAATTTACGAAAAAAAGCGCCCGCTCCTATGACGACGAACGCCGCCGCATGGAAAGCTGGCTTAAAGACTATATGCGGTTCCGACAGACGCCGGAGGGCAAGACCGTCTTTCTCTCCATCGACAGCCGCACATCGCGGCATAATCCGCTGTATGCCGCATGGAAAGCCAAGAGCTTTACCGACGGCGATATCACGCTTCATTTTATTCTCTTTGACATCCTGTATGCGCCGGATGTCGTGCTGTCGCTGAACGAGATCACCGGGGCGATCGACGGCTATCTCCGCTCGTTTGATACACCGCGGCTGTTCGATGCGTCCACGGTGCGCAAAAAGCTGAACGAATACATAGCGGAGGGTATTATTATCCCGGAAAAGCGCGGGAAAACGATGTATTATCGGCGTGCGGAAGCCGTCGCTCCCTGCGGCACCGATCTGCTCGATTTTTTCTCCGAGGCCGCGCCCTGCGGCGTGATCGGCTCCTATCTTCTGGATCGGCAGGCGCCGCATGACGGGCACTTCACATTCAAGCACCATTACATCACCGGCGCCATGGACAGCGAGATCCTCTGTTCCCTGTTTGCCGCCATGTCCGAAAAAAGGGCGGTCACGCTTGAGACGGTCAACCGCCGGAGGAACAGTATGGCGGAGCGCCGCGTCGTTCCGCTGCGCCTGATGATCAGCGTGCAGAGCGGGCGGCAGTATCTGATGGCGTATACGCCGCAGGCAAACCGCATATCCTCTTTCCGGACGGATAACATCATATCCGTCAGACCCGGCGGGGTCTCGGCGGAATTTGACGCGCTCAGGGAAAGGCTCGACGGCATGACGCCGCACCTGTGGGGCGTCAGCGCGCAGAGCGCCTCGGGAGAGCGCATGGGGCATGTGGAATTTACCGTGACCTATGCCGACGATGAAACGCATATCCACCGCCGCCTTTTGCGCGAAAAGCGGTGCGGCACGGTGGAAAAGGTGGATGAACACACCAGCCGGTTTACGGCGGACGTCTATGATGCCGGCGAGCTGATTCCCTGGATCCGCACGTTTATCTGCCGGATCACCGATATACATTTTTCCGACAAACGGCTGGAGGAGCAGTTTGCGGGCGACCTGAACACAATGTATGCGCTCTACGGGCTGGAAGGCGGTGACGAAGCGTGATCTTCAGTGAGCTGTACGGCGCCTATTACCGTGCCGTTGCCGATATTCTGGCGGCAGCGGGGCAGCATCCCCTGCAAAAGCAGGAGCTGCGGGCGCTGATCGAAAAGCACGCATTTGGCGAGAGTGTTCTGAATATCGAGCCTGCCATCCGGGAGGAACGGTGGCAGCTGATCCGCGCGGACGGATCGACGCCGATCCGGCACGCGCCGACGATGCCGCTGACGCTGCTGGAAAAACGGTGGCTCAGGGCGATCGCCGCGGATCCCCGCGCCCGGCTGTTTGCGGGGGAGCTGCCGGAGTTTCCGGAGGTCGAGCCGCTTTTCAGCCCCGGGGATATCGCGGTGTATGACAAATACGCCGACGGGGACCCCTATGAGGACGAGGACTATATACGGCGCTTTCGCCTGATCCTCGACGCGATCAAAAACCGGTGCCCGCTCAGTCTGGAGGTCGTCAACCGGAACGGGGCGACCGTGCGCAAGGTTCTCATGCCCGACCATCTGGAATATTCCGAAAAGGACGATAAATTCCGGCTGATCGGCACGGGACGCCGACGTGTCGAGACCGTCAACCTCGCGCGGATCGTCTGCTGCGCGCCGTTTTCGGGGCGGTTTGACCCGCCCGCCGCCAAAGCAGAGCCGCCGAAAAAGCGGACGGTGGAATTTGAGCTGTACGACCAAAGAAATGCCCTGGAGCGGGTGCTCATGCACTTCGCCCATTTCGAAAAGCAGGCGGTGAAAGCGGACGGCGGCAGATACAGGGTCACGGTATCCTATGACCGGGACGACGAGACCGAGATCGTGATCCGACTCCTGTCGTTCGGACCGATGATCCGAGTGACCGCACCGGAGCACTGCGTGGAGCTGATCAGGGCGCGATTGCTGCGCCAAAAAAGCTGCGGACACTAGAGGTTCGCAGCTTTTTTTCCGTGATAAGGGGAAGTTGTGCCGGTATAATAAGGCTGTGATGAAAAACAACTGACCGTTTTCCGAATCACTGCAAAGGCCCCTGCAGCAATGTGTATGGTTCGGCGGGTTCGGATCCCGCGCTTGACGGGCCTTGTGTTTCGAAGATCGCACGGAGAGACGGGCGGGCGACCGCTGCGGACTCTCCGTGAAAAGCACGGACAGCAAACATCTTCTTTTTGATATAAAGTACGGTGCTTTGTGATCTTCGATGCCGGTGTGTATTCTGCCGAAAGGGAGTGTCCCCCCATGCTGGACTATATAAAACAGGAAGCCAATATGACGCAGACCGAAAACGGCGCGGCTGCCTATGTGTCGACCGGCTCCGACTGTCTTGACCTCTTTGCCACGGTCGGCGCGCTTCGCGGGGAAAGCGATGCCGAGATCATTGCCCGCTTTGTCCGCGCCTACACCGAAGCGCCCGACACGGCGATGAAGCTGCTCTTTTTCGCGCGGGATATCCGGGGCGGACTCGGGGAGAGACGCGTGTTCCGCGTGATCCTGAGCTGGCTGGCGGCAAATGAGCCGGAATCGGTGCGCAAAAATCTGGCATATGTGCCGGAATACGGGCGGTTCGACGATCTGTACGCCCTCATGGGAACGCCCTGCGAGAAAGATATGTTCGCCGTCCTGAAAAGTCAGTTTGACAGAGACACGGATGCCCTGAAAAACGGCAGACCCGTTTCGCTTCTGGCGAAATGGCTGCCGTCGGTGAACGCGACCGACCCGAATGCCCGGACAAACGGCAAGAAAACGGCGAAAGCGTTCGGACTTTCGGATGCCGCATACAGAAAGGCGCTGTCCGCGCTGCGGGCGGAGATCCGGATTATCGAGAACAACCTCCGCGAGCGGGACTATACCTTTGACTATGCGGCGCAGCCGTCGCGGGCGCTGTTTAAATACAGAAAGGCCTTTGTCCGCAACGACGGCAAGCGCTATCGGGCATTTATCTGTGCGGTCAACGCCGGTGAAGCGGTGCTGCACGCGGACAATGTGGCGCCGTATGAGCTTGTGGACCCGTATCTGGCGGACGGCCGCTACGGGATCGGCAGGAGCTTCATGCGGGATATCACGCCCGAGGAAAAGGACACGCTCAACGCCACATGGGCGTCCCTGCCCGACTTCGGCGGCAGTGAGAACGCGCTGGCGGTGATCGACACCTCCGGCTCCATGTACAGCGGTGGGAAGCCGACGCCCGCGGCGGTGGCGCTTTCTCTCGGGCTGTATTTTGCCGAGCACAATACCGGCGCGTTCAGCCGTTATTTTATCGAATTTTCCGCCCGCCCGCAGCTGATCAAAGTGGTGGGTGCGACCTTTGCCGACCGGCTGCGGTATGTGACCTCTTTCTGCAAGGTCGCCAACACGGATATCGAAGCCGTGTTTGACCTGATCCTGAACGCCGCCGTGAAAAATCACGTCCCGCAAAGCGAGCTGCCCGCCAAGCTGATCATTATTTCGGATATGGAGTTTGACGCCTGTGTAGAGCATGGGGTGGCGGTGAATTTCCGAAACGCACAGGAAAAATACGAGGCGAAGGGATACCGGCTTCCGCAGATCATCTTCTGGAATGTGGCGAGCCGGAACCGCCAGCAGCCCGTCACGCAAAATGAGCAGGGGGTCGCTCTGGTCTCGGGAGTGACGCCGCGCCTTTTTGCCATGGTTGCGGGCGGCATACTGTCTCCCTATACCTTTATGACGGAGGTGCTGGGAAGCGGGCGTTATGCCAAAATAACGGCATAACGGGCGGTTCGCCGCGATCTGCCTGCTTTTGAAAGGAGAAGAACTATGTTGACGATCAACGGAAAGGTCGGCACCGCGGTCTGCTATGCCAAAGTCGTCGAGGATGAGGCGGTCGCGCAGATCCGCAGAATGTGCGACTATGCGCTGACCGCGGGCAGCTGCGTGCGCATCATGCCGGATGTGCATGCCGGAAAGGGCTGTACGATCGGCACCACGATGACGATTACCGACAAGGTCTGTCCCAATATCGTCGGCGTGGACATCGGCTGCGGTATGTATACGGTAAAGCTGGCGGAAACAGCGCTTGATTTTCAGAGGATCGACGAGGCGGCGCAC
This sequence comes from uncultured Eubacteriales bacterium, assembly GCA_934667845.1. Lineage (GTDB taxonomy): Bacteria > Bacillota > Clostridia > Oscillospirales > Acutalibacteraceae > HGM12789. Next base: position 43,262 of record CAKUMQ010000012.1, on the reverse strand, counting down.
GGGATCCCCTCCGGCATGAACACATGGGAGGGACGCATGGAGCGGTTTGACCTGACCGGGCTGCGCTGCTACCGCTCCCTGCGCGATACCAGGCGGCTGGAGCGCTCGCTCGGCACGCTCGGCGGCGGGAATCATTTTATTGAGATCGACCGGGCATCGGACGGCACCTGCTATCTCGTGATCCACTCCGGCAGCCGCAATCTCGGCAAGCAGGTGGCGGAGATCTATCAGCAGCTTGCCGTTGATCTCCATGCCGGAAAGGAGACATATTTTGCCCGCCGGGACGCCCTCATCGCGTCGTATAAGGCGGAGGGGCGGCGCGGCGAAATTCAGAACGCCCTGTCGGCTCTTAAAAAGGAGTATACGGCGAAGGATCTGTATGTTCCTGCCGATCTTTGCTGGCTGTACGGGACTTTTCTCGACGATTACCTCCACGATGTGGAGATCTGTCAGCGGTTTGCCCGCAGGAGCCGGGAGAAGATGGCGGAAATTCTGCTCGGGCGGACGGGGATGACGGCTCTGGAGGCTTTCCACACCGTCCACAACTACATTGACACCGACGAAATGATCCTGCGCAAGGGCGCCATCGCTGCCCATGCGGGCGAAAAGGTGCTGATCCCGATCAATATGCGGGACGGCTCGGTTCTCGCCGTGGGCAGGGGCAACCCGGAGTGGAACTATTCCGCTCCGCACGGCGCCGGGCGCATCATGTCCCGGACGCAAGCGAAGGAAGCGCTTTCCCTTGCGGAATATACCGCCGCGATGGATGGCATTTACACGACCTCGGTCAACCGGCAGACGATCGACGAAGCACCGATGGCGTATAAATCCCTTGACGACATTCTCCCGGTCATCGGGGAGTCGGTCGATATCCTCGACGTGATGAAGCCGGTCTATAACTTTAAGGCGTCGGAGGAGGATGCGCCTTGGAAGAAGAAGCGCCCGGCGGCAGAGGAGCGTGCCTCTGCCGGGGAATAACCCGCGTCGGCACCCGTATATGGCTCCCGTTTATTAAGGCGCGCCGTGCGCCGCCGCGGCGTTTGCCCTGAACAGACAAAAATATCCCGGGTCGGTTTTTGTACCGACCCGGGATATTGTCTTTTGCGCTAAAACAGCAGGATCATTTCAGCACGGAAACGGCATCGAGAATGGTCTTTTCATGCGCCTCCATGCCGTATTTGTCAACCTCGGCTTTATTCTTCTCTCCGTGGGTCAGGCACCCGGCGCCGCCGATGCAGCCGCCGATGCACGCCATGCCCTCGATGAAGTTGGCGTCCAGCACGCCCTTGCTCTTCTTCAGCAGGGCGACGCGGCACGCCTCGATGCCGTCGCAGGCGCAGGCGTTCAGCGGGAAATCGTCGAGTCCCTGCTCTTTCAGTCCCTCGGCGACCGCCGCGGACAGACCGCCGCTGCGGGCGAAGATACGGCCGAAATAGGAGGCGTTGTCGAGCACGCCCTCGGGCAGCGTGGTGATGTCGAGGTCGCGGCTGTCAAACAGCGCCTGCAGCTCCTCAAACGTCATTGCCGCGTCCACATACGGACGGACGGTATCTCTCTGCACCTCCATTTTTTTGGCGGTGCAGGGCCCGACAAAGACCATGTGTGCCGTCGGATCCGTGCCCTTGATGTATTTCGCGATCGCCGTCATCGGCGAGGGATTGTGGGAGATAAAGGGGACGAGATCGGGGAAGTTTTCCTCCACATATTTCACAAAGGCGGGGCAGCAGGAGCTGGTCAAAAAGCCCTTTTCCGTGAGCTCCTTCGATTCCGCCTGTGCGACCATATCCGCGCCGAGCGCTGCCTCGACGACGGTGTGGAAGCCGAGCTCCTTGAGCCCGGTGATGACCTGCCCGAGCTTTGCATAGGTGAACTGGCTGGAGATGGAGGGGGCGACGAGTGCATAGACCTTGTAGGCCTTGCCGCCGTCGCTGCCCTTGAGCAGCCGGATCACGTCGAGAATAAAGGATTTGTCGGTGATGGCGCCGAACGGGCACTGATACACGCAGGCGCCGCAGGAGATGCATTTGCGGTTGTCGATCAGCGCCGCCTTGTCCTCATTCATGGAGATCGCCTTGACCTTGCAGGCGTTCTGGCAGGGGCGCTTGCGGCTGACGATGGCCGTGTAGGGGCAGACCTTGGCACAGGCGCCGCATTCGACGCACTTTGACTTGTCGATATGGGCGACATGATCCTTGTCAAAGGTGAGCGCGCCGCGGCGGCAGACGTCCTCGCAGCGGTGAGCCAGACAGCCGCGGCAGGCGTTCGTGACCTCATAGCCGCCGACGGGGCATTCATCGCAGGCGATGTCAATGACCTCGATAACATTCGGGTTTTCGCGGTCGCCGCCCATGGCGGTCTTGACCCGTTCCGCCAGAATCGCCCGCTCCTTGTAGACGCAGCAGCGCATGGTCGGCTCTTTTCCCGGCACGATGGCTTTCGGAATGTCGAGCACGCTTTCGGCGAGATCGCCCGCCCACTCGTGCCGCGCGACCTCGCGCAGGACCTTATATTTCAGATGCTGAACCTTTGTGTCGAATTTTCTCATGGTTTTTCTCCCCGTATTTGCTCAGAAATAGCTGACTTTGACGCGCTTGCCCATCTGCCGCAGGCATTCGGACAGCTCCTTGACCAGATTCATTTTGATATGGAAATTGATCGGCAGATCGGGATTCTGATGGGCCGGATTGACGGCGCGCCCGACAAAAAAGTTGATGTCAGTCGCCTCCTCGAACAGCAGCCGGCAGATCAGCGACGCGCCGTCCCGTTTAAAGCCCCACTGCTCATAGCTCTCGTTGTCGCGGAGATAATCCCTGGCATAGCTCACGACCTTGTTGACCGTGATGACGCCCTCCGTGACGAGGTCGACCCCCTCGATCTCCGCGGTCGGCGGCACGTCGGAGCGCTCAAACCGCAGACTCGCCCGCACCGGCTTGCCGAGGTAGGCGGCGGCAATTGTGGCGGTGGTGCCGCCGCAGACGATGTGCTTGCCCTCCTTCGAGAAAAACAGCGACATCATCCGCTCGCAGTCGTCGCGGTTCTGCGGCGGACCGAACAGCATGTTCACCGGCGAGCGCCGCCGGATGCGCACCACACAGGCGGTCGCGTCGTCCCCCGGCTTGCCGCCGTAGAGCTTGTTGCACTCGTCCACCAGCATGGTGGACAGGGTCTTGGCGGTGTAGCCGACGTCGGCGACCGTCTCCAGAAAGCCGATGATGTCCTCCCGCTTCCAGCCGAAGTTGTAGGCGCCGCCGATCCCGGCATGGGGACACCCGTCGCTCATCGCCACAAAGATATCGTTTTCACACAGCTTGATGCTGGATTTAAGGATCTTCTTGCCGCCGATGACCGTTTCCGTGCAGGGATAGTCGTAATTTTTTCCGTTCCGCAGCAGAATGACGCGCGGGTTGTCATACTGGATGATCTCGGCGGTCTGCGAGCGGATCAGGTGGATGATCGTGAAGGTGGAATAGGCGACACCGCGCACCGAGCAGATGGGCAGCGTCGCGGCGATGGTCTCAACGCAGTCCTCCAGCGACAGCCCCTGCGCCATCATGGTCGAGATGATGCGCGAGGTGAGGGTGGAGAGGATGCTCGCCTTGACGCCACTGCCGAGTCCGTCCGCGAGGACGAGAACGGGGGAGTCCTCGTCCTGCTCCACAAGCTCCACATGGTCGCCGCACAGCTGCTCACCGTAATGGTTGATGCTTTTGTAACCGATGTCGGCGCAGAGATTATTCATCGGCGATAGACTCCTTCAGCTTGGTCAGCGCGATCTTGGTCTCGGCAGCGGTCTCGCCGAGCAGCGAGGCGATCTCCTGCACAATGCGCATCTGCTTGTCCACGACCCGGTCGGCGATCTCCACCGTCTGGCGGCCGAGCGTTTCCTTTTTCTCCCGCTCGTTTTCCTCCTCGGTGATATCGCGCAGAATGCCGATCAGCACATGGCAGTCCCTGTCGAATACGATCGTCTGTTCTACATATTTGTCGTATTCGGCGAGGTACTCCCGCTGGTCGCGCAGGGCGCGTCCGCTGTGCAGCACGTCCAGAAACGGCTTCGGATCCAGTATGCGCACGACCTGGTCGCCGAGCACGTCGGAGGCGCTGCGTATGTTCAGGATCTTGCGCGCGGCGGTGTTGATCTGCTGCACCTCAAGGTTTTCGTTGAGCACGATCAGCCCGTTCGGCGTGTTGTTCACGATGGTGTCGGAAAAGCTCTCCGCCCGTTCCTTTAAGTAGGGCAGACACATGGAGATCTCGGCTTTGCCCTGGATGATCGCGACCGCCTTTTCGCGGCAGGTGTTGTAGCCGCAGGAGCCGCAGTTTAACTCATCCTCGGGCTTGTTTTTTCCCATCTGCCGCAGAATGTCGCGGATCTCCGCCTCGCTCGGATAGGGCAGGCGGCGGTCGATCGGCTCAAACGCTTTTTTCAGCGCGGGGATATCCGGTTGCCCGACCGCGAAATCACGCGTGCCGGCGTATTCCGCCACAGCGGCATAGTCGCGGATGGGCGCGCGGTGGTATTTCTCCATGACGGGGCCGCCGACGCAGCTGCCGACGCAGGAGGACATCTCGATAAAGCAGTGGTGGATGTGTCCCTCTTCGATATCCCGCAGGGCGGCGATGCAGTTTTCCACGCCGTCCACCGCCATATAGGTGTAGCCCGGCGCGTCCTGCGCCATGGTCTTTAACACGCCGCCGGTGGTGGGGAAGAAGCGGGCGCGGCTGTCCTCGCGCCGGTCGGGCCGGGCGGCGGGCGTCACATTTGCCGCTGCCATCCAGGCGGTCAGCTCCTCAAAGGTCAGTACAGCGTCCACAAGCCCGCCGTAATGCTCCGCCTCGTCCTTTTTCGCGACGCAGGGGCCGATAAACACCGTTTTGGCGCCGGGATAGCGGCGCTTTATATCGGCGCAGTGCGCCTGCATCGGCGACAGCACGTCGGCAAGATAAGGCAACTCGGCGGGGAAGTATTTCTGAATCAGGAGATTGACCGAGTGGCAGCAGGAGGAGATGAGGATATCCCGCTGCTCTTCTTTGAGCAGCCGCTCGTATTCGCGCTTCACGATGGTCGCGCCGATCGCCGTCTCCTCCGCGCCCGCAAAGCCGAGGCTTTTGAGCGCCTCGTTCATGCCGTCGATGCCGATGCCCTCGTAGTTGGCGGCAAAGGAGGGGGCGAGACTGACCCAGACCGGCGCGCCGCTCTGGATCAGTACCTTGGCTTTTTCCGTCTCGTCCACGATCTCCTTGGCGTTTTGGGGGCAGACCACAAAGCAGTGGCCGCACAGGATGCACTCATTGTCGATGATGTGCGCCTGGTTCCCCGAAAAACGGATGGATTTGACCGGACAGTGGCGGATGCACTTATAGCAGTTTTTGCAGTTGGATTTTTTCAGTGTCAGGCAGTTTGCCATGCTTGTTCACTCCTCTTTGCCGAGCGGTGCCAGGATATGGGTCCTGAAAAATTCCGGAAATGTCTGCGGAGTGATGCCGGTGAACACCTCATCGTCCACCGTGATCGTCACGCCCTCGCGGTTGCAGCGGCCGGAGCAGAAGCTGCCCGCCAGCGTCACGTCGTCCTCGAGGTGACGCGATGCCACCTCATTTTGCAGCAGCTCCACGATCTCGGGTGCGCCCCGCAGGTGGCAGGAGCTGCCGACGCAGATCAATACGACCATGTGGTTACACCTTCGCTTTCACTTCGCGGGCAAAGAAATCGTCCACCGTCTCGGGCGAGACGGAATGTACGACACCGTCGATATCCACGCTGACGCCGTTTTCGCAGTGTCCGAGACAGAAGGTGCCGGACAGCTCGACGCGGTCGGAAAGTTCCGCTTCATTCACAAGCTGGGTCAGCCGCTCCACGACCTGGCGGGAGCCTTTGAGATGGCAGGCGCTGCCGATGCAAACGGTAATTTTCATGTGTACTGTCTCCTTTGATCGTTTCCGTCGTTCCGGTCGGGGAAAATGCCACCGACGCTTTTGTGAATAGTTTAACACGAACGGCGGCTTTTGTAAAGCCGGGAGCGGCGGCAAACCGGAATTTTTTCTGTGCTTTTGCGTGTGCCGCCGGTCGTGCCGCCGCAGCAAAAGCGTGAATGCGGCAAATATTTTGCTCATATCGGTTAAAAAATGCACACTGTGCCGGAACAGCCGTTGACAGAGGCGGATAAATTTGCTACAATGGCGGTGAGGGTATTTTACGGAAAGGGGAGTAAAGCGATGAAACGGAAAGCGGGGATCATCCTTATCGCGGCGGCGGTGCTGGGGCTGGCTGCGTGGCTGGTCGTCCAAAACCGCACCTGGCTGTTTTTCCGCCCGGTGGACCGCGGCGAGGTGCGCTCCGTGCAGGTGACGGTCGACGGGGGCGAACAGTGGGAATATACGCTGACCGATCCCGCGGGGATCGCGGCAGCGGCGGAGCTTGAAGCCGCGGTCTGCCGAAAGACCGGGACGGTCTGGCTGATCAATAGTCTGCCCGTGGAGGTGACGCTCACGTATACGCTGAACAGCGGCGGGACTGACGTGCGCCGCTATCAGGGCAACCGTTTTGGCGATGAGCTGTACGCTTTCGAGCGCACGCTGACCGCTTCGGGCACCGCCGCATGATCTCTCCCCCGCCCCGTGCCGCCAAAAAAGCCGCACGGGGCGGTTTTGCCGGCAAAAACGGGCGGCAGCGGTGTGCCGCCGGTCGTGCCGCCGCACCAAAAGCGCAAATGCGGCAAATATTTTGCTCATATCGGTTAAACAATGCACACTGTGCCGGAATAGCCGTTGACAGGGCTGCCGGAATTTGCTACAATGGCGGTGAGGGTATTTTACGGAAAGGGGAGTAAAGCGATGAAACGGAAAACGGGGATCATCCTTATTGCGGCGGCGGTGCTGGGACTGGCTGCGTGGCTGATCATCCAAAACCGCACCTGGCTGTTTTTCCGCCCGGTGGACCGCGGCGAGGTGCGCTCCGTGCAGGTGACGGTCGACGGGGGCGAGCAGTGGGAATATACGCTGACCGATCCCGCGGGAATCGCGGCAGTGGCGGATTTTGAAGCCGCGATCTGCCGGAAAACGGGGACGGTCCGGCTGATCAAAAGTCTGCCCGTGCAGGTGACGCTCGCCTATACGTTAAACGGCGGCGGAGTGGATGTGCGCCGCTATCAGGGCAACCGTTTTGGCGATGAGCTGTACGCTTTCGAGCGCACGCTGACCGCTTCGGACACCGCCGCATGATCCCCCCCCGCCCCGTGCCGCCAAAAAAGCCGCACGGGGCGGTTTTGCCGGCAAAAACGGGCGGCAGTGCCGGACGGGCGCAAAAAAGCGCCCTTTCCCCTTGCCATTGCCGCCGCAATTTTGTATACTGTCCGTGTAAACGGACGCCGTGTGCGTCTTGGGACGGGAGGATACCGAAAATGACGGAAAAAGAGAGATCGTTTGCCGGGCTTTTGTACCAGCCGGGCGACCCCGCGCTGGTCGCTGAGCGGGAAAAGACCACGGCGACGCTGTATGCGTATAATCAGCTGAACCCGCTGGACCGCGAGGGACGCGACCGGCTGCTGCGCGAGCTGCTCGGGCATGTCGGGGCAAATGCGGTCGTCGAGCAGCCGCTGTTTTGCACCTACGGCACCAACACGACGGTCGGTGACAACTTCTTTATGAATGTCGGCGGGCGGCTGATGGACAGCGGCAAGATCACCATCGGTGACAATGTGTTCATCGCGCCGAACGTCTGCATCATCACCGAGGAACACTCCATGGTCGTGGAGGAGCGGATCCGCGGGCTGGAATACACTCACCCCGTGACCATCGGCAACAACGTCTGGATCTGCACGGGCGCACTGGTGCTGCCCGGCGTGACCATCGGCGACAACAGCGTGATCGGCGCGGGGAGCGTCGTTACAAAGGACATTCCGCCGAACAGTCTCGCGGTCGGCAACCCCTGCCGCGTGATCCGTTCGCTGTAAAAAAGGGGGGGGAGCTGTCATGGGCGACTGGGATCCCGCGCGTTATCTGCGCTTTTCTAAGGAGCGGGGACGCCCCTGCCGCGATCTGCTTGCCCGCCTTGCGGAGCTGACGGCGCCGGACGGCGCGTGGGCGCAGCTGGCGGCGGTCTACCCGTTTCATGTGCGGGAGCCGGAGTGGTATTATGACTGCCTTTGCCGCCGGTTTGCCCGCGTGCAGCTCTGGACGACTGTGTATTATCACACGGTCGACTCGGTCGGCGGCGTGCTGGACTGGTACCGCGGCGGCGGTCTGCGCCCGTATCTGGATGCCTTGGATGAGACAGAGCGGGGGCCGTTTTTGTCGGCGCTGCAGGCTGCCCTTTCGGCGGATTATCCCGTGCGGGAAAACGGCGCGGTGCTGCTGCCGATGCCGCGCCTGTTCTTTATTGCGGAGGGGCTGCGGGCGAAGTAAACCGCCGGACGCTGTTGCCAAACACATTGGTGAAATAATGTTAAATTCTGTTGATAAAAGAAAATATATATGATATTATTGTTAATTGTTACGGCAAATCAGGAAAGGCGAAGAAGTACTGACATAAACGGGATATTGATTTCGCAGTTGAAGGACGGGCTGCGTTAACAGAGATGGGGTGATAACATACAATGCTTATTACACAATTGGATAAGGAGGTGAAACGCAACGTAATTTTCTCACTGCTCTGATGCATAAGCGGTTTAAAAGGAAGGATGCTTGAAATGAAAAAGACAATATCTTTATTTTTGGCTTTTCTTTTAGTGTTTTCTTTTCCGACCGCAATGACATATGCCAATGAGAAAAATAGCTTGACAAAGGATAATATTTCAACTCTAAATGAGTTGGAACTATTAGATGAATTGCTTGATAATGGTCTCCATCTGCCTGAGGATTATTCGTCGCATAGAGAAATGGCTGCGCAGTTTGTCTATGAGTATACACCGCTGATTATTCAAGGTAAAATTGAAGCTTTAACGCTGCCTTTTAATTATGATCAGTCAAATGAGTTGTTGCTTGGTTTGGAGGGGATTCTTCGTGAAAAGGGGCTTTGCAATGAATCTGTTGCTTCAGTCCAAGCCACGTATACTTTACAGGATAGCACAATGATTGGTTCATGGGATGCTTCTTATTTAAAGTATAACTGTTATGCCTATTCTCTTGGAAAAAGGGATAAATTTCTTCAACCCGGGCAAATGTCCGGAAGAAGCTTTAGTCTGAGCATGTCTATATCTCAAATGGCTAATGTGGTTCTTGCTGATTTGGCAACAGAGGGTTACTGGGGATATACTTTAACCGCAAAGCCAAATTCTCTCCCGGATCAGTATTTTAAGGTTATTGCTATGAGAAAAGCAAATAATGGTGCTGACTATCATTTTATGCGACCGTTTTCTGTGTCCGTTAACGAATGGTCGCATAAACCCGGGAGGACATTGCCTCTTAAGTGGAAATATTCTTCTCCGGGACAAAAGGTTTGGACGAATGAAAGTTCGAGAAATGGGGTGAGTTATGCTCCTAACATAACGTACAATAGTTCGATATATTATATTGTGTACAAACACAAGAGTTCTCCGGGAATTCAACCAACTTCAATTGATTTCAAATCGGAACAAGCGTAAATAGGCACAAAAGAAAGGTGGGTTTTATGCGACGATTTCTGTGTTTGCTGGCGGTGCTGATTTTGGGGATAGCGACCGCCGGCTGTCGGCAGGAGCCGACAAAGAGGTATACTGCCGACGAGCTGACGGGTATGTCCGGCAGTGAGCTGCTGGCGGTGCTTTCGGACAACGGGCTTTCCCTGCCGGACGGCGTTGCCGAAGACACAGCCGAGGGTCTGGTCCTTGAGGTGACACCGAAATTCCTGAAGGGGGAGACCGATGCCTGCACCTATACGATGAGCATCGATTATGATGGCACAATCGAGCTGATCATGCGCACGGAGGCCGTTTTGCGGCAAATGGGATTGTGCAGGACAACTTACACCGAGGACGCATTGAAATCGGCAGGGGGACACTACCTGCTGAAGCTGTTCGAGGCCAACGGCCTAACGGTTGACACTTCGCTGCGAGAGGTCTATACCGATACACAGCTTGAAGACCTGTTCCTGTCGGATTTTTCGCTGTTATGTGAGGGGAAAACCTCACAAGACGGTGCCGGGTATCGCGATCTGGCGAAACAAACCGCGCAGGTGTATCAGAAGCTGACCAAAACCGCGTAAAACAACACACGCCCCCGCACGGCTCTTTTTGAACCGTGCGGGGGCGTTCGTCACTTTTGAAGGGGTCAGCCGCGCCCGAAAGTGTCGCTGCGCAGGTCGCGGTCCACAAGCAGAAAATAGGTCTTGCCGCGGGCGACGCCGGCATCCGTGCCGTCCGTCTCATAGAGCCGGAGCGCGTCGGCGGTGCGCTTCCAGCGGATATCCCGCATGCGCCCGCCGGTGAAGAGCTTGCCGTCGCCCTCCGTGAGGTCAAAGCCGATCGTGGTCTTGTTTTCCGCATAGCGGCGGTCAAACAGCACGACCACATTGGCAGCCGAGAGCTGCACGCCCGAAAGGCTCGCGTGGGTCTTGGGATTGCTGAGCGTGCCGTTGCGCTTGTAATACAGCCCCTCGTCGGGGTAGTATTTGAAGTTGACCGTCTGCCCGCGCGACACGCGGCACTGCAGCTCGGTCGCCGCGCTGCCCGAGGTCAGGCCGCGGTCATACCGAAACGGCAGTCCCGCCTTGCTGCTCGTGCGGAAATTCTGCTGCTTGGCGATCGCGGTGAGATTTTTTCCCGAGGTCACGAGGCTGTATTCGTAGCCGCGCTCCGACCGCAGCGCCTTGTCGCGCCAGAACAGCGAGCCGTCATATCGCAGCGCGTTCACGTCCGCGAGATCGCGCTCGCCAAGCGCCGCCAGCGCCGCCTTGCTGCCGCCCGCATGGGCATAGATCAGGTCGAGCGATTGCGCCAGCAGCACGAACGGCGTGCGGGCGGAGCGCACGGGACCGAGCTTGTCCGGCACGCGGGCGGTGCTGGCAAACACCGCCATAATGCGGGTGATGCCGCCCTCGGTCTCCGCCTCAAAATACCAGTCGGCGCGGTCGATGCCGCACTGCGGGCGGGAGCGGGAGTCGTTGCCGAGCATGATGCCGACCGGGCGGGTCGAAATACCCTTCTCCATATCCTTTACGCCGGTCAGCGGATTTTCCGCCATCTCCGGCGCTTTCGTCGTCGGCGGTTCGGTCTTTTCGGTCGTCTGCGCCGCTGCGGATGTCGGCGCGGACGGGGATCCTGCACTGCTTTCGCCGCCGAGCGGAACAAACGTGCAGCCGGACAGGGACAGCAAAAGCAGCCACCCTGCCGCGATCATTGCCGGTGCTTTCATGGAATCTGGTGCCTCCTCAAAACCGGCGGCTTGCGCCGCGCTTTTGTGTACAGCCATTCAGTATACACCCGTTTTGCGGATTATGCAAGGGAAAAGTCGGGACAGTGCCGCCGTTTGGCGGATATTCCGCCGGAAAAGCGGCGTTTTTCCCGCTTTGGCGTCGAAAAACGGGGCGGGAATCGCTGTTAAATAAGAACAAAATAAAAATAATTTGAAAAAAAGCAATTTTTCCTTGCAATTTTCCGGTGAATTGTGTAAAATGGATACAATGACCCGTAGTCTGTGCGGACGCGGCAAAGCCGACACCGTCCGCTCCCCAGAGGGGGATGCGGGATCAGACGGATCGGAGCCTGTCCCGGCAGGTTTTTCTCCCGCGCGGGAGAAGACCGCATGGCCGCTCCGCAAAATTCACCGCCGCCGCGGGTGCGGGCTGTTTCGGCCAGAGGGTCGCCCGCTTACGGGACGGCGCAGAGAAAAGGGGAAATCAACTATGTCCAACCGACTCTTCCAGGGCGTCATCCATCAGATGAAGGACGCGATCGACCGCACCGTTGGCGTGATCGACGAGGGAATGTCCATCATCGCGTGCAGCGATCTGAGCCGCATCGGCGAGATCGTGCCGTCGCTGACCGCCGAATCCTTCACCGCGACCCAGACGTTTGTTCTGGACACCTGCACCTACAAGCCGTTCGGCAACCGCCCGCACTGCGAGAACATTCTGTTTGTGGAGGGCACCGACGAGGAGGCCTCCCGCTTTGCCTCGCTGATGGCGGTCTCGCTTGCCAACATCAAGCAGTATTATGACGAGAAGTACGATCGCGGCAACTTCGTCAAGAACGTGATCCTCGATAACATCCTGCCCGGCGACATCTATCTGAAGTCCCGCGAGATGCGGTTCAACAACGATGTCAGCCGCGTGGTGCTGCTCATCCGCATCGGCAACCGCTCGGATGTGTCCGCCTTTGACATTATCCAGAACCTCTTCCCGGATAAGAACAAGGACTTTGTGCTCAATATCAATGACACCGATATCGCGCTCGTGAAGGAGATCCGTCCGGGTATCGACGTTCATGACCTCGAAAAGCTCGCGCGCTCCATCGTGGATACGCTCGGCAGCGAGTTCTATACCCACGCCACCGTCGGTATCGGCACCGTGGTCGAGGGCATCAAGGATCTGGCGCGCTCCTTCAAGGAGGCGCAGGTCTCGCTCGAGGTCGGCAAGGTGTTTGATACCGAGAAGATCATCATCAGCTATGAGCATCTCGGCATCGCCCGCCTGATCTATCAGCTGCCGACCACGCTGTGCGGCATGTTCCTCAACGAGGTGTTCAAAAAGGGCTCCATCGACTCTCTCGATCAGGAGACGCTCTTCACGATCCAGCGCTTCTTTGAAAATAACCTCAACGTGTCCGAGACGTCCCGCAAGCTGTTCGTGCACCGCAACACGCTGGTCTACCGCCTGGAGAAGATCAAGCGCCTGACCGGTCTCGATCTGCGCGAGTTCGACGACGCCATTGTGTTTAAAGTGGCGCTCATGGTCAAGAAATACCTGCAGGTGAACCCGACGAAGTATTGATGTGTCTGCCCCGGAAAACGGGGCAGGATCACGCCTTTTCCCGCCGAAGGCAGTCCCTTCGGCGGGAAAAGCTGTTTTCTCCCGCGATCGTTTCCAAATGGCGGGAGAATTGACAGGATTTTTAATCTTGCCGCAAACAGGCGGCGTGTGGTATGGTAACAGGCAGGGGAAGCGGCGCGTGCCGCGCCCCTGCGGCAACGGCCGCCTGCGGGCGGTACCGGCAGGCGGGAGCCTTGTCGGCTGAGTGCGAATATTTCGCGGCTTTTGCCGCAGACGATAGAACGTTTTTGAACCGAACAGGAGGTGGCATTCGGTGATCGTATTCGATCATGTCAGCAAGACCTATGACAACGGTGTGACCGCGCTCGAAGATGTGAGCCTTAGCATCGGCGACGGCGAATTTGTGTTTATTGTCGGCGCGTCCGGCGCGGGCAAGAGTACATTTTTAAAACTGATCATGCGGGAGGAGGTGCCCACCGGCGGGTCGATCCGGGTGGGGGACTTTGACCTCAATGCCCTGCGCCCCCGCGACGTGCCTTATCTGCGCCGCACGATGGGGGTCGTGTTTCAGGATTTTCGCCTGATCCGCAACATGACGGTATTTGACAACGTGGCGTTTGCGATGCGCGTCATCGGCGCGTCGCAGCGTGAGGTGCGCAAGCGCGTGCCGTATATTCTCGGGCTGGTGGATCTGCAGGGCAAGGCGCGTGCCTATCCCGACGAGCTGTCGGGCGGCGAGCAGCAGCGGGTGAGTTTGGCGCGGGCGCTGGTGAACAACCCCGAGCTGATCATTGCGGATGAGCCGACCGGCAACATCGACCCCGAGCTGTCCTTTGAGATCGTTCAGCTGCTCAGCGAGATCAACCGTCTCGGCACGACCGTGCTGATGGTGACGCATGAGCGGGGGCTGGTCAGCCGGTTTCACCGCCGCGTGATCGAGATCTCCGACGGACGGGTGGTCTCCGACGGATTATGGGAAGGAGGGACAGCCCGTGCGCGCAAACAGTATTCGCTATTTGATGCGTGAGGGCATCCGCAGCATCTGGCAAAATGCCCTGATGGCGGTGGCTTCGGTCGGCGTGCTGGTCTCCTGCCTGCTCCTGACCGGCGGCGCCTATCTGCTGCTGGCCAATTTAAACAGCACCTTTGACTGGGTCTACGCGCAGAATGTCGTGGCGGTCTACGCGGAATCAAACTGCCGCACGGCGGAGCTTCTGGATCTGCAGCTGGCCCTTGACGGGCTTGACCATGTGCGCGGTGTCGAGATGATCACGCGGGAGGAAATGCTCGAACGGCACAGCGGCGACCTGCCCGCGGAGCTGTATGAGAGCTTTCAGGGCGAGGACAACCCCATGCCCGATACCTTTCTGGTGACGGTGGAGGATCTGAGCGACTACGACCGGCTGATCACGGAGATCAAGACCCTGCCGCATGTGGAGGATGTCAGCTATAACGGCGACCTCGCCAAGACGCTGACCGGCATCCGCAGCACCGTGTTCTCGGTCAGCGGCTGGGTCATCGCCATTCTGCTGATCGTGTCGCTGTTTATCATTTCCAATACCATCAAGCTGACCGTGTATAACCGGCGGCTTGAGGTGCGCATCATGAAATCCGTCGGCGCGACGAATACCTTTATCCGTATTCCGTTTATGGTGGAGGGCGTTGTGCTCGGGCTGCTGTCCGGCGGCATAGCCTACGGTCTGCTCTACTACATCTACGGGCGGCTCTCCGGCATGTTCACCTTCGGCGTGCTCGGCAAGCCCGTGGCGTTTTCCGCGCATGCGGTGCCGCTTCTGGCGGGCTTCGTGCTCGCGGGCGTGCTGATCGGCGCCGTCGGCAGCGCGATCTCCGTTACGCGGTATCTCAAAGAAGAAGTTGTCCATAACCCCGACTGAGAAAGGAGCGATCCTCCGTGAAGAAAACCGGGATACGTCTGGCGGCGCTGCTGCTGTGCGGAGCGCTGCTGTGCGGCGCAGCGGGCTTCGGCGCGACCGCCGCAGCCGACAGCGTCAGCGATCTGGAGAAAAAGCTCCAGCAGCTGGAAAAGGACGCCGCCTCCTACCGCGGCAAGATCAATTCCTCCAACAAGGATATTGCCACCGCCAAGGCGAACAAGGAGTATTACGATAAGCAGATCGAAGCAGTCAGCGAGCAGATCGACCTGCTCGAGGATGCGATCGACGCATTAAACGACAAGATCTACGCCCAGAATAAGCGTATCGACCAGACGGCGCAGGAGCTTGCCGATGCCGATACTGCCCACTCCGAGGAATATGCGCGGCTGCAGCAGCGCATGCGCGCGCTCGCCAAGACCGGCAACGTCTCCACGCTGCAGATGCTGCTCGACAGCGGCAGCTATACCGACTATCTGCTCAGATCCAAGGTCATGTCCTGCATTGCCGAGAAGGATCAGGAGCTGATCGACGAGATGGAGCAGGAGCTTGCGGATATCAGCGAGCGCAAGACGACGCTGGAAAACGAGAAGGCGGAGCTGGAAAAGGAAAAGGCGGAGACCAATGCGCTGAAAAAGAAGAGCGACGCCAAAAAGGCGGAGCTGGACAGCCTGTGCGCCGAGCGCAAAAAGACGATCGCCCGCCTGGAGCAGGACGTCGAATACTATCAGAGCAAGCTCAAGGAGGCGGAGCGCGCCGAGCAGGAGGTGGATAACCGCCTTAAGGATCTGCTCAAACAGGATTCCACCGTTTCCGGCTCCATTACGCTGCCGCTGTTCTGGCCGACCCCGAACCTCAAATCGATCACCTCGGTGTTCGGTCCCCGCGGACAGATCGGCAACCTGAACACGAGCCGCTTCCACCGCGGCTACGATATTGGCGGCTATAACGCCGCCGGTTCCAAAATTTATGCCGCCGAGTCGGGCAAGGTCATTACCTCGACCTATCACTGGAGCTTCGGCAACTATGTCGAGGTCGACCACGGTTATGACGGACAGGGACGCCGTATCGTGACCCGCTACGCCCATATGTCCAAGCGCAAGGTGTCGGTCGGCGACACGGTGACGCGCGGAAAGACCGTCTTGGGACTGGTCGGCGAGACCGGACAGGCGGAGGGGCCGCATCTGCATTTTGAGGTGCGTGTCAACGGCGAAGCCGTGGATTCTATCAAAAAGGGCTATCTGGTAAAATAATGATCCGCCTAGTGAGGGAGGAATGATCCATGAACCGAAAAGTGTCGCTCGGCGTGACGATCGCGCTGATCCTGCTGGCTATGGCGGTGACGGTCCCGGCGACCGTCATGCTGTCGATGCGCTATTTCAGCAGCATCGTCAACGGCGTGGCGGAGCGGGAGGTCATGTACGACTTTATCGCCGACGTCGATAAGGCGATCCGTGAGAATTACGCAGGAACGGTAGATGAGGAATCGCTGCGGCAGGCGCTGGCCGAGGGCTATGCCGCCGGATGCGGCGACCCGTATGCCGCCTATTTTACGGCGGAGGAATATGCCGAGATCTCGCACGAGCTGGAGGGCAGCTACACCGGCTTCGGGCTGGAAACGGCGGTTCGTGACGGCAAAGTGGTGATCTCTGCCGTCTACACGGATTCCGCTGCCGATACGGCGGGGGTGCATAAAGAGGATGTCATCACGGCGATCGACGAGGAGACTGTGACGGCGGAGGACAGTGCGACGGTGGAGCGCCGTCTGCATAATCCCGCCAAGCTGCTGCTCGCGGTCAAGCGCGGCGATGCATCGCTCTCGTTTACACTGTCCCAGACCACCATCCGGGTGGACAGCGTGGACAGCCGCGTGTTGTCCGACGGCACGACCGGCTATCTGCGTCTGCGCCGCCTGTCCGACAATACGCCCGAGCAGTTCCGCGAGGCGCTGAACGCCCTGTCCGAGGACGGCGCGGTGCAGTATGTCCTGGACCTGCGCGGCAATGCCGGGGGAAGCGTGGATGCGGCGTGTCAGATCCTCGATTATCTGCTGCCCCGCGGCGCATATGCGCGGCTGGTATCGGGGGATGCCAAGCAGGAGCCGACGGTATATACCTCCATGTCCGTCTCCCAGGTGACCGACAAGCTGGTGGTTCTGGTCAATGCCGATACCGAGGGCGAGGCGGAACTGATGGCGGGTGCGCTGCGCGAGTGCGGCGGCGCGACGCTGGTCGGCGATAAGACAAAGGGACATGCCCGCCTGCAAAAGTATTTTACGCTGGAATCCGGCAGCGCCGCCGTGCGCGTGTCGGTGGGCACGCTGGAGCTGATCCAGGGCGGCAGCTGGGAGGGTACCGGTCTGACGCCGGACCGCGAGGTGGCGCTGACGGGCAGCAACGCCTTTGAGCTGCGCGATGAAAAAGAGGACGACCAGCTGCAGATGGCGCTGACGCTGTTCAGCAGCACGCCGGATATGTCCGAATCCGGGGCGACGACCGGCACCGGCACGTCCGGTACGGGCACGACCGGTACGGGAACGGGCACCTCCGGCACAGGTACTGCAACCTCTGTGCAGACGACGGCAGCGGGGCAGACGACCGCCAAACGCTGAGTGCCGGGCGGCTGAAAACGACAAAAAGGGCTTTGCCATACGGCAAAGCCCTTTTCTGCTGTTGCAAAGCCTTTTTCTGATGTTGTTTATCCCATCGCGGCGGGTTTTACCGCCGCCGTGGATTCTCTGACGATCAGATCCGGCTTGATAATGACCTGATGCAGCGGCTCTTCCGGGTTGTTGATCTTCCGGATCAGCAGCTCCGCCGACCGGCGGCCGACCTCGGCGCCGTGGGTGTCGATCGTCGAGAGGGAGATGGGGGTAAAGGCGGACAGGTGGATATTGTCATAGCCGATCAGGCAGATATCCTCCGGGATCCGCAGCCCTAAGGACATGATCGCCTTCATGACCGGGATAGCCGCATAGTCATACAGGCAGAAAATGCCGTCCGGCTGCTTTTCCTGCAAAAACCGGCGGGTGGCTTCATAGATGACCTCGCTTTCGGGCGAGCAGGTGCGGATCAGCCCCTCGTCATAGGGCAGGCTGTGGTAGTACAGGGCGTCCTGATAGCCGACCAGACGGCTCTGACACTGCTGGCGGTCGATGACCGGAAAAATACACCCGATCCGTCGGCAGCCGATGTCGATCAGGTGGTTGATCGCCATAAAGGAGCCGATGCGGTTGTCGCACTTGACATAGGACAGCCCGACCGCCCCCTGACCGGAGCTGCCGCACAGCACGAGCGGCGTGTCCTTGGAATTTAAAAGCGAGATCTTTTCCGAGAGCGCGCCCAAAAACGTCGGGAAGAACAGCAGACCGTCAACGCGCTTTCGCTGCAGCATCGTGATGTAGAAATCTTCCTTTTCGCTGTTCGAGTTGGAGATGCCGAGGATCAGCTCGTAATCCTGCGAACGGGCGTAGTCCTCAACGCCCGCAATATACTGGGAAAACAGCGGGTTTTCAATGTTGGGAACGATCAGACCCAGCGTTTTGGTGGATTTGTTGCTGAGACTCTGCGCCAGGTAGTTCGGCGTGTAGCCCAAATTATGAATGGCCTGCATAACGCGCTGCTGCGTTTCCGGCTTGATCCGATCGCTTTTTTTCAGCACAAGAGACACGGTCGCTGTCGAACAGCGCGCCTCCTGGGCAACATCGTAGATCGTTACCCTTGCCAAGGTAAGCATCCTCCTTTGTCCGATTGCGGTAAAGCGGTATACATATATACTTATTAAACCCGATAAAACGAGATTTGTCAAGGGAAATCTGCGCGGACTGCGGCAAACGGCGTGCGAACGCCGCGGCTCTCGCCGTTTGTGCGCTCCCGGCAGGGGGAATGTGCGAAAAAGAATTTTGCAGAATGCACAAAAAATAATCTGACGTTTAGGGGATTTACCGGTTGCATTTTGGCGAACGATTCGGTACAATAATAGAGCAATTGTAGTGAGCGGTCGGTGTTCCCAAAAATTAAACCGCTTTAACTGCGAAAAATGCCGGGCAAACGGCGGAAAAGCCGCCGCCAACCGCAGAAACACCGGGATTCCGGGCGTGCGGGACCGGGGAACGGCGGCATTGTGACATGACCGGCGAGAGGCGGCGATCCCCGCAAGGGTCCGGGGAGATCAGCCTCGGGAGTTAAACCGGTAAACCACCCGTTTCCCGATTCCCGTTGCAGACCCGGACGGACCCCGGACGGACCCCGGGCAGACCCGGACAAGGGTCCAAGCGGACGGAAGCGGCGGAAGATCCGGCTGTTTCCTTGTAGTTAAACGCTTTATCACAACACGGAAAGCAAGGATATGCAAATCAGGTGCAGGTGAAAAGGAATAAAAATTATCTTGACAACATGGTACTTATTGTGCTACTATGGTATAAGCAAACGGCGGGCAGGGGCGGGTCATGCGGATGCCCCCAGCGCCGAGCGGGTAAGAACGGGAATTGCGCCTTTTTGTTAAAGCGCTTTAATTGTCTGGAGTGTACGCAAATGGAGAAGAAAACACAGGCAGGCGGCGAAATGCTTGCATTTTACAGCTTCAACGGCACCATGGAGCGCGCCGAGATCGAGCGCCAGGTGCGCGAGATGGCGGCACAGGGCTTCACCGGCTTTTTTGTGCATGCGCGGGCAGGGCTGGAGATCCCCTATATGCAGGAGGAGTGGTTTGACCGCTTCGGGCTTTGCGTGGAGCTGGCACAGGAGCTTGGGCTTTCGGTCTATCTCTACGACGAAAACGGCTGGCCGAGCGGCTTCTGCGGCGGCGCGATCCCGGCGATGGGGGAAAGCTACCAGTATAAAGCTCTGCACTTCTCCGCCGGTATGCCCGATGTGCCGCCCGAGCGCATTCTGGCGGCGTATGTGCGCGGGCAGGGCGCTTGTCGGCGGATCCCGCTGACGGAGATCACCGCCGACAGCCTTGTGGCGTATTATATGCCGGACGAAAATTATGTGGATGTGCTCGACCGCGAAACGATGCGCGAGTTTATCCGCCGCACGCACGAGGTGTACAAACAGCGGTTCGGGCAGTATTTCGGCGGCGTGATCAAGGGCATCTTCACCGACGAGCCGCAGATGTTCGGCCACCGGACGACTTACAGCTTCGCCCTGCCGGACTTCTATGCGGAGAATTACGGCGGCGACGTACTCGACGAGCTGTGGAAGCTCGATAAGGCGTATTTTGACGAGGCGTTCTGTGACCGCTATATGCGGGCGCTCGGCGGGCTTTTCCGCCAGAGTTTCAGCGCGCAGATCGGCGGCTGGTGCGCCGAAAACGGACTTATGCTGACGGGGCATTACGCGGGGGAGGACGGTCTGCGGGGACAGATCCTCTCAAACGGCGGCGTGATGGCGAATTACATCTACGAGCAGATTCCGGGAATTGACCATCTGGGCCGCCGACTGGCGTCGCCCGTGCTGCTGAAGCAGGTGACCGGCGCGGCGGAAATGCTGCAAAAGCCGCATGTGCTCAGCGAAGTGTTCGGCTGTGCGGGATGGGACGTGAGCTTTGCCGAGCTTGCGCGTATCTGGGGCTGGCACACGGTGTTCGGGGTCGATCTGCCCTGTCTGCATCTGGCGGCGTATACGATCAAGGGACGCCGCAAGCGGGATTATCCGGCGTTTTTCTCCTATCAGGAGCCGTGGTGGGAGCGGACATATGCCTTTCTGGATTGGATGAAGCGGGCGGCGCAGTTTTCGCATGCCGGTTCGCGCCGGCCGCAGGTGCTTGTGCTGTCGGATGTGGACGGCTGCCGCGGCTGTGCGCTGTCGGCGGACGGTGAGGATCTCGCGGTCAACGCCGCCTCCAACCAATTCCGCCTGCTGCTGAGCAACCTTTTGGACGCCCAGATCGATTTTGACATCGGCGACGAGGCCGTGATGGCGCAGGCGGGTGTGTGCGTGACAAACGACGGTATTCAGGCGGGGCCGTTTCGGTATACCACGCTGATCGTGCCGGATATGCCCTCGGTGAGTACGGCGCAGCTTGCGCTGATCCGCGGGGCGCTGTCGGCAGGCGTGCGCGTGTGGTTTGTCAACCGCCGCCCGCAGCGGGTGGATCTCGGCGCAGAGCAGCCGCTGTTTGCGGCGGGTGAGGGTGTGGTGATCCGCAATCGCCGTGACCTGTGGATCAAGGCGTTTAAAGCGGTCGGCTTCTGCCGCACGGCACAGCTGACGGGCGGACCGCAGCGGGATCTCCCGAAGGACGTCGTCCTGCGCTGCACCTTTGACGGGGGCACCCAGAGTGTGATGCTGTTCCACGCGGGCGCTGTCGGCGCATACCGCGATCTGCAGTTTTCGGTGCCGTATGCCGCAGAGATGACGCTCTGCCGCCTGACCGACGGTGCGATGCAGCCGCTCGACAGCGATTTCACCGGTAAAAAGACCGTGGCGCGGATTGACCTTGCGGCGGGCGAGATGAAGGTGATCATGGTGCGCAGGGCAGAGCGGAGCGCCGCTTCGGCGCTGCGCGTGCGGCAGGCGGCTGAATGCCTGCCCGTCCGGGCGGCAAAGGTCACGCTCACCGACCCGAACGTGCTGACGGTCGATTACGCCGCGTTCAGTGTCAACGGCGCGCCGTATTCGCCGGAAAAGCCGGTCATCCACCTGCTCAATGAGATCTACCGCGGCAGCGCGGCGGACGGCCGCATGACGCTGCGGATGCGGTATACTTTCCGCTGCGAGATGAGCGACCCTACGGGGCTGACGCTCGCCTTTGAGGACAGCGGCGCCGTGGCGTTTGCCGTCAACGGCACGCCGATGCCGATGGAGCGCACGGGATGGTATATCGACCGCTCGATCGGACGCTACGCGATCGGCGCGGCGGTCGTGCGGGGCGAAAACACCGTAGAGATCACCTATGAAGCCAAGGGGCAGAGGGTGGAACGGGATCGGGACAAGGTGTTCGAGACCGTGAAAAACATCTTTTTCTATGAGATAGAGCCGGAGAGCCTGTACATACTGGGCGATTTTGACGTGTGCCATGAGGGACGGCGGGAATGCGAGCCGTATCTCTACCGGCTGGAGTCGGGCGGCTTTGTGCTGCGTGACGCTAAAGAGCGCCGCTATGCGGACATCACGGCACAAAACTGCTGGTTCTACCGCGGCAACGCGCGGTACTGCTTCCCGCTGCCGCGGCAGGAGGGAAAGCGGACGTTTCTGGAGGCGGCAGCCCCCGCCTGCACGGCGGCTGCGGTGTTTGTCAACGGCAATGAAGCGGGCATGATGGTGACGCGCCCCTTCCGCGTGGAGCTGACAAAGTGGCTGACCGAGCCGGAAAACCGGATCGAGGTCGTCGCCTACGGTCACAACCGCAATGCGCTCGGACCGCACCACCACATCATGGGCAACCCGAATTTTGTCGGCGTCGATACCTTTGAGGGCGTCTACGGCTACGAGGACTTTGTCTCGCCGGAGGTGCCAGAGGGCGCGGCGACCTGGACGGACGACTATGCCGTGGTCCCGTTCGGCATCGGGCAGCTTGCGGTGGAGCTGATTCCGCAGGAGAAAGCAGAACGGTCCTGAAAAAAGCAGGGCTTTTGAAGAAAGGAAGATAGATCATGATCAACAACGCATCCAAAATCAACAACGCATCCAAACTGCCGGCATATGTGCCGGATGAGCAGGTCGTCATGGAAAACGGCTACCCCGATTGGGAAAAGCACCTTGTCATGACGCAGTTTCGGATCGAGACCGCTACGCCGGAGGGAACGTTCCAGTCGGCGGTGCGCGTGCTTGACCACTTTGCCGAGACCGGTGTCAACGGGCTGTGGATCAACCCGATCTGGCAACGCCAGACGGAGAACCGCGCGAGCTTCGGCAACAACGGCTACAGCAATTTCGGCATCCACCTGATCGACACGTCGCTGACCGGCGAGGAGACGCAGGAGGGCTGTATGCAGGTCGTGCGCCGCTTCGTGGAGGAGGCGCACAAGCGCAACATCCGCGTGATCTTCGACGCAATCGTGTGGGGCACGAGCAAGAAAAGCCCGCTCGTGACCGAGCATCCGGAATTTTTCGAGCAGCCGCTGCGCGAGTGCTGGGGCGGCTGGGCATTTGACTGGAACAGCCGCGCACTGAAGGACTTCTACACCGCGGCGGCAGTGAAGTTCATCGTCGAGACCGGCGCCGACGGCTTCCGCGTGGATCTGGCGCCGGATACCTCCGGCTATTACTTCAAGGAGATCGTCGACGCCTGCCTGAGCCGCGGCCGCAAGATCATGGTCATGGCGGAGTGCAGGAGCCAGCACAAGGGCGCGTTCCATATCAATGAGATCGATGTCGGCTGGGGTCCCACGCCGGTCCCCTGGGATAAGCCCGAGGAGATGGCGGCGCTGCAGAAGGAATACGGCCACAACAGCGAGGCGTTTTTCCGCAACAACATTGTCGACTGCGTCCGCACCGGCTACCGCGTCGGCGAATATCAGATGCAGCAGACGGGACACGGCGGCGATCTGCGGTATTATACCTTTAATCTGCTCTGCCACGACGACCACGAGCCTACCGTGCGCGGCAACCGGCTCAAGATCGCGTATCAGGCGCTGTTTTCGCCGTTTATCCCGCTCTGGTGGATCGGCGAGGAGTGGAACAATCCGGTCGAGATGCTGTTCGGCGACGCCGGAAACGGCATCGTGATGTATTTTAACCGCATCAACTGGGATTCCATCGACGAGCCGGAAAACCGCGTGTTTTTCGAGGACGTCAAGCGCTATATCGGCATCCGGCGGGATCACGCCGACGTATTCGAGCAGTTTGCGCCCCGCACGCGGGATGCCAACATAGAAAAGGTCGTCTCCCGCTATGACGGCTGGGACAATCCGCTGCAGGCGTATGCCCGCTTCATTCCGGGCAAGGCGATATTGATCATCCCGAACCGCGAAAACGAGCAAAAGACCGTGACCGTCACGCCGGAATACGAGCGTATCGGTCTGACGGGCAGCGGTGACGTGAGCGTGACCGACCTCTACAGCGGCGAGCCGGTCGACGTGTCCGGACGCCCGTGGGCGTTCTCGGTCACGGTGCGGCCGCAGGATGTCGGCGTCTATCTGCTGACCGAAACGAAGTAAGCAAGCGGGCGGATGCCCGCACCCGACAGCGGCTGAATTCGTCTGAAAACCATCGGAGGGCGTTTCCATGAGAAAAATTGCAGTGGGCAAATGGGTCAAACGGGCGGTCTGCATTTCGGCGGCAGCGGCGATGCTGTCAGCTGCCGTGCCGGCTGTCTCGGCGGCTGACGCGCTTTCCGCTTTGTATGAGCAGGCGGCAGCCGAAACGGCGGTAAAGGCGGACAGCTACACCGTCTATGCGGCGCGCCACGCCGACGCCGCCGAGGCAGAGACCGAGATCGCGGTCACGCTTTCCGCCTTTACGGCGGGGCAGGATACGCCCGCGCCGGAAATACAGGAGGACCCGGAGGATAAGAGCAAAACGGCGCTGCTGCTTGCCGATTCCGGCAGTGTGAGCTGGCGGTTTACCGTGCCGGAGACCGGGCTTTATGCCCTGCGCTTCCGCTATTACCCCTGCGCGGGCGACGGCAGCGCGATATTGCGCCGCATCCTGCTCGACGGCAGCCTGCCGTTTGCGGAGGCGGACGAGGTCTCATTTGAGCGCGTGTGGGTCAACAAGACGGCGGAGGCGCAGGTTGACCGCAAGGGCAACCAGCTGCGCACGGCGCAGGTGGAAAGTCCGCGCTGGGAGCAGAAATGGGCGGAGGACTCCTCCGGCTATACCAATGGGCCGCTGCGGTTTTATCTGACGGCGGGCGAGCATACCGTCACGCTTGAGGCGGTGCGCGAGCCGATGCTGCTCGGCGGGCTGACGTTTGCCCCGTACACGCCGCCGCAAAGCTATGCGGAGGTCGAAAAGGGCTATGCGCAGGCGGGCTATACCGATGCTAAACAGACCGTGACCGTCGAGGCGGAGGCGGCGTCGGCAAAGTCGGATCAGACGATGTTCTCGCTGACCGACCGCACCTCGCCGCTGACGACGCCGCAGGATGTCAGCCTGATCCGCTACAACACGATCGGCGGCTCCCAGTGGAAAACGCAGGGGCAGTGGCTCGAATGGGAGATCCCGGTGGAGCAGAGCGGACTTTACGCCATCGCCTTCCGCTTTAAACAGGCGCTGAAAACGAACGACGTCAGCGTGCGCGAGCTGTATACCGACGGCGAGCTGCCGTTTGCCGAGGCGGCTGATCTGAGCTTCGGATTTGACAACGGCTGGCAGTGCGGGGCACTGCAAAACGCCGCCGGTGACCGCTACCGCTTCTATCTGACCGCGGGCACCCACACGATCCGGATGCGTGTCGGCATGGGTAAATACGGCGAGGTGTTCGGCAAGGCGCGGACGCTGATGGATCAGATGAATCTGCTCTATCGCCGCATTGTCGTCGTGACCGGCCCCGATCCGGATGTCTACCGCGACTATCATTTTGAAGAGCTGATCCCCGACGTGCTCGAGGAGCTGGGCGAGCTCGGCACGGCGCTTCGCAAACTGGAACAGGAGATCACGGCGCTGAACGCGATGGGCGGACAAAGCACGGCGGCGATCCGGCGGCTGTATCTGCAGATCGACGGCATCACCGAGGATCCCGACACCATTGTTTACCGGCTGAAAACCTTTAAGGACAACGTCTCCTCCTACGGCACCTGGATGAACGGCATCATGGAGCAGCCGCTGGAGCTTGACCGCGTGATGCTCGTCCCGCCGACGGCAAAGCTGCCGCGCGGCGAAGCGGGCGCGTTCTCCCTGATCGGACACTATATCGGGCAGTTTATCGCTTCGTTTACGAGCGACTATGACTCGATCGGCGATGTCGGCGACGGCGCCGATACCGTGATCCGCGTCTGGACGGCGGCGGGCCGCGATCAGGCGCAGATTCTAAAGCAGCTCACCAACGAGCGCTTCACGCCGGAGCAGCATATCGGCGTCGATCTGCAGCTGGTCAATGCCGGTTCGCTGCTGCCCGCGGTGCTGGCGGGGATCGGTCCGGACGTATCGCTCGGACAGGCGCAGTCCGATCCGCTCAATTTTGCGCTACGCCATGCCGTGAAGGATCTGTCCGGCTTTTCGGGCTTTGCCGACACGGCGGCGCAGTTTTATGACAGCGCGCTGATCCCGTTTACGCTGGAAAACGGCGTATATGCGCTGCCCGAGACCCAGACTTTTCCGATGCTGTTCTACCGCAAGGATATTTTAGAGGAGCTGTCGATCTCGACCAAAGAGCTGGAAACATGGGACAGCATCCTGATGACGGTGCTGCCCAAGATCCAGAAGAGCAGCCTCATGGTGGGTATATTGCCGACCCTGCAGAATTATCTTGCGTTTTTGTATCAGCGGGGCGGCACACTGTATACCGCCGACGGGCGCGGCTCGGCGCTCAACACGCCGGAGGGCATCGCCGCCATGCGGCTGCAGTCCTCGCTGTACACCCAGTACGGACTGCCGCTCTCGTTTGATTTTGCCAACCGCTTCCGCACGGGCGAGATGCCGCTTGCCGTGGCGGATTACACGGCCTATAACCAGCTGACCGTGTTTGCCCCCGAGATCAAGGGGCAGTGGGGCGTGCTCCCCGTACCGGGAACAAAGCGTGAGGACGGCACGGTGGATCACACCGCTGCCGGCACCGTCACCGGCTGCGTCATGCTGGCGCAGACCGAAAAGGAGGACGCCGCCTGGGCATTTATGCAGTGGTGGACCTCGGCGGATATCCAGACGGCCTACGGCAAGGAGCTGGAGAGCGTGGTCGGCGCTGCCGCCCGCTATAACTCCGCCAACCGCCTGACGATGGAACGCGTGCAGTGGTCGGCAGACATGCAGAGAAGTCTGCTCGCACAGAGCCGGTACGTCAAGGCCGTGCCGGAGGTGCCCGGCGGCTACTTTACCTCGCGGCATTTTGATTTTGCCTTCCGCAATATCGCCTATGACAATGAGGACGTGCGGGAAACGCTCAACGACGCGGTACAGGATATTGACCGCGAGATCCTGACAAAGCGCAGGGAGTTCGGCTTGGAGCCGTAAAAACGCCGCCGCGCTTGACCGGAAACCGGAAAGGAATGGTTGCAAAGCATGAAAAGAGCAGGGGAAACGGCTGGCAGAAAAAAGCCGATCGCGTTGATCCGCTATTGGGACGACTATGCGTTCGTTCTGCCGTATATGCTGATTTTTACGGTCTTTACGGTCGTGCCGGTTCTGATGTCGATCGGGCTGAGCTTTACCTATTTCAACGTGCTTGAGCCGCCGCGGTTTTTGGGACTGCAAAACTACTTTACGCTGCTTTTGGACGACAGCCTGTTCATGACGGCGGTGAAAAATACGCTGCTGCTTTCGGTCGTGACGGGGCCTGTGGGCTTTTTCCTGAGCCTGCTGCTCGCATGGCTGGTCAATGAGTTTGGCCCGAAGCTGCGGGCGCTTCTGACGCTGCTGTTTTATGCTCCCGTTATCAGCGGCGGCGCGTATATGATCTGGCAGATCATCTACAGCGGCGACTCCTACGGGTTTTTAAACGGCATCCTTCTGGATCTCGGCATCATCTACAGCCCGATCCAGTGGCTGACCGACCCGACGTATATGATGGCGGCTGCCATCATCCTGGTGCTGTGGATGAGCTTCGGCTCGGGCTTCCTCTCGCTGATCGCCGGTTTCCAGAACGTGGACAGCAAGCTCTATGAGGCCGCCGCCGTGGACGGGATCAAAAACCGCTATCAGGAGCTGTGGTACATCACGCTGCCCTCCATGAAGCCGCAGCTGATGTTCAGCGCCGTGATGAGCATCACAAGCTCGTTCGGCATGGGCGATATTCTGACCGGCATTTTCGGCTTTCCGAGCTCCAACTACGCGCTGCACACCATGGTGCACCATTTGCAGGACTACGGCAACATCCGGTTTGAAATGGGCTATGCCTCCGCCATTGCCACACTGCTGTTTTTGACGATGATCGGCGCTAACCAGCTTGTCCAGCGCCTGCTCCGCAAGATCGGAGACTGACACCGCAGAAAGGAGAGATCATATGCGAAAGGGAATCCGATCGCTCAACCGCAGCCGGCGGGTAAACCGTTCCCGCGCCGGCACGGTGGTGCTGTTTCTGGTCATGCTGGTGTTTGCCTGCTTCATGGCGTTTCCGCTTGCCCTTATCATCAGCAATTCCTTCAAGCCGCTCGACGAGCTGTGGGTGTTTCCGCCGAAGCTCATCCCGCAAAGCCCCACCATGAGCAACTTCCGGGATATGTTTACGGTCATGTCCGGCTCGTGGGTGCCGTTTCTGCGGTACATATTCAACACAGTGTTTATCACGGCGGCGGGCACGGCGGGACATATCATTTTGGCGTCCATGTGCGCATATCCGCTTGCCAAAAAGCAGTTTCCCGGCCGCAAGCTGATCTTCAACGTGATCGTGCTGGCGCTGATGTTCAACGGCACGGTGACGGCGATCCCGAACTATATCACGATGGCGGCGATCGGCTGGATCGACACGCACCTGTCGCTGATCGTGCCGGCGTTTGCCATGCCGCTCGGGCTGTACCTGATGAAGCAGTTTATGGAGCAGCTTCCCGATGCGCTGCTCGAGGCGGCGCGCATCGACGGCTCCACGCAGTGGCACACGTTCTGGCACATTGTCATGCCGAACGTGAAATCCGCGTGGATGACGCTGATATTGCTGTGCGTGCAGAGCCTGTGGGGCATCGGCAATACGAACTTTATCTATAAGGAAGAATTGAAGACCCTGCCGTATGCGCTCAACCAGATCCTGGCGGGGGGCATCGCCCGTGCCGGGATCGGGGCGGCGGTATCGGTGTTTATGATGATCGTGCCGATCGGCATCTTTATCTTTACTCAGAGCAACATTATCGAAACCATGTCCACATCGGGCATGAAGGACTGACCGACGGGCTGACTTTTCAGACGACAAGCCTGACCTGATGAGGAGAATGGGGTTATGAAAAAAAGGATCTGCTGCCTGCTTTTGTGCCTGACTCTGCTGATCCCGACGGCAGCGGCCATGAGCGAATATCCCGCGGACGGGCCGTTTGAGGCGTATGTCTATGATCTGCAGGATAAGCCGCTGACCGTACCGACGCCGTTTTCGTGCACACAGACGGTGACGGGGCAGGATATTCTCGGCGAGGACCTGCTGGAGGTGTCGGATATCTTTTCCGACGGCCGCGGACGGCTGTATATCTGCGACAGCGGAAACGGACGGGTGCTTATCACCGACATGGCGTTTACGCTGCTCGGCACGCTCGACCGCTTCACCGCCGACGGCGCCGAGGACGCGCTTGAGCGCCCCACCGGCGTGTATGTGCGGGACAACGATATTCTTGTGGCGGATTCGACGGCGGAGCGCATCGTGGTCTTTGACCGCGAGACGCTGGCGCAAAAGCGGATATTCGCCCGGCCGGAGATCAGCGTGCTCGAGGAGGACTACTCCTATAAGCCGCTTAAAGTCATCAGCGACGTCGCCGGGCGGCTGTATGTTATCTCGGAAAAGCTGAATCAGGGACTGATCCAGCTTGACGAGGAGGGAAAATTCACCTCGTTTCTGGGCGCACCCGGCGTTGTGCCGGATCTCGGCGAGCTGATCTGGCGCAAGATCGCCACAAAGGAACAGCGTGAGGCGATGGATCAGTTTGTGCCGACAGAGTATAACGCGATGCTGATCGACGACAGCGGCTTTATCTACGCGGTCTCCCAGACCTCGGAAAAGGAAGCGGTCGTCAAGCTCAACAGCGAGGGCAAAAACGTGCTGATCGGGCCTGACGATTTCGGCGACGGCGCCTATACGGACGCGGACGGCAACACCGTCAAGCCGTATTTTGTGGATGTGGCGCTCGGAGAAAACGGCGCCTACTATGCGCTCGATTCCTATCAGGGCAAGATCTACGCCTATGACGAGGACGGCGAGCTTTTGTATGCATTCGGTGCAAACGGCTCGCAGAAGGGTACCTTCTATTCCGCGAGCGCTCTGGAGCTTGCGGACGGCAAGCTGTATGTGACCGACAGCAGCAAGGGGACGATATCGGTGTTTTCCCCGACCGGCTTCGGCGAGCGGGTGAGTCTGGCGCTTGCCTATCACCGCGACGGGCATTATGACGAGGCGCAGCAGGCGTGGCAGCTGATCGAAAAGCAGTGCTCGAGCTATCCGCTGGCGGAGATCGGGCTGGCGCGGATCGACATCCAAAACGGTAACTACGAAAGTGCCATGGAGCGGTTAAAGCCGCTGCATGAGGAAAAATATTACGCCGTCGCCTTCGAAAAATGGCGCGATCAGTGGATCCGCGACCATTTCCTGCTGCTTGCCGTCCTGCTTTTGGCGGTGATCGCGGCACTGGTGATATTGCCGCGCTTTATCCGGCGGATCCCCGCCGTGCAAAGGCTCGGACAGTCGGCGTTCTGGAAAAAATACCGCTACGGCACCTACACGATGTTCCACCCGTTTGACGGCTTCTGGGACATCAAGCGGGAGAAGCGCGGCGATGCCGCGACCGCCACGGTGATCCTCGGGCTGTTCGTGCTGCTGTATGCGGTGCGGGCGCAATTCAGCGGTTATGTCGTGACGGGAACGATCAGCAGCGAGGTCAATGCGCTGCTGTCCGTGCTGGCGATCGTGATGCCGCTGATGCTGTGGGTGGTGTCGAACTGGTGCTTTACGACGCTGATGGACGGCGAGGGGTCGATGAAGGACATCTACACGGCGACGGCGTATGCGCTCAAGCCGTATGTGCTGGCGGCGGTGCCGCTGTTCATCCTCTCGCACGTGCTGACCGCCAACGAAGCGGCGTTTTACACGGTGCTGGATACGGCGGTGCTGATCTGGGTGCTGGCGCTGATCTTCTTCGGCATGATGACGGTCCACGACTATTCGCTGTCAAAGGCGGTGCTGACACTGCTGCTGACCATCATCGGCATATGCCTGATCCTGTTTATCGCTCTGCTGTTTATCAACATCGTGCAGGATGTGGTGTTCTTTGTCACGGACATCTATCAGGAGATCACTTTCCGGTTCTATTAACCGTCTGCGTGTCGCGCAAGAAAGGCTTGAACAGGTATGAAAGGTTTACAAAAACGTGTGCTGGCGGGCTTTGCCGCGCTGCTCCTTGCCGGGACGCTGGGCGCCTGCTCGGCGGACTCGCCGGAGCAATATGCCGGTCTCGGGCGCTCTCCCGCGTCGGAGGACGACAGCGACTGGACGGTTGCGGACAGCGGTACGGTCGAGCTGCAAAACGGACAGGTGCGCTTTGTGCTGGATGCTGAGACCACACATTTCACCGTGACGGACACGGCGGCACAAAAAACCTACCGCTCCGTGCCCGAGCAGGCGGTGACGAGCGCCTCTGAGGAGCAGAACGCCCGCGCCGTCTCCGAGCTGACTGTCAAATATTACGACAGCCAGAGCAAGGAATACTACATGTATTCGGACACGGACAGCGTGCAGCGCGGCGCCTTTACCGTGCGGACAAAGGATCAGCGCGTGCGGGTGGCGTATGCGTTCGGCTCGGTGGGCGATGAGCGCGTCGTGCCGCAGCTGTTCACGAAAGAGACATTTGAAAACGTCGTGCTCGAAAAGCTGGACGGCAGCAGCAAGATCCGGCGCATCAAGCGGTATTACAGCCTGTACAGCGCCGCAGAGCCGGATGATGAATACAAGGCGATGGCGGCAAAGTATCCGGCGCTTGAAAAGCAGGATCTCTATATCCTCGGCGACAGCTTCGGGGATATGCAGTTTGACGAGATCGCCGGCTATATGGAGGAAATCGGCTATACCGCCGAGGACTACGCGGCGGAGCTTGCCGCGCTCGGCGTGACGCAGGACGCGGCGGAGGAAAAGCCGGGCTTTAGCGTGACAGTGGAATATGCACTGACGGAGGACGGCTTTTCCGCCCGCATCCTCGCTGACCGCTTAGCAGAGGCGTCCTCTGCCTATGTCCTGCAGCAGATCGACTTTCTGGAGTATTTTTCTGCGTTTGACGGGACGGCAAAGGGCGAATATTTCGTCCCCGACGGCTCGGGTGCGCTGATCGAGATCAACAGCAGCCGTCAGGAAAACTATCAGCAGAGCTTTTACGGCGACGATCTGGCTGTCCGGACGACGAAAAAGACTCAGCTGAGCAAAACGGCGGCTTTGCCGGTGTTCGGCATTCTGGAGGATCGCACTGCCGTGCTCGGTATTGTCGAGGGCGCAGCCGCAGAGGCGACGCTCAAGGTGAGGACGATCTCGCCCTCCAGTCCCCGCAACGTGGCATATACGAGCTTTTCTGTCCGCTCCATGGACGTGACCAACGCCGGTGAGCTGCGGAACATTCCGAAATTCAACCTCTACGGCAAGCACCTGTTGAAAGAGAACCCCGCGCTGCGCTTTGTGCTGCTGCACGGCGAGAAAGCGCAGACCTATGCCGATCTGGCGAACGCCTACCGCAGCTATCTGCTGCAGACCGGCGTGCTGACCGAGCGGCTGACAACCGAACGGGATGTTCCGCTGTATATCGACTATCTCTGCGCGCTGTCCGACCCGTCGCAGTTCCTCGGCGTGCCCTATGACCGGCGTGTGGTGCTGTCCGACCTGTCCTCGATCATGGAGGTGCAGAGCGCCCTGCGGGAAAAGGGGATCGGCAATACGGTCATCCGCCTAAACGGCTACACGAAGGACGGCATTGCCCACGGCAGGTTAAACGCCCTGTCGCTGTACGGCGGCGTGGGCAGCACCGACGAGCTGAAAACGCTGATTGCGCAGCAGAATGCCGCGGGCGGCAGTGTGTTTTTCGATGCCGACTTCCAGTTTGTCTACCGTGACCGTCTCGGCGACGGCTTTGACCAGAAGCGGGACAGCGCGCAGTATTTAAACCGCAGCCTGATCCATACAGGCGACTATGACCGCGTGACGCGGGACTATACGGCGCTGCCCTACCGCTTCTATACCTCGCCCGCCGTGTGGCTCGACACCGCCCGCGCGTTTGCCGACGACCTCGGCAAAACGCTTGGCGGCGGGAAAGCGGGGCTGTCCTATTCGTCGGCGGGAGCGCTTCTCGGCGGCGACCACAGCGCGAAGCGCGATATGGACCGCTCGATGGCGGAGGAAATGGTGCGGCAGACGCTCGCGGAGATGAGCGGGCGTTACCCGCTGATGACCGATAACGGCAACGCCTATACGCTGTCCTATGTCGGACATCTGCTGAATCTGCCGCTCACCTCGTCCGCCATGAGCGCCGAGACAAGATCCGTGCCGTTTTTCCCGATGGTCATCCACGGCTACATCCGCTATGCGGGCAGCCCGCTTGATCTGGCGGCGGACAGCGAAGAGAGCTTTCTGCGGTCGGTGGAATGCGGCGCGAGCCTGTATTTCACCTGGATCACCGGCGAAAACAGTCTGTTCGGCGGCACGGATTACGCCGTGAAATATTATTCCCTGCACAGCGGCGACAGCTTTGATACGGCGGTCAAGCGCTATACGCAGGCGAAGGCGGCGATGAACGCCGTGCAGGACGCCGTCATGATCGACCATGAGGAGCGGCTGCCGGAGGTGTTTTGCACCCGCTATGACAACGGCGTGTCGATCCTGGTCAATTACCGCGCCGAGGCGGTGGAAACAGACGGCGTGACCGTGGAGGCAAAGAGCTTTTGCGTCCTCGGCGCCGATCAGTGAAGGGAGGGGAGTGTATGAAAGGAAAACGTCGGACATCGACACTCATGGGGCGGAGAAACCGCATCGGCTACTTTTATATTTTTCCGCTGATCCTGGGTGTGCTGCTGATCTTCATCCCGAACCTCGTCCAGACCGCCCGCTTCAGCGTGAGCCAGATCCAGATCGGCGACAGCGGCTATACGCTCGAGTATAAGGGCTTTGCCAATTACATCACCGCGTTCACCAAGGACCCGTTCTTTGTCCGCTATGCGCTGACCTCGCTCGGGACGCTCGCGACCTCGGTGCCGGTGCTCGTGATCTTCAGCCTGTTTATCGCGACGCTGCTCAATCAGAAGTTTCGCGGCCGGCTGCTGGCGCGCGCCATCTTCTTTGTGCCGGTGATTTTGTCCACCGGTATCATCTCGGCGGTCGAGACGCTCGACGGCGGCAATCTGGATTTTCTCGCCGCAGTCGGCAGCGGACGGCTTCAGACCGGCACGACGGGTACGGTGCAGGGGCTGCAGATCGACTCGCTGCTGCTGTCGATGGATTTCAGCCCGACGCTGATCTCGATCGTCACCGGCGCCGTGAGCGGGATCTATTCCATCGTGCAGCAGAGCGGCATGCAGATCTTCATCCTGCTCGCTGCGCTGCAGGAGATCCCGACGCCGCTGTATGAGGCGGCGCGCGTGGAGGGCTGCAACTCGTGGGAGGTGTTCTGGAAGATCACCTTCCCGATGATCGGGCCGCAGCTCGCCGTCTGCGTGGTGTATACCATTATTGATTCCTATTCCCGTTCGGACGGCAGCCTGTTTGCCTATCTGAACAGTCTGGCGTTCGGGCAGAACCAGTATGAGCTGGCGACCGCCATGTATCTCGCCTATCTCGCCTGTCTGGCGGTTTTTATCGGGCTGGTATTCTTCCTGCTGTCGAAAATGGTCCGCCGCACGGATTGATCGGGATACGGTTTTTGATCCGCAATGAAAGAAAGGACTGGTCGTCGGAATGGCTGAAATGAAATCCGGACGGATCAACAAGCGCCGCGTGCTGTCGCTTTTGCTGTCCCTGCTTCGCTTTTTACTGGTGTTCGGCTTGGCGTTCATCATTCTCAAGCCGTTCATTTACAAGATCCTGATGGCGTTCATGTCGCCGGACGATCTGCTGGATTCCACGGTGCAGCTCATCCCGCGCCATCCGTCGACCTACTACTGGAAAACGGCGCTCGAGGGGATGCAGATAGCGACGGCGGGACTCAACACACTGCTGCTCTCGGTGAGCATCGGACTGATCCAGGTCGTCGCCTGCACGATGATCGGCTACGGGCTGGGGCGCTACCGCTTCAAGGGGAGCCGGCTGGCTTTCGTGATGGTGGTCGTCATCATGATGGTGCCGCAGCAGGTCATCAGCATCGCCCAGTATCTGGGCTT
The DNA here is from genome assembly GCA_934667845.1 of uncultured Eubacteriales bacterium. Lineage (GTDB taxonomy): Bacteria > Bacillota > Clostridia > Oscillospirales > Acutalibacteraceae > HGM12789. The sequence goes on along the minus strand of CAKUMQ010000012.1, from coordinate 8,388 downwards.
TGTCTATTTCGGCGTCGGCAGTATGACCGTCAGTCTGGTGGACAGCTTCACGCCGCTGTATATCCTGTCGTTCACCGGCCTCGGGATCAAGGAGGGGCTGTACATTTACCTCATGCGGGAGTTTTTCCGCTCCATGCCGAAGGATCTCGAGGAAGCCGCCTATATCGACGGCGCGGGCAGCTTCCGGACATTTATCCGTATCATGCTCCCGAACGCCCGCACGATGATGGTGACGGTGTTCCTGTTTTCGTTCTGCTGGCAGTGGACGGATACGCTCTATTCCTCGCTGTATTTCAGTGAGTTGCCGGTGTTTTCCAACACCATCAGCACGATCTATGTACGCGTCGGTCTGGCGCTCGACCCGATGGGCTCTGCCATTGCGCAGAACGCCGCAGCCATGCTGATGATCATTCCGCTGCTGCTGCTGTTTGCACTGTGCCAGAAGTCGCTGGTCAAGAGCATCGCCGTGTCCGGCATGGCGAACTGAGTCACTCACTGCCGCGGGCAGTAAAAATACGCAAGAATAAGGAGAAAGGAAACATGACGCGAACAAACAGAGGTATCGTCAAGCGTGCAGGCTCGGTCGCGGCGGCGCTGTGTATGGCGGCGCTGACCCTGCTTTTGCCCCTGTCCGGCGCCCCCGCCAAGGCGGCGACGACGATCAACAACGCCTCCCTCATCCCCAAAATTGTCCCCGACAGTCAGGTGAAGCTGGAGGACGGCTCGCCCGACTGGGTGAAATCGCTGATCATGGCGGAGGTGCGGCTGGAGACCGCCACCAAGGAGGGCACGTTCCAGGCGGCGACGAAGCTGCTGGATCACTATGCGGAGATGGGCGTTAACGCCCTGTGGATTACGCCGCCCTATGCGGACACCGCTGTCTACGGGGCGAAGTACCCCGACCGGCTGGCGTCCAAGCTGACCGGCACGACCGACGTCGAAAAGGGCTTTGCGGTGGCAAAGGCGTTTGTCAACGAGGCGCACAAGCGCAACATCCGTATCTTCTTCGACATCGTGACCTGGGGCACGACCAAGGACTGCCCGCTCGTCACCGAGCATCCCGACTGGTATGACAACTGGCGCGAAGCCTATGGCGGCTATGTCTGGAAATGGTCGAACAAAGAGTGGCAGAAGTGGTTTATCAACAACGCGGTCAACATCGTGGAAAAGACCGGCATCGACGGCTACCGCTGTGACCTTGAGCCGGACAACACCGGCTATGATATTTTCGATCAGGTACGCCAGCAGCTGCTCAAAAAGGGCAGAAAGATCGCGATCTTCTCCGAGATCGTGAACTATCGCTACGGCTCGACCGGCAACCTGGTCTATGACTTTGAGCAGGTCGGCGTCGGCAGCGACGAGACCTGCCAGTACCACTACATCAACTACGAAAACTATTTCACCGAGCGCGGCAACATCGTGGACTGCGTCAAGTCCGGCATCGGTATCGGCACCAAGACGCTCCAGCCCAGCGGCGAGGGCGGCACGTTCCGCTACTACACCTTCTGCCTGACCTGCCACGACTCCAGCAAGACGCACGGCAAGGGCAGCCGCATCAATTTCGGCTATCAGATGGTGTTTGCCCCCTTCATTCCGCTGTGGTATATCGGCGAGGAGTGGATAAACCCGAAAAAAACGACCGGCACGGGCGTGCTGTTCTACAACAATATCGACTGGTCGCTGCTCGATCAGCCCGAAAACCGCGCATTTTACGAGGATGTCAAGAAAATGATCCGCATCCGGCGGCAGTATCCGGATATCTTCACCTATTTCCCCGAGAATCACCAGGAGACGAACATCTGCAAGGTGTCGGTCAAGGGTATCGAGGATCTGGGCGCGTATGCCCGCTATTCCGGCAGCAACGGCATCCTTGTCGTGCCGAACGCCAACGTGCATGACAAAAGCGGCAAATTCGAGATCATTATTCCGCTGGCGGAAATGGGACTTGACAACTGCAAAAAATTCACCGTCACCGAGCTGATGACCGGCAAGACCGTGGTCTCCGGCACAAAGGATCAGGTGCGCAAGTTCAGCTATACCGTGCCGTCGCAGGAGATGGGCATCTTCCTCGTCAAGGGCGAGGGCGCCCCGGCGACGACCACGACGAAGAACAGCTCGACGACCACGACGCGCAAGCGCCCGTCCCCCGCGACGACTGCGCCCGCAGCCGCTTCCGCGGACACGACGGACAGCAGCACAAATGACCCCGCGTCCACAGCGGTCTCCACCGCGCCCGCGGAGGAGACGTCCGCCACGGCGGACGCGCCGGACAGCAGCACGGCAGATCCGACGGCGACGGTGCCGGTGGATGCGAGCGAGCAGTCCGAGCCGGACAGCGGCGCGCACACCGGCGTGTGGATCGCGGTCGGCGCGGCGGCGGTCGTGCTGATCGCCGGCGGCGCAGCGGCATTTATCCTCTGGAAAAAGAAAAAAGCGGCAGGATAAAGCCTGACGCACACGGTTTTCGGTGGGTTCGGTGGTCGGCCCCTTCCACGGCGAGGGGGCGGCTGCCGGTAACATAGAATCATATCAGGGAGGTAAAGAACATGAAAACCAAAAGACGCATTTTGCCGGTTGGTTTGGCGCTTTTGCTGGCAGTCTGCTTTCTGCTGACAGCCTGCAATACCGGCGATAAGCCGGATGCCTCTTCCGACAATACGTCTGCTGCGGATTCCGCAGCGGATCCGTCAACGGATCCGACCGCGGACGGACCGGCGGACTCCGATGCGCCGGCGCCCGACGCGGACAGCTCCGCCGATGCGACGTCCGGCAGCCAGTCGGGCGGCAATACCACGAAAAAGCTCGGCAGCTCGTCCACAACCGGCAAGTCGAACAGCACCAAGGCGACGCAGACCAAGCCCTTTAACCCGCCCGACACCAGTCGGCCGAGCACGGGCTATGCCGACGATCCCATTGTCGATATGGGCGGCTACACCTTCACTTTCGCCTCACCGTGGATGCCTGCACGCCTGTCCCGCAACGCCACGCTGTTTGAGCAGCTGTTCTTTGAGCGCAAGGAGCAGGTGGAAAAGGACTACAACTGCACGATCAAGATCATCAACATCTACGCCACGCCCGAGCAGATCCAGCCGCTCATCATGGCAAAGAAAAAGGTGGCGGACGTGATCGAAATGTCCGCAGAGATGTGGATCCCCGATGCCAAAGCGGGCTATATCGTCCCGTGGAACGATATCAAGGGCATCAACATCGACGACGACCGCTGGATCGACGCCTACACGAACTATGCCACCATGAACGGCAAGGTCTGGGGTCTCCAGTTCACCCGTCCGCCCGAGGTGCGCGGCTGCGTCTTCTTCAACAAGACCATGCTCAAGGCAAACGGCATCGACCCGGATTCGCTCTACAAGCTGGTCGATCAGAAGAAGTGGACGTTTGACAAGCTGAAAGAATATGCCGTCGCCTGCACGAAGGATACCGACAAGGACGGCAAGATCGACACCTACGGCGTCACCGGCGACCCCGGCAGCATCGCTGCCTTTCTGACGATGGCGAACGGCGGCCGCGTGGTCTCGTTCGACAAGAACAACAAGGCGGTTGCGTCCTTCAACTCGAAGAACTGCGTCAATGCCCTGAACTTCTTCAACGATCTCGTCAACACGAGCAAGGTGTACTACACCGAGGATGCCATGTTCTCGCAGAAGACCTGGAACGACGTCCGCACCGACTGGTGCAATGAAGTGTTCATTGCGGGCAAGGCGGCATTCTTTGTCGGCGAGTCGTTCTACGGCAACCAGCAGATCAGACCGAATGTCAAAAACTTTGACTACGGCCTGCTGCCGGTGCCGATCGGTCCGGACGGCAGCGGCTACACCTCCAGTTCGTCCAATGCCCGCGTGCTGTGCTGCACCTCGACCAACGCGAAGAGCAAGGATATCAGCAAGACCGTCACCATTCTCAATGCGCTCGCCCGCCCGCTCAAGGGCAACGAGGGCGAGAGCTGGTGGCTCGACGACATCCAGGCGGACTATTTCCAGAGCAGCGACAAGCGCAGCATCGATATGTATATGCTGTGCCTCAACAGCATGACGGTCGACCCCGCCATCGGCGTGCAGCAGCTCAGCTTTGACTATCTGCAGGTCGGCGCGTTCAACAGCATTTTCTGGAAGAACTCCACCCCCGCCTCGGCTCTGCAGGGGATGCAGGGCAAATATACGGCGGCGATCGACGCGGTATTCAATAAGTAAAGAAACGAAAGCCAAGCACCGAAAGCCCGCTGCTTCGGCGCGGTCGGGACCGTGCGCCGCTCTTTTCCGGCGGCGGATCGGCTGAAAACGCGGCTTTCGGTGCGCGGAAAGCATTTTTTGTCCACAAAACAACTGGGAGGTTATGGGTATGTCAAAAAGCAAACGGATCCTGTCTGTTCTGGCCGTGCTGTGCCTGGCGTGCTGCCTTTTCTCCGGCGCTCTGTATGTGAGTGCAATGAAAGCGGATGCGACGGAGTGTGAAAACGACGCCGTGCCGAGCACCGCGCTCGGTCTGTCCACAGACTATTGGGGCGGCGCAAGATTTACCGTCACGGATCTGCCGGACAACGGCGGTATCCATTATAACTGGACGGATGGTGCTTATGAGGTGCGTTCCGGTCTGACCAAGGCGTATGCGCTGGACGGCCTGCATATGCGTTTTGCCAATTATGCGTCGACAGAGGGCGCAAAGGTCTTCAATTTCTATCTCTGCAGTAGCGGTACGGCTTCGGACTGTAAGTTTGGTGCTGATTCCGGGCGTCTGTGCTTTGCACTGAAAGAAGACGGTACGGTTTTGCTGTTCACGGCGGGTCACGGGGGCGGCGATAAGCTGACAGAGGGCAATGCAAAGCTCACCTATGCGGCACTCAGCGCGGCACCCTGGGATATCAAGTTCGAAAAGAACGCCGACGGCAGCCTCACTATGTTTGTCGCTGGCGAGACGCTGACCATCTCCGCGGCTGTGATGGCGGATGCGCAGATGGGCGACAATGTTTACCTCAGCTTTGAGGCGCGTGAGGCGAAGAAGTATTCCTTTGATCTCGTCAAGCTGCACTCCGGCGACTGCGAGAAGCAGGCTCCGGCTCCCGCCGAGCTGATCGACTGCGAAGTGGCTGCGCCGAGCACCGCGCTCGGCCTGTCCACAGACTATTGGGGCGGCGCAAGATTTACCGTCACGGATCTGCCGGACAACGGCGGTATCCATTATAACTGGACGGATGGTGCTTATGAGGTGCGTTCCGGTCTGACCAAGGCGTATGCGCTGGACGGCCTGCATATGCGTTTTGCCAATTATGCGTCGACAGAGGGCGCAAAGGTCTTCAATTTCTATCTCTGCAGTAGCGGTACGGCTTCGGACTGTAAGTTCGGTGCTGATTCCGGACGTCTGTGCTTTGCCCTGACGGAGGACGGTACGGTTTTGCTGTTCACGGCGGGTCACGCGGGCGGCGATAAGCTGGCAGAAAAGAATGCGAAGCTCAGCTATGAGGTGCTCAGCGCGGCACCGTGGGATGTCACGTTCAAAAAGAACGACGACGGCAGTCTGGCAATGACGATCGCGGGCGTGGCGCTGACGATCCCCGCCGCAACCATGACGGATGCGCAGATGGGCGACAATGTTTACCTCAGCTTTGAGGCGCGCGAGGCGAAGAAGTATTCCTTCGACCTCGTGAAGCTGCATGACGGCGAATGCAAGACCGTGACGCCGCCCGAGCCGGAGAAGCCGCAGGATCCCGCGAACCCCATCACGAGAGAGGTGCGTATCCCGGTCATCAACGGCGACCTCAATGTCATGTGGGGCGTTCCGGACTGGGAGGTCATGGATCGCACCGACGACGGCATTGAGATCAAGGGTATAACCAGACACGGCCGCGTGGGTTACGGCGGCACGGTGAACCTCGACGGTCTGCGTATCAGCCTGAAAAAGGTCAATATTCCCGATGATCAGGTGCTGACTCTCTCCCTCGGCAATGTGGAGGGCTCCTGGTGGGACAGCAACTGCCTGATGTTCATGCTCTATAATGCCAAAAAGACCGAGGCGGGCGCGGATTCCCCGAACGGCTGGATGCGCATCCGTGAGTACGGCAAGGTGCAGGGCGACGAACTGATCCGCCCGTTTGCCAAGCCCGTGTTCGGCACGTCGGAGAACCTGACGGACATCGAGATCCGTTTCTACAAGGGTACCGGGGGGCAGTGGTATATCTGCGTGAACGATGAGGCGTTCCCGTTTGATATCGAGCGGGCGCATCTTAACGACCTTGACAATGCCTGGGTATCCTTTGGTACGTGGGACGGCAAAGAGGCTCCCTTCTCCTACTTTGTCGACACGATCACCTGCACAAAGGATGAGGCGCAGATCTTCGATGTCATCGACAAGATCGATGCGATCGGCGAAGTGACACTCGAGAGCGAGGCGGCCATCAACGAGGCGGAAGCGGCATACGGCAAACTGTACAAGGGTCTCAAGCCGCTGGTGTCCAACTACGCGAAGCTGACGGCGGCGAAGATCGACCTCGAGGAGCTGAAAGCGGCGGCGTCCGATCCCGGCTCCTCCGATCCGACGCCCGACAAGCCCGAATCCGACGATAAGCCGGCTTCGGATACGTCCAAGCCCGCCGACAACCCCGATACCGGCAGTGCGCTGCCCGTGGCGGGTGCTGTCGTGGCGGTTCTGGCGCTCGGCGCGGTGATCACGCTGCGCAAAAAAGCGAAATAAGCAACGTGTGATCGGCTCGTTACCGGTCCTGTGAGCCGACAGACGGATGGGCAAACGCCCATCCGTCTGCTTTTGCCGTGACAGGGGGGGGAGCGGCGGCAGACCCGTGTGCCGTATGCCCCCAAAAACGGAGCAACGAGAGGAGAACCGAGATGAAAACAGGAAAAAGCCATGTCTGCCGGCTGGCGGCGGTGCTGCTGAGTCTGGCGATGCTGACCGCCTGCGCGACAACGCCGGCAGAGGAGCCGGACGCCTCTGTGCCGTCGACTGTCACCGACGGTGCGGAGAGTGCCGGCCCGGCCGATGACCGGCTGACAAGCGAGATACAGACCGGGGCGGCAACGACCGGCACCCAAAACCGCTCCACTGTCGCTCCAAACGTCTCCGCTACCGCCCGGACGACGGGGAAAACCGGCGCGGCGTCGACCGGCTCCACCGCCGGACGCACGGCGGCAACCACAACCACAACCACAACCAAAAAGGAGGCTCCGTCCGTGAGCGATAAACCCGTGGAGCTGATCGGCCGCTTTCAGCAGCAGGGGGACAGTTACCGTTTTGCCTGGTCCGGAAGCACGATCACAGCCGGCTTTGAGGGCACCGGGATCGCTGTCCTTCTGACCGTTGAGGGCAGCGTTCAGAAAGATTATGTCAATGTATCCATCGACGGCGGCACACCCTTTATGCTGACACTGAGACGCGGCACGGAGCGGTATGTGCTGAAAACCGGTTTGCCGGCGGGATATCATACCGTCCGCGTGGAAAAGCGCACGGAGGGCGCGCAGAGCACGCTGCGGTTTTCCGGCTTTGACTACATGGGGGGAAAGGCGGCACCGGCGCCCGCCCGCAAGACCCGACGTATCGAGCTGATCGGGGATTCCGTTACGGCCGGCTACGGCAATGTGGGCGAGGAGGGCTGGACCGGCTATAAGATGGAGGAACAGGACGCCGGGCAGACCTACGGCGCACTGGCGGCGGCGCAGCTTGACGCCGAAGCGGTGATTCTGGCCGTTTCGGGACAGGGCATGTATCAGAACCTCGGCGGGCAGACAAGCCCCGTTATGCGGGATTTTTATGACTGGACGCTGCCGCTGGATGCCTCGTCCGCGGCGCGGTGGGCGTTTGAGACAGACCCCCCCGATGTCGTGGTCATCAATCTGGGGACCAATGATTATGCCAGCAATGTGGAGCCGCAGAATTTTGTGCAGGCGTATGTGCAGTTTATTTCCATGATTCGCAGTCACTATCCGTCTGCTTTTGTCATCTGTGCGGTCGGGCCGCACAGCGTCGGTTTGCGTTCCCTGTCGGCGGTGGGGGAAGTGGTCGATACCGTCAGGAAGAAGGGCGATAGCCGGGTGGCGATGTGTGTGCTGGCTCTGGAGCCGGATGAGGGCCTGGGCGGCGTGGACGGCCACCCGTCCGCAAAGGCGCACCGTCTGGCCGCGGCGGATCTCGCCGCCTGTATCCGGGAAAATCTGCACTGGTGAGAACAAAACGCCCATCCGGCTGCTTTTGCCGTGACAGGGGGAGCGGCAGACGCAAAAAGCGCCCCCGTTTTCCGAGCGGAAAACGGGGGCGCAGAGGGTGCTGTGGGGGTTATTCCGGGGAATCAGTCGGCATCCTCGAAAAATGCCTTGTGCACCGCGGCAACGGCGCGGTCGGCATCATTGCGGGCGATCAGCACCGATACCT
>CAKUMQ010000011.1 GCA_934667845.1 uncultured Eubacteriales bacterium | reverse complement strand
CTGCAATTCAGCCGCGAAGGGGAATTTCTGCGCTTTTTCGGCAGCAATAAGGTGAGCGCCGGTCTGGCGACCGTGCTCGGAAATCTTTTCCGCCGCTTTTTTACCAATGCCCAAAAGGACAAGATGGAGCAGATCCTTCCCACCGAGCTGTCCTCGCTGGATATGGATGGGGCGGGCTTTATCTACAGCTGCAGCGGAAAAACGGACGATTCCAAAAATGAACTGAAAAAATATGACGTGGAGGGCAACAACATCCTGGCATACGACCATTCCCCCGCCGACGGCGTGGTGATGGGAACGGGAGATTACGGGGATATTGAGTTTCTCTATGACACGGAAAACTATCTGAACAAAAACCGCAAGATCGACACCCGCTTCGGGGATCTGGCGGTGGATGAAAACGGCTTTCTCTACGGGCTGGATGTCGAACGCGACAAGGTGTTTTTATACGACGGGAACAGCAATCTGCTGGCGGTGTTCGGCGTTTCGGGCAATCAGAAGGGAACTTTCCGCGACCCGGTGGCGGTGGACACCCTGGGGGATCGCGTACTGGTTCTGGATCGGGAGCTGGGCAGGATCTTTGTGTTTGCGCCGACAGACTATGCCGCCGATCTGAAGGCGGCGGTGTCCCTGTACGATCAGGGGCTGTTTCAGGAATCCGAGGCGCTCTGGCAGCGGGTGAAAGCGCGCAATGAGAATCTGGCGCTGGTCTATGAGGGACTGGGCAACGCCAGAATGATCCAGAAGGACTATGCGGGCGCTATGGCATATTTTCGCATGGCAAGCGATAAAAACGGCTATAACGAGGCGTTTGCCATGCAGCGGGACGAGACGGTGTCCGCATATTTTTACCTGATATTTATCGGGGTCGTGGTGCTGCTGGTGATCGTGTGGATCTGGCTGGCGCGCAAGACGGCTGCCGACACCGCCCCGTACCGCATCCATAACAAAAAGTGGGTGAACCCCTTCTATACGGCGATCCATCCGTTTGACGGCTTTGAGGCGGTCCGTTTTCAGGACAAGGGAAAGGTCTCAGTCGCCTGTCTGATCGTCGCCGCCGTGTTTTTTTCCAGACTGTTCAGCATACAGGCGACCGGGTATGTTTTTAACCGGTATGCCGATCAGACGGTCAATCTTCCCTATGAGTTTTTTCAGGTCGTTTTGCTGTTTCTGGTGTTCACCGGAAGCAACTACGCGGTCAGCGAGCTGAACAACGGCAAGGGCTTTTACCGCCATGTGTTTATCTCGACCGCATACTGCCTGCTGCCCTATGTGCTGTGCTCGCTTGCCGCTACCGGGCTGAGCACGGTCCTCACCCTGCGGGAGTCCATCCTGTATACCGGCATCAGCGGTCTGGGACTGTGGTGGTCGGTGATCCTTCTGGTGATCTCTCAGATCCAGATCCATATGTATTCCCTCGGGAAGACCCTGTGCACGCTGCTGCTCACGATATTCGGCATGATGTGCGTGGCTTTTGTGGCGATCACGCTGTTCGGTCTGCTGGGGCAGCTTTACAGCTTTATCCACAATATTTATAACGAGATCATCTTTCGGCTGTAGGAGGGAGGAGATCAGGTGAAAAACGCAAAACAACGGCTGCTTTTTTGGCTGCTTGCCGCTGCCGTATTTCTTTCTGCGGCGGGGTGCGCGGCAGACCGGGCAGAGGAAACAGATCCCGCCTCCCTTGTATATACCGTGCCGGAAGCCGACGGGTTCGTTCAGGTGGCGGAAAACAGCCGGTTTGTGCTGTGCGCCAACGAAAAAACGGCGGAGGTGTCCGTAACGGACAGGCAGACCGGCGCGGTCTGGTACAGCAATCCGCAGGACAGGGAAAACGATGAGATCGCCGGAAACGGGCGCTATAAAATGCAGCTCTGCTCGCAGCTGCTGATCCAGTATGCCAACAAAGCCAAATCCGTTACCACGGTAAACAACTATGTCGGCTCGGTGCAAAACGGCAGCTTTGCGGTCAGGCGCACGGAAAACGGCGTGCGGTTTACCTTCCATTTCACCCGCGAAGAGCTGATCATTCCGATGGAATACCGGCTGGAGGACGACGGACTGCGGGTCCGGGTGGTGAATGCCGAGATCCGGGAGACGGGGGAGAACCGCCTGCTGAGCTATGCCGTTTTGCCCTATTTCGGCTGCGGGGTCTACGGCGAGGAGGGGTATCTGGTCATACCGGACGGCTGCGGGGCGTTGATGCCCTTTGACCGGACGGCGGAGGAGAGCCGACAGTCGGTGCAGTACCGCGCCGAGGTCTACGGCAGGGATCCCGTCTTTTCCGTCAAAACGAAGCAGAACGTGCGGGAGACCGTGAGGGTGCCGGTATTCGGCATCTGCCGCCCGCAGGGGTCGCTGTTTGCCTATGTGGAGGAGGGAGATGCGCTGTCCTCTCTGGTGGCGGATCCCGTCAATCTGACGACCTCCTATGCCAATGCCTATTTTGAGGGCATGTACCGTGGCATTGATGAAGCGATGCTGCAGGAGATGGATCAGAATGAACGCAGCGTCAAGGTGTTGGGAGAGACGCCGGTGCAGCTGGAGCAATACACTGTTTTTTACAGCTTTCTCCCGCCGCATACCGATTATATGGGGATCGCGTCGGCGGTGCGGGAGTATATGGTCGGGCGGATGTCCCTGACCGCGTATTCCGCGGACACGGTACCGCTCTATCTCGAGCTGACCGGCTCTGTGGCGGGAACGGCATCCTTTTTGGGCGTCCCCTATGAGATGTCGCTGCCGCTGACGGATTACAGTGAGGCAGCCGCCTGCCTGAAAGAGCTGTCGGCGGCGGGAGTCGGGCGCACGGTGGTCAACTACCGCTCCTGGTCAAAGGATATCCCTTTCCGCAAAATACCGGCAAAAGCTGCCGTCTCCGGCAAGCTGGGCGGAAAAAAGGGAATGGCGGCGCTGGCGGAGACAGCCGCCGCCTGCGGCAGCGAGATCTACCTTTCCGCCGATCTCTGCCGCCTGTATCAGAGCGGCAACGGCATATCCGTCGGCACGGATTCGGCGCGCGGTCTCAGCGGCGGCATACTCTACGGCTATTCGTATTTGCCCAGCGTATACCGCAAGGATGTCAGCGGACTGAAATGGGCGTTTCTGAAGCCGGGGAGACTTTCGGAGATCGCCGGCGGATATGCGCGCAATTTACAGGCATACGGGGTGACCGGAGCGGGAGATCTGTCTGTCGGCTCGCTGCTGTATTCCGACTATCACCGCTCGGTGCTGGTCACGCGGGAATCCGTGGACCGGCAGGCGGCGCTGGAAAAGGCGCAGGCGGCGCTTGACGCCATGAAAGCGCCGTTCGGACGGCTGCTGTGCGATGCGGGCAATGCGTATGCGTGGCCGTATGCGAGCAACCTGACGGATGTGGCGCTGACTTCAAGCCGCTACCGCGCGTTTTCGGAGGATGTGCCGTTTGTGCCCGCTCTGCTGCACGGCGTGATCGCCTACAGCGGCGGACGGATCAATCTGCGCAGCGACGACGAAACATACTATCTGCGTATGGCGGAATACGGCGCCTGCCCGTTTTATTCCTTTGCCGATACGTCGGAGCGTGCTCTGCTGAACACGGAGTACAAGGATCTTACCAGCCCGGATCTCGACGCATGGAAGCAGAAGGTCACGGAGAATTATGCCCGGCTCAAGCCGGTGTTCCGGGCGGTGCTGAATGCGCGGATGAGCGGCCATGAGCAGGTCGGCGACGGGGTCATGCTCACGTCGTATGACAACGGCTGCGGCATTTTGGTCAATTACGGCGATCAGACATTTACATGGAAAGGAACTACGGTGGCCGGCAGAGACTTTGTGCTGGTCAAGCTGAAATAAAGGAGACAGTCGGCGATGAATTATCCCACACAGATCACGGCGCAGCGGCATCCGGTGCTGAGTTTTGCCGCAGAGGAGCTGAAAAAATACATGCTGGCGGTCACCGGGGTGCAGCTGCAGCCCGGTGAGGGCGGATTTTTGCTTCGGGTGGATCCGTCTTTGACAGACGAATCGGACGCCTATACGGTCCGCTGTCAGCTGCCGCAGGTGGAGATCTGCGGCTCTTGTCCGCGTGCGGTCTTGTTCGGCGTTTACGGATTTTGCCGGCGGGTGCTGAAGGTGGGCTTTATCCTCCCGCCCGAAAAGGAGGTCGTTCCCCATATACCGCCTGCCCGGCTGTCTTTTTTTGATTTTTCCGATACGGGGCGGTTTAGGGTGCGGGCGTATACGCCGGATATGCCTCTGGACTGCGCAATGCCTATCGACAGGCTGGCAAAATGGGGCTACAACACCTATGCGCTCAGCGCGCGGCTGTGGGAGGAAAACCGCTCCCTTATGGAACCGGAGCTGAAAAAACGCGGCATGGAGGTCTGCCTGTGCGGGCACGACGTGGGTTTTCTGATCCCTGCGGATCGGTATTTTCCCGCCCATCCCGAATGGTTTGCCCTGCGGGACGGGAAGCGGGTCCCTGTGCAGATGTGCTATTCCCACCCGGATTTCCTGCGGGAGCTTGCCGATAATCTGGCGGATTACAGCCGCCGCAACCCCGGGATCCGCTCGGCGTATCTGATGTTCAACGATAACGCGCAGCTCTGTCAGTGCGAGCGGTGCCGGGATCGGCGGTTTGTGGATATCTACTGGGATGGCGTACAGACGGTTCGCGAACGGCTTCGGCAAACGGGCGTGGAATTTACGGTCTCCGCCATTGCCTATAACGCGGCGCTGGAGTGGACTATGCTCGAAACGCTGCCGCAGAGGGAGCAAGGCGGCTGTATGCTGGCTTGCTGGGGGCGGGATTACGCGCACCCGTTCTGCGCACCGGCGGACAGGTTCCAGTCCCGTTTTTGGCAGGCGTTTGAAAACTGGGGGCAAAGACAGCGGAAAAACGCCGACGGATTTGCCATGTTCGAATATTACGGCGATCACTGGATGATGGGCTCGCTGCTGCCGCCCATGCCGCAAAGGATCCCGGAGGATCTGGATATTTTCCGCTCGCACGGGGTGGATGCGCTCGTAGCGCTGCATTTTCCCTATCGCTCTTCCGTGCAGGTGATGCGCGAGGTGGTCGGGGAGACGGAGGCAGCGGCACAGGAGCATCCGACCGAGGATCATGTGGCATGGTTCAATCTGTATTTGGCGGGGCTGACGATGTGGGAGAGTGCCGCCGACGAGGATCCGGCAAATGCCTATCTCCGGGCGGCGTTCGGCAGCCTGGCGTATGCCGCCTCGGCGCTGCTTGTGCAGACGGAGGTGGCGCTGGAGCCGCTGACGCATTTTTCCACCGCCATGTTCAAACTGCGGATCTGTGACCCCTGGTTCCGGGATGATTTTTCCATGCAAGGGACGGGAAAGACCCATGTGCATCCGTGGGATCCCAACGGGGATAATGCGGCGCTGACCGGGGAAGCGGCAGCCGCCTGCCGCAAGGCGGCGCAGCAGATGGAAAATGCGCTGGATGCCGCCGGACGGGAGGAAGGCGGGGCGGAAAACGGCCTGTATGCGGAATGGCTGTCCTGCTATCGGTATCTGGGAGATAAAACACGATCCTTAGCCTGTCAGTACGAGGCGCAGACGCATATTCTCGCCGGGAATAACGCGGCGGCAGCGGCGTGCCTGGAAAGCGCACTGGCACTGGAAAAGTCCTTTGACGGTCTGGAAGTGACCCATTGCGAGAAATGGCTGGCCAAAACGGCAAACAGATAAAATTACGCGGCTGCCCGTCGGCAGCAAAAAAGCGCCCTGCTTCATGCAGGGCGCTTTTGCTTGCGTATATATGCGGGGGTCATTTGTCCGTTTTCAGCGAATAGCGGGAGGAGTACAGCGCATAGTCCTCGGCGAAGTGGTCGGTTTTCTGCACCTTGACTTCGTTTAAATAGGCGTGCGTATCGAAAATGTCGTGATCAAGCTCGATCATGGCGACAGCGACATTGGAGCAGTGGTCGGCGATACGCTCGAAGTTGGTCAGGATGTCATTGTAGACAAAGCCATGATCCAGCGTGCATTCGCCGGTTTGCACCCGCTTGATATGCCGCATCTTGATCTCGTCGCACAGACCGTCGATGACCTGCTCGAGCGGCTCCACCTTTTTGGCGGCGGCGATATCGTTGCTCGTAAAGGCGTCGGTCGCCAGAATGACGATCTCGGAGACGGCAGAGGTGATCACATCCAGCTCGCGCTGGGCGACGGGAGAGAGCAGCAGCTTCTTCTGATAGATCTCCTTTGCGGTCTTGGACAGGTTGACCGCGTGATCGCCGATCCGCTCAAAATCCCCGATGGTGTGCAGAATCTTCGAGATATCGCGGCTCTGCTCGGGCGAAAGCTCCATGCCGGTCAGCTTGACAAGATAGGTGCCGAGCTTGTCCTCGTATTTGTCGATGATCTGCTCTTTTTGCTGAATGACGGCGTATCTGTCTTCACTGTAATTGTAGAGCAGCCCGATGGAGCGGGACAGGTTTTTCCGCGCCTTGCGCGCCATGGAGCAGACCGCCAGATTGCTCTGCTCCAGAGCAATGGTGGGATGGGCGATGAAGCGATCCTCCAGCCGGTCGATCTCCGCGGTCTCCTCCGCCTCCTCCGGGTCGTCGGGGAAGACCAGAGCGGAAAGCCGCTCGAGCAGATGGGTGAACGGCGCGAGCAGCAGCACGGTCGCCAGACGGAACAGCGTGTTGAGCACGGCAATGCTCAGCATGTTCATGGTGCTGCTCATAAAGGAGAAATGCGCAAAGGCGTCGACGGTGTAGAAAACCGCTGCCCAGAATATCACGCCGATCACGTCGATGGAGAGATAGGTCAGCGCGACACGCTTGCCCTCTCTTGTGGAGCCGAAGGCGGAGAGCAGCACCGGCACGGCGGCGCCGATGGCAATGCCCATGATGATCGGCAGCGCGATCTCAAACCGGATCTGACCGGTCATGGAGAGCGCCTGCAGGATACCGACGGTCGCCGAGGCGCTCTGCAGCACGCAGGTGATGAGCATGCCGACCAGAATACCGATGAGCGGATGGGCAAACGAACTGAGCATCTGCACGAATGCCGGGCTTTCCCGCAGCGGAGCTACCGCACCGCTCATGGCGGTCATGCCGGTCATCAGGATGGCAAAGCCCATCAGAATGTTGCCGACCTGCTGCTTTGTGTGCCCCTTGCAGAACATGCGCAGCACGATGCCGACGACGGCGACGATGCCGGTCAGCGAGGCGGTGGAGATCAGCGCGGCGAGGCTCGAGGCGCTGCCGCCCATATCCGACAGGCAGATGATAAAGCCGGTCACGCTCGTGCCGAGGATGGCGCCGAGCACGACACCGATCGCCTGCCGCGCTTTCATCATGCCGGAATTGACAAAGCCGACCACCATGACCGATGTAGCGGACGAGGACTGAATGACCGCCGTCACGCCCGTGCCCAGCAATATCCCCTTCAGGGGCGTGCTGGACAGGCGGTAGAGCACCAGCTCCAGCTTGTTGCCTGCCACGCTTTTGAGCCCGGCGCCCATCAGCAGCATACCGTAGAGGAACAGAGCGACACCGCCCAATAATGAGATGACATCCGCAATCGTCATGCGCGCAAACCCTCAATTCTGAAAATGTATTACCATAATTGTATTACGTTTATCGCGAACACTTCTACCATACCATATTCCGGCGAAAAACACAAGACTTTTTTGAAAAATCTCCGCGAAAGCTCCGCCGGTTTTCTGCGGGTCCGGGCATAGGCGCCGCTTACCGGGCATATCCTGTACGGCAGGAGCGGCAAGGGGGCGGTGACGGAGAATGACGGCAGTTTTCAAAAGGCGGAATCTGTGCTGCGGGATTCTGGCGGCGGTGCTCTGCTTTACGCTTCCCTTTGCGGCGGGCATGTGGGGCGAGAGCTTGGCGCCGGTCGGGGAAAGCACCATCCGCTGGGTGGATTTTGATATTCCGTATGAGGCGCTGGACTATGCGCTGGAGCTGGATATCCGTTCGCATACCGAGGGGGAGGTGCCGCTTTGCTGGTCGGAGCTTCTGGCGGTCGTCGCCGCGCGGCAGGGCGGCTTTTCGGGATACCGCAGACAGCAGCTCACGGCTGTGGCGGAGCAGCTGCAAAGCGGCGTGCCGATCGAAAAGGTGACGGAAAAGCTGCCCGCCTTTGCCTATTACCGCGAGGCATACGGCGCAGTGCTGGACGGGCTGGTTGGGGTGTATGAGCAGGAGACGCCCGCAAAAGAGGGAGAGGGTACCGTGTGGGAGACGTGCTACGGGCTGAAGGCGTTTTCGCCGATCGCGCGCGGCTACGGCTATCAGGATTACGACGATTTCGGCGTCAGCCGGTCTTACGGTTACGCCAGACGGCATCTGGGGCATGACCTGATGGGGGCGGTCGGCACGCCGGTCATTGCCGTGGAGAGCGGCACGGTCGAGGCGCTCGGCTGGAACCGCTACGGCGGCTGGCGGATCGGCATCCGCAGCCACGACCGCCGCCGCTATTACTATTATGCCCATCTGCGCAAGGATCACCCGTTTGCTGCGGGGCTTGCCGAGGGCAGCGAGGTGACGGCGGGGGATGTGATCGGGTATCTGGGACGCACCGGATACAGCGATAAGGAAAATGTCAACAACATCGACACCTATCATCTGCACTACGGGCTGCAGCTGGTGTTTGACGAATCGCAGAAGGAGTGCGACAGCGAGATCTGGGTGGATGTCTATGCGCTGACCCGCCTGCTGTACAGGCGGCGCAGTGCCGTGGTGCGGACGGCGGACGGCGAGTATGTGCGCCGTTACGGGATGCGGGAGAGGAATTAGACCGAATTTATAAAAAAGGAGACCGATATTCCGGACGAAAAGGGGTTGACAGCGGGCGAAAAATGCCGTATAGTATCGCTTTGTGAGAGGGAATTTCTCTTTTGGAGCGTGCTATGAAGACTTACGGAATATTGCTGATCGGCTGCGGTCATATCGGCATGGAGCATTTAAACGATATTTATTACCGCGACGATGTGCGGATCGTGGCGACGGTGGATCACGATCCCGCCCGCGCCCGCGAGGCGGCGCGCCGCAGCGGCGCAGCGGCATACGGCACCGATTACCGCCCGTTTCTCGACGATTCGCGGGTCGATATCGTCATTATCGCGACGTATACGGATACCCATCTGCCGATCCTGCGGGACTGTCTCGCCCATCACAAGCATGTGCTCTGCGAGAAGCCGATCGCCCGCACGGTCGAGGAGGGACGGGCGTTTATGGAGGCGGTCTCCGCCGCGCCGGAAAAGGTGCTGATCGCCCACATCCTGCGGCATAACCGCAGCTATTGCAAATTGCGCGAGCTGGTGCAGAGCGGCGCCATCGGCGAGCTGCGGCTGTTCCGCATGACCCAGAATCACCACGCGATGGACTGGCCGCGCTACTGCCGCCTGCTTGAGGACAGCAGCCCGACCGTGGACTGCGGCGTGCATTATTACGATCTTGCCCAGTGGGTCACCGGGGCGAAGATCACGGAGGTGTCCGGCTTCAGCACGACGACGCAGCCGGATGTGCCGCGCGATAACTACACGCTCGTTACATTCCGGATGGAAAACGGCTGCACGGGATTTTATGAGGCGGGCTGGGGACAGAGCCTGCGCGCCTGCAACGTCAAGGAGCTGATCGGCACCAAGGGGCGCATCACGCTGGAGTTGTGTGCCCAGCGCGGCCGCGATACCGAAGAGGGCGATCTGCTCACGGTGTATCACAGCGATACCGCCGTGTATGAGACCATCAATCTGCGCGCGGAATATAAGGATATGTATGCCCAGCTGCACACGATGATCGACAGCATCGAGCGGGACACGCCGCTTGACCCGACCATGGACGACGTCTGGAGCGCTTTTCTGGCGGCGCAGGCTGCCGATGAAGCGCTGCGCACCCGCCGTACCGTGACGGTGGCGGAGATCTGCCCGCAATAAGGAAATAATCGGATAAAATGGCAAGCCGCTCTCCGCTGTGGGGGCGGCTTGTCCCGTTTTCTCCCGCAAAAGCGGCGGCAGGAGGGATTTTGCACTTGCTTTTTTTTGCAAAAAGGAGTAAACTGTCCCTATCTGCCGACAGGCGGAGGGGGAGAGAAAGAATGAAGACCGATCTGATCCATCATATGGAGGTGCATTCCGCCGGATTTTCCAAGGGGCAAAAGCGGATCGCCGCCTTTATCACGGAGCATTACGACGAAGCGGCATTTATGACCGCCTGCAAGCTGGGCGAGCGGGTGGATGTCAGCGAATCCACGGTGGTGCGGTTTGCGACCGAATTGGGCTTTGCGGGCTATCCGCAGCTGCAGAAGGCGATGCAGGAGCTGATCCGCAGCCGCCTGACTTCGATCCAGCGCATCGAGGTGACCAAAGCCCGCATGAGCGACGAGCAGGTGCCCGAGCAGGTGATGGCATATGACATCGCGAACATTAGGCAGACGCTTGAGGAGCTGCCGCGCGACGTGTTTTTCCGCGCGGTGGAGGCGATGGTCAACGCCCGCCGCGTCTATATTTTCGGCGCGGGCAGCTGCCGCGCGCTCGCCAATTTTGCCGCCTATTATTTAAAGCTGCTGCTGCCGGATGTGCATTTGATCTACACCTCCAGCCAGGCGGAAATTTTCGAGGAGATGCTGTCGATCGACGGGCGTGACGCGCTGCTCGGCATCAGCTTCCCGCGCTATTCGAGCAAAGCGGTCAAGACGCTGCACTATGCCCACGCGCGCGGGGCGCAGGTCGTCGCGATCACCGACAGCGAGCTGTCGCCCATCGCGGATTATGCGACCCACCTTTTGCTGGCGCACAGCGACATGCCCTCCATCGTGGATTCGCTCGTCGCGCCGCTGAGCGTGATCAATGCGCTGACCGTGGCGATCTCGCTGCGCAAGCTCGAGGAGGATCGCCCTGTCCTGACGACGCTCGAGCAGCTGTGGACGGATTATCAGGTGTATCAGCCCTTTGCCGACACGCCGGGCGGTGACGCATGAGGCTTTTGGTGATCGGCGGCGGCGCCGCCGGAATGATGGCGGCGGTGACGGCGGCGGAAAACGGCTGCCGGGTGACGGTGATCGAACGCAATGCCCGCCCGGCGCGCAAGGTGATGATCACCGGCAAGGGCCGTTGCAATGTAACCAATCACTGCACGGTGCAGGAATGCGTCGCCCATATACCGGGCAACGGAAAATTTCTCTACGGCGTGCTGTCCCGGTTCGGTCCCGAGGAGGTCATGGACTGGTTTACCTCGCGCGGCGTGCCGCTCAAGACCGAGCGGGGCGGGCGGGTATTTCCCGTATCCGATCGCGCGGTCGATATTGTGGACTGCCTGACCGCCGCTGCCAGGCGGGCGGGCGTACAGATGCTGCAGGGGCGCGTGACGGCGCTGCTGACGGCGGAGGGCGCCTGCACGGGCGTCCGTCTGGAGGACGGGCGCACTGTTGAAGCCGATGCCGTCGCGGTCTGCACGGGCGGCATGTCGTATCCCGTGACCGGCTCGACCGGCGACGGCTACACACTCGCCGAGCAGGCGGGGCACCGCATCGTGCCACCCCGCGCCTCGCTCGTGCCGGTGGAAACGGCGGAATACTGGCCGTGTCGGCTGCAGGGGCTGTCGCTGAAAAATGTGACGCTGACGCTGACGGATACCAAAACCGGGAAAAAGACCGTGTCTGAGCCGGGGGAAATGCTGTTCACGCATTTCGGCGTGTCCGGTCCGCTCGTGCTGACCGCTTCCGCCCTCATGCGGGAGCCGGAGCCGAACCGCTACACGCTTTTGCTGGATCTGAAGCCGGGGCTGACAGTGGAAAAGCTGGATGCCCGCCTTGTGCGGGAGTTTGCCGCCGCGCCGCAGCAGGATGTCGCGCATGTCTGCGAGAGCCTGATGCCCCGCCGTCTGATCGGCGAGGTGCTGGCGCTCGCCGGGTTCCCGCCGCACACCAAATGCAGCGGCGTGACGCGGGAGCAGCGCCGTGCGCTCGGTGAACGGCTGAAAGCGCTGACGCTGACGGTCGCGGGGACGCGTCCGATCGAGGAGGCGATCGTCACGGCGGGCGGCGTGGACGTGCGGGAGATCGATGCCCGCACCATGGCGTCGAAAAAGCTCGCGGGGCTGTATTTTGCCGGCGAGGTGCTGGACGCGGACGCGTTTACCGGCGGATTCAATCTGCAGATCGCCTTTTCCACGGGTCACGCCGTGGGAGCGGCGGTCGGACAATAACAAAGGAGGCTATTGCCTTGAACGACCGAAAAACACCGCTTTCCGTGGCGATCGACGGCCCGTCCGGCGCCGGAAAAAGCACGATCTCGCGCATTCTGGCGCGGGAGCTGGGATTTGTCTATGTGGATACCGGCGCGCTGTACCGCGCCGTGGGCTATTATATGCTCGGACACGGTATCGACCCGAAGGAGGCAGAGGCGGTAGCCGCCGCGCTTGCGGAGCTTCGGGTAGAGCTTGGCTATGAAAACGGCGAGCAGCAGGTGCGGGTCAACGGCGAGGTGCCGGGCGACCGCCTGCGCACGCCGGAGGTGTCGATGGCGGCGTCGGCTGTCTCGGCGATCCCGGCTGTGCGGCAGTTTTTGCTGGATACCCAGCGGCGGATCGCCGAGACGGAAAACGTCATTATGGACGGCCGCGATATCGGTACGGTCGTGCTGCCGCAGGCGGGGTTGAAGATCTTTCTGACCGCCTCCGCGGAGGACCGCGCACAGCGGCGGTATGCCGAGCTGCGCGAAAAGGGCATGGATGTGACGTTTGACGCGGTGCTGGCGGACATGCAGAAGCGCGATTACGACGATTCCCACCGCGCCGCCGCGCCGCTGCGTCCGGCGCCGGATGCGCGGCTTGTGGACACGACGGGCAACACACTTGAACAGTCGGTGGCTGTGTTGAAGGCACTGGTCAGGGAGGTGAGCGCATGAGAGCAGCGCGTATACTGATCGCCGTTTTGCGGCCGATCCTGTGGCTGATCTTTCCGTACAAGGTGCGGGGAAGGGAGAATATTCCCGCCAAAAAAGAAGGGCAGCGGCTCATGATCTGCGCCAACCACCTCTCGCTGATGGATCCGGTGTTCCTGTTCCTGACGATGCCGCAGCATATATACTTTATGGCGAAAGAGGAGTCCTTCCGCCCTGCCATCGGGCGCTTCTTCTTTGGCAAGGTCATGGGCGCATTCCCGATCAAGCGGGGCGAGGCTGACCGTTCGGCACTGGATACGGCGATGCAGATCGTTGACGACGGCAGGGTGTTGGGTATTTTCCCGGAGGGCACCCGTTCCAAAACGGGCGAGATCGGGCGGTTTAAATCCGGCGCGGCGCTGATTGCGGCGCAGACGGGAGCCTCTGTCCTGCCGGTGTCGATCTATACCAAGGGCGGTCGTGTGCGGCCGTTTAAACGGTCGGTCATCACCTATGGTCCTGTGATCACGGGCGAGGAGCTGTGGCCGGAGGAGGGCAAGCCCAATCTGCGCCACATGACCCGCGTGATGAAGGAGCGGGTGGATGCGCTCTATGAGGAGGGAAAAGCCGCATGCCGGTGATCCTCGCGGAAAGCGCGGGCTTCTGCTTCGGCGTCAGCCGCGCGGTGGAGATGACGGAGCAGCTGGCGGACAGCGGAAAAACGGTCTGCACGCTCGGTCCCATCATCCACAATCCCCAGGTCGTGGAGCGGCTGGCGAAAAAGGGCGTGCGGATCGTCGGCTCACCGGATGAAGCACCGAAGGACGCCGTGCTGGTGATCCGTTCCCACGGCGTTCCCCGCTGTGTGGAGGAGCAGGCGCGTGCGGCGGGACTCACGGTGTGCGACGCTACCTGCCCGTTTGTCGCGAAGATCCACCGCATTGCCGCCGAGGCATCGCGCCGCGGCGCCATACTGCTGATCGCCGGCGATGCCGCCCATCCGGAGGTCGAGGGCATCCGCGGTCACTGTGACGGTCCGTCTTATGTGTTTGCAGATGAACAGGCTCTCCAAAATCTGCCGGTATTTTCCGTCGAATTCACCAAAAAACCTGTCGTTTTAGTGGCACAAACAACTTTCAACGCCTATATTTGGGAAAAATGTTCGGAAATCGTGAAAAACCACTATACAAACGCCGAGATTTTTGATACAATATGTAACGCGACTGCAAAAAGGCAAAAGGAAGCAGTTGCATTGTCGCAGAAATGTGATATAATGGTCATTGTCGGTGGGCGCGAAAGCTCAAACACGGCGAAATTGCGGGACGTCTGCGCAAAATACTGTCCGACCGTTTCGGTCGAGACGGCAGCGCAGCTCTCCGAAAGCGATTTTGCCGGAGCGGTGACGGTCGGAATCACGGCCGGAGCCTCTACGCCGACCGATATCATAAAGGAGGTACGCAAAACCATGTCTGACATCATTGAAAACGAAACCCCTGTTACCGAGATCCCGGAAAACGAGACTGCCGCTTCGGTCGAAGCGCCGGCCGCGGTCGAAACCACTGCCGACGAGGCCCCCGTGGCCGAGACCTCCGCGGTCGAGGAGACTCCTAAAGCAGCACCTGCCAAGTCTTTTGACGAGATGAGCTTTGAGGAGGCGCTCGAGGCCTCTCTGCAGAGCCTTTCCACCGATGAAAAAGTGCGCGGCATCGTGACGGACATTGCCCCCAACGAGGTGCAGGTCGAGGTCATCGGCCGCAAGCAGACCGGTTACATCCCGGCTGAGGAGCTGTCTGCCGACCCGAATGCCAACCCGGCGGATCTGGTGAAGATCGGCGACGAGCTGGATCTGCTCATCATGCGCACGAACGACCAGGAGGGCACGATCATGCTCTCCAAAAAGCGGATCGACGCGAAAAAGGGCTGGGACACCATTGTGGCTGCGGAAGCGGACGGCACTGTGCTTGAGGGCACGGTCGTCGACGTGATCAAGGGCGGCATTCTGGTGGCAAGCCACGGCGTGCGCGTGTTCGTGCCGGCTTCCCACGCTTCGCTCAACCGTATGGAGGATCTCTCTCCGCTGCTGAAGACGACGGTCCGCTTCAAGATCATTGAGGTCGATCAGCGCCGTCACCGCGCCGTCGGTTCCATCCGTCAGGTCGCGAAGGAGGAGCGCAAGGAGAAAGAGGCGGCGTTCTGGGCGCAGGTCGAGGTCGGTCAGCATTACACCGGCGTCGTGAAATCCCTGACCGCCTACGGCGCGTTTGTGGATCTGGGCGGCGTGGACGGCATGATCCATATTTCCGAGCTGTCCTGGTCCCGCATCAAGCACCCCTCCGAGGTCGTCAAAGTCGGCGATACCGTTGAGGTGTATGTCCGTGACCTCGATGCGGAGAAGCACAAGATCTCCCTCGGCTACCGCCGTGCGGAGGACAATCCGTGGGAGCTGTTCAAGGCGAACTATCCCGTCGGCACCGTGACGAAGGCGAAGATCGTCGGCATGACGGCGTTCGGCGCGTTTGCGCAGATCATTCCCGGCATCGACGGTCTGATCCACATTTCGCAGATCGCCGATCATCGGATCGAGAAGCCGCAGGATGTGCTGAAGATCGGCCAGGAGGTCGACGTCAAGATCACGAACGTGGACTATGACGCGAAGCGCATCAGCCTGTCCATCCGTGCCCTGCTCGAGGACAAGCCGGAAGCGGCTGAGGAAGCTGCCGCTGACGAAGCGTCTGCCGAAGAATAAGAACTGACGCCCGCCCCGGGACACTGCGGTGTCCCGGGGCGAACTTGCGCATAAATTTTATAACTGCCTAAAAACCGTGAGCGGGCAAAAAAGAACCCTTCACCGCGTGTAAGGGCAGTGAAGGGTCCGGTAACAGAAGCGGCGTATCGGCAGCAGTCGGACATATCGGCGGGGTCATTCCCATTTTGCCCAGATCTCGGGACAGTAGCCGACGGTGGCTTGCCTGCCGTTGCGCACGATCGGGGTGCGAAACAGCCCGGGGTATTCCGCGAGCTTTTCCTCTTTTGCCTCCTCCGAGGCAAGATAGGCGATGAAGCTGCGGTCATAATCGCGGGCGCGCGGGTCGATCAGCACCTCCAGCCCGCCGAGCGCGGCTTTGAGCGTGCGCAGCTCGCCGGGGCGGATGCCGTAGCGCGGCACGTCGATAAACTGGAATTTGATGCCGCGCTCTTTGAAATAGCGCTGTGCTTTCTGTGTGTCAAAGCATTTGGCTTTGCCGTAGATCTGAATGTTCATGAGCGGGGCGGCTCCTTTTTTCTGAGCTTCACCTGGCGTCCCTGTTCGTCGGTGATATAGGCATGATCAAGCGTGGCTTGCAGATCCCGGCGGAAAGCGGCGATGTATTCCTCGCGGAGCAGGCGGCGTTCTTCCTCCTCCTCGGGGGTCAGACCGCTTTCCCTGGCTTTGCGGGCAAGCGCGTTGATGCGGGCGATCTTTTCGGCGTCCATCGGCATATCCTCCCTTGCTTTCCTCTGATTATACCGTTTTTTTCGTGGGAAATGCAAGTTTTCCCGAAAAAACATTGCCAAGAGAAAAAAGGAATGGTATAATACCAAACATCCGAGGAACGATTCTGTGAAAGGCGGGTGTCACCGATATGGCACAGTCGGGCATTTTTCATACCAGTATGCGGGGCTTTAACAAAGAGGAAGTGCTGCAGTATATCGAGGATCTCAATGCCCGCACGACGGCGGAATGTCAGGCGGCGACGGAGGAAGTCGCCCAAAAGCAGCAGGAGAACGCCGGATTGAAAAATCAGCTGTCCGTCTGCCGCTCTCAGCTGGCGAAAGCCGAGCAAAATGCGGAGGAGCTGCAGAAGCTGGTGGACGAATACCGCATAACGGTGCGGAAAATGAACGAGGCGGAGGAGCAGGCTGCCGCGCTGAACGGGGAGGCGGCTTCGCTCCGTCAGGAGATCGAGACGCTCAACCGCGAGCGGGTGGCGCTCAATGCGCGAAGTGTGCGCGCCGAGCAGCTTGCCGCCGAGCGGGAACAGGAGCTGTCCTCGCTCCGGGAAAAAGCGGAGGAATGGCGCACGTCTGCGGAGGGGCTGTCCGCACAGCTGATGGCGGAAAAGCGGGAAAACGAGGCACTTCGCTCTCATCTGCGCAATGCCGAGCTGACGCCGGAAAAACGGCGGTATTACGAACAGCTCGGCGATACCTGTCGGAAAGCGGTGGAGGAAAACCGCCGGTACCGCGCGCTGATCGGTCATGTCGGCACATTTGTGGCGGAGGTGCGGCAGATGAACCGCACGATGCTCGAGGATACCTGCCGGCAGGGCGCGGATGCGCTGGCGCGGGCGGACAGCGAGCTTGAAACTGCGGTTACGCAGCTTTTGGCGAGCCGCGCCGCGCTTTCCGATATGCAGAAAGCACTGACCGAACGCTTTGAGGCGAACGATCAGCGGTTGTCGGCATTTTGCGACCGGCTGGCGCAGGACATGCCGGACGCGGACGACCGCGAGGCGGAATAAGTCCGTCGGCAAAGGAATATACTGGAGACAGACCGATCGGTGGCTGCGGCTGCCGGGAGGGGCGCCCGGTCGATCCGGGCGGAAAAATAAAGGAGTGTTTTTTATGGCAGAATTAAAGTATGAGATCGTGAAAACCATCGGCGTGCTGTCCGAATCCCCCTCTGGGTGGACAAAGGAGCTGAATCTGGTCAGCTGGAATGACCGCGCGCCGAAATACGACGTGCGCGACTGGGCGCCGGAGCATGCAAAAATGGGAAAAGGCGTGACTTTGACGCAGGATGAAGTCATTTTGCTGCGTGACCTGCTTAACGAAGAGGAGCTGTAAGCGGTGGCGGTGTTTTGGGATGTGCTGAAAGCGATCGCCTTCGGCATAGTCGAGGGAATCACCGAGTGGCTGCCGATCAGCAGCACCGGGCATCTCATCCTTTTGGAGCAGTTTTTGAAGATGGACGTCTCCGAAGGCTATATGGAGATGTTCGACGTCGTGATCCAGCTCGGCGCGATCTTCGCGGTCGTGCTGCTGTTCTGGAAGCGGCTGTGGCCGTTTGGCTACTCCCGCGGAAAGGGCCTCGGCGGCGTGGTAATTAAAGAGGGCGCTGTTCCGCTCTGGGCGAAGATATTGATCTCCTGTGTGCCCGCCGCCGTTGTCGGCATTTTGTGGGATGATGTGTTCAATGCCTTGTTTTACAACCCGGTGTCGGTGGCGATCGCGCTGATCGCGGTCGGCGGCGTGTTTATCCTGCTGGAAAGCCGCAAGACTAAGGAGGCGCGTGTCCGCCGTGTGGACGATATCGCCTATTGGCAGGCGCTGGCGATCGGCGTGTTTCAGGTGCTCGCGGCGGTATTTCCCGGGACATCGCGTTCGGGCGCCACGATCATGGGCGCCCTGCTGATCGGGCTGTCCCGCCGCACGGCGGCGGAGTATAGCTTTTTGCTGGCGGTCCCCGTCATGTTCGGGGCAAGCCTGCTCAAGCTCGTCAAGTTCGGGTTTGCCTTCACCGGAACGGAGCTGCTGCTTTTGGCGGTCGGCATGATCGTGTCGTTTGTCGTCAGCCTGTTTGTGATCGGCTTTTTGATGGATTACATCCGCAAGCACGATTTCAAGGCGTTCGGATGGTATCGGATCGCCTTGGGCGCCGTGGTGCTGATCGCCGCGGCAGCCGGTGTGTTTAAGTGAAGAAAAAGCGCGTTTCAGTCACTGAAACGCGCTTTTTTGGCGCCAAAATGCGCGAAAGCGCCGGGGAGGATCGCCCGGCGCTTGACAAATCCGGGGGTTTGGGGGTACAATAGTCTTTACGAGTGCTGAGATCGAGTATAGAGATGAATGTAAAAAGGACGGGAAAGCATGGCATCCAAAAAGACGGAATACGGTAACGACAGCATCAGCTCCTTAAAAGGCGCCGACCGTGTGCGCAAGCGCCCTGCGGTCATTTTCGGCTCGGACGGGCTGGAGGGCTGCGAGCACGCGGTGTTTGAGATCCTCTCCAACTCCATTGACGAGGCGCGCGAAGGTCACGGCAGCCGCATCATCACGACCCGGTATGCCGACGGCTCCTTTGAGGTGCAGGATTTCGGGCGCGGCGTTCCGGTGGATTATAACCAAAAGGAACAGCGCTATAACTGGGAGCTTGTGTTCTGCGAACTGTATGCGGGCGGAAAATACAACACGAACAACAGCGAGAACTATGAGTTTTCGCTCGGTCTGAACGGACTCGGCGCCTGCGCCACGCAGTATTCCTCGGAATATATGGACGTGACGGTCAAGCGCGACGGATTTATCTATTCGCTCCATTTTGAACACGGCGAAAACGTCGGCGGGCTGAAAAAGGAGCCGTATGCCAAAAAGGATACCGGTACGGTTATCCGCTGGAAGCCGGATATTCAGGTATTTACCGATATCGACGTGCCGATCGAGTATTTCCGTGACATCATCCGCCGTCAGTCCATTGTCAACCCCGGGCTGCTGTTCCAGCTGCGCAGCCAGAGCGGCAGCAGCTTTGAGACGGAGGAGTTCATTTATCAGAACGGCATTGCCGACTATGTGGAGGAGCTGGTCGGGGAGAACCGGCTGACCGATGTGCAGGTGTGGTCTGCCGAACGGCGCGGCCGCGACCGGGCGGACATGCCGGATTACAAGGTGAAGCTGCAGGTGGCGATGTGCGCCTCCAACAAGCTGTCGATGCAGGAGTATTACCACAACTCCAGCTGGCTCGAGCACGGCGGCTCGCCCGAAAAGGCGGTGCGCTCGGCGTTTGTGTCTCAGATCGACGCCTATCTGAAGCAAAACGGGAAATATCTCAAAAATGAGAGCAAGATCACCTTCCAGGACGTGCAGGACTGTCTTGTGCTGGTGTCGTCGTCATTCTCGACCCAGACCTCTTATGAGAACCAGACGAAAAAGGCGATCAACAACAAATTCATTCAAGAGGCAATGACCGATTTTCTCCGGCATAACCTCGAGGTGTATTTTCTCGAAAACAAAGCCGACGCCGACCGCTTCTGCGATCAGGTGCTGATCAACAAGCGCAGCCGTGAAAAGGCGGAGACCACGCGTCTGAACCTGAAAAAGACGCTGCAATCCGGCAACGATCTCGCCTCACGCGTGCCGGGCTTTGTCGATTGCCGCAGCCGCGACGTGAGCATGCGCGAGCTGTTCATCGTGGAGGGTAAATCTGCCATGGGCGCCTGTGTCCAGGCGCGCGATTCCGAATTTCAGGCGGTCATTCCCGTCCGCGGCAAGATCTTAAACTGCCTGAAGGCGGAGTATGACAAGATCTTCAAAAGCGAGATCATCGTCAATCTGCTTAAAGTGATGGGCTGCGGGGTCGAGGTGCGCTCCAAGTCGAACCGCAATCTCGCCAACTTTGATCTGGCACAGCTGCGGTTTAACAAGATCATCCTCTGCACCGATGCCGACGTGGACGGCTTCCAGATCCGGACGCTGATCCTGACCATGCTCTACCGGCTGACCCCGACGCTGATCGAAAAGGGGTATGTCTACATCGCCGAGACCCCGCTGTATGAGATCAACACCAAGACTGACACATTTTTTGCCTATAACGACCGCGA
Source organism: uncultured Eubacteriales bacterium (assembly GCA_934667845.1). Taxonomy (GTDB): domain Bacteria; phylum Bacillota; class Clostridia; order Oscillospirales; family Acutalibacteraceae; genus HGM12789. Next base: position 44,434 of record CAKUMQ010000011.1, on the reverse strand, counting down.
AAAAGCGGCGATACTTGAAGAGCTGGGCGATAAGAAATACACGATCCAGCGCTCAAAGGGACTCGGTGAAAACGAGCCCGCCATGATGTCGCTGACCACGATGGCGCCCGCGACCCGCCGGCTCGTCAAGGTGACGCCGACCGACGCGGCGGAGACGGCTTCGGTGTTCGACGTGCTGCTCGGCGACGACCTCGACGGGCGCAAGCGCATCATCGCGGAGCACGGCGCCGAATATCTCGATATGCTGGATCTGGAATAAGGGGAGGGAAACGATATGGCCAAGCGAACCAAAAAAAACGACGTCAAGCCCGCGGGCGAGCTGCCGTCGAATGCCCATATCTCCGGCGCCGGTCAGGTCGAGCATCAGCCGATCACCGATACGCTGCGGGAGAACTATATGCCCTATGCGATGAGCGTCATCATGTCCCGCGCCATCCCCGAGATCGACGGCTTCAAGCCCTCGCACCGCAAGCTGCTGTACACCATGTATAAGATGGGGCTTTTGCAGGGCAATCTCATCAAGTCCGCGAACATCGCCGGACAGACGATGAAGCTGAACCCCCACGGCGACGCCGCCATCTATGACACGATGGTGCGTCTGTCCCGCGGCAACGAGGCGCTTTTGCACCCATATGTCGAGTCGAAGGGCAACTTCGGTAAAGCCTATTCCTCCGATATGGAGTGCGCCGCCTCGCGATACACCGAGGCGAAGCTCGCCCCGATCGCGGCGGAGCTGTTTCGGGATATTGACAAGGACACCGTGGATTTTGCCGACAACTATGACGCGACGATGAAGGAGCCGACGCTGCTGCCCGTCACGTTCCCGGCAATTCTGGTGAACAACAACCTCGGCATCGCGGTCGGCATGGCGAGCAACATCTGCTCATTCAATCTGGCGGAGGTCTGCGAAACGGCGGTCGCGCTGATGAAGGACCCCGAGCACGACCTGCTGTCCACGCTGAAAGCGCCGGATTTTCCGGGCGGCGGCAGGCTCATCTACCGCCGCGAGGACCTTGCGCGCATTTACGAGACCGGGCGCGGCAGCGTGCGGGTGCGCGCGGTATGGACGTATGACAAGGCAAACAACTGCATCGACGTGACGGAGATCCCGTATTCCACGACGATCGAGGCGATCATCGGCAAGGTGACGGAGCTGGTCAAGGCGGGCAAGGTGCGGGAAATCAACGACATCCGTAACGAGACCGACCTGAAGGGCTTAAAGATCACCATTGACTTAAAGCGCGGCGCCGATCCCGAAAAGCTGATGAACCGGCTGTTTGCCCTGACGCCGCTCGAGGATTCCTTCGGCTGCAATTTTAACGTATTGATCGGCGGCGTGCCGCGCGTGCTCGGCGTGCGCGCCCTGCTCGAAGAGTGGACGGCGTTCCGTCTCGAATGTGTGCGCCGCCGCGTCGCCTTTGACCTGGATAAGGCAAAGGAGCGGCTGCACCTACTCAAAGCGCTGCAAAAGATCCTGCTCGACATTGACAAGGCAGTGCGGATCGTGCGGGAGACGGAGGAGGAGGCCGAGGTGGTGCCGAATCTGATGATCGGCTTCGGCATCGACCAGACCCAGGCGGAATATGTCGCGGAGATCCGTCTGCGCCATTTAAACCGCGAATATATCCTCAAGCGGCTTGCCGATGTGGAGGAGCTTGAAAAGACCGTGGCGGATCTGACCGATACGCTGGCGAGCCGCAGCCGTCTGCGCCGGATCATCGTGGATGAGCTGAACGAGACCGCCCGCAAATACGGTCAGCCGCGGCGCACAGAGCTTCTGTATGCGGCGGATATTGCCGAGACTGTCGAGGAGACGCAGGAGATCGCGGACTATCCCTGCACCTTCTTCTTCACGGCGGAGGGGTATTTCAAAAAGATCACGCCGCAGTCCCTGCGCATGAGCGGGGAGCAGAAGCTCAAGGATGGCGATCATATCACGCAGACGGTCGAGGGGAGCAACACGCGCGAGCTGCTGTTCTTCTCCGACCGCGGCAACGTGTATAAGAGCCGCGCGTCGGATTTTGCCGACACCAAGGCGAGCGTGCTCGGCGAATATATCCCCGCCAAGCTGGGGTTTGAAGAGGGCGAGCGCGCCGTGTATATGACGGTGCTCTCCACCTATACCGGCTATATGCTCTTTGCCTTCGAAAACGGCAAGGCGGCAAAGGTGGACATGGCGGCATATGCCACCAAGACCAACCGCCGCAAGCTGGTGGGGGCGTATTCCGACAAGGAACCGCTTGCCGCTATACTCTATCTGCCGGAGGACGGCGAGTATATGTTCACCGCCACGTCCGGCCGCCGTCTGCTGGTGCATACCGGCGCCATCTCGCCCAAGACCTCCCGCACGACGATCGGTGTGCAGGTGATGACCGTGAAAGGACGGCACCGCCTGGCTGCGGTAGAGCCGTTTGCCGAGGGTATGGCGGCGACGCCGAACCGCTATCGCACAAAAACGCTTCCTGCGGCGGGGGCTATGCCCGCGGCGGAGGACTTCGGCGAGCAGCTGACATTGGAATAACAAAGAAAAGTACCCGCAGCCGGGAATGCCGACTGCGGGTACAGCCGTTTCCGCAGCAAACGCAGTGTATGCGGACGGCCTGACGCTAGTGTATGCCGCCGCGGAAAAAATATACCGGGCGGCGATTTTTTTTATTTTGCGGATCCGGCCAGCCGGGCAAGTACGCGGCAGGTGCGGTCGATCTCCTCCGGCGTGGTAAATGCTGACGGAGCGAGCCGCACGGTTCCCTCTGCCTGTGTGCCGAGCATACGGTGCGCCGTCGGGGCACAGTGCAGCCCCGCACGCACGGCGATCCCCGCCTGTCCGAGCCGCTCGGCGACGGTTTCGGACGGCATGCCGTCCACCGTCAGCGATAGCAGCGGCACATGGCGGTTTACCTCAACGGGCGGGCCGTAAAGCCGTATGCCCGGCACCCTTTGCAGCCGCCCGGCCATCTGCGCGGTCAGCGCCAGCTCCGACCGGTACAGCCGGTCAACGCCCTGTACGCCGAGCCAGCGGATCCCTGCGCCGAGACCGAGAATGCCCGGCACATTGAGTGTGCCGCTTTCCATACTGTCCGGCCATTCCTCGGGCTGGGCAAATGAGGAGGAGCGGCTTCCCGTTCCGCCGCGGATGATCGGACGGAGCGGAAAACGCCCCGAGCTGCACAGAAGCCCCGTTCCCATCGGCCCGTATAAGCCCTTGTGTCCGGGCAGACAGAGAAAATCAATGTGATCCGCCTGCATATTGATCGGCAGTATCCCCGCCGACTGTGCCGCGTCCACGATAAACGGAATTCCCCGCGCGGCAGCCAATCCGCCGATGGCGTGGATCGGCAGCACCTCTCCGGTCACATTGGACGCATGGGTGCAGATGATGGCACGGGTCTTCGGCGTCAGCGTGCGGGCAAAGGCGCGCACCGTTTCCTCGGCGTCGCCGGGGGATACCGTCGCCACATCCACGGTGCAGCCCTGTTCGGCAAGTGCTGTCAGCGGCCGCATGACCGCGTTATGCTCCAGTGACGACACCGTTACACGGTCGCCGGGGCGCAGCAGTCCGCCGATCGCGCGGTTGAGCGCGCCGGTGCAGTTTTCCGTAAACGCCACATAGGACGGATCCTCTGCGCCGAAAAAACGGGCTGCCGCTTCCCGCACACGGTAGACCTCGCGCGCCGTATCCATGCTCATGGCGTAGCCGCCGCGGCCGGGGTTGGCGCCGAAGCGCAAAAACGCCTGCGCCGCTGCCTGCCGCACACAAAGCGGCTTCGGCCAGCTTGTCGCCGCGTTGTCGAGATAGATCAGGGCGAGTCACCTCCCGCCTGCACCGTATTGACGCGGATTCCCGCCTGACGCAGCAAGGCGACTGCGCGTTCGCCGTGGTCGTAGACGGTGAGCCGGTAGCCGCAGCCGTTTTCCACTTCGGTCTTGCGTTGTATATAGGCGCGTATGCCTTTTTTCTCCAGCAGATCCTTTCCGCGCATGGCGTTGGTCACAGACCCCACGCCGATGATCGTCAGAGACATGAATGTTCACCTCGTATTATCACCATATGCGAGGTCGTCCCGTTTGGTGACTGCGCCTACGGGAGAAATCACAAGCCCCCGGCCGGCAGGAAAGCCGGTCGGGGGGGCGTTACTTTTGGGTATATGATGCGGATGCTGCTGTGGTCGGAAAATAAACGGGCAGAACGGCAAAATCGGCGACGGTTATTTCTTCGCAGTCGGATATTCGATGTCCGCTTGGGACACCAGATCGGCCAGATGGGCCTCCCATGCGCCGTCGGGGTCATTTCCTTGGTAATCGGCAAGAAACGCCTGTCTGACCTTGCCGCGAATCATCAGGGTGCGATAACTTTCCTTCAGCTTTTCAAGATACTGCTCCTCGGTCAGTCCCTGCTCCTGCATATAGGCCAGATAAATCTGCGCGGTATAACCCGACGGCTCACTTTCCATAGCCTGCTTCGCATACCCCCACTGCTTTTCGGTGAATTGCTCGACCTCCTCGCGGGTGACGGTCAGCCCAAGCCGTTTTGCCTCTCGGTCGGCAACCTTTCCCTCGATGAACCGTTTTTTCACGTCCTCCCGTGTCAAATGCCGCTGTATATCGGGAGCGGCGCTTAAAATCTCGCTGTCCGGCTCACCGCGCAAGCCGTTGAACAGCTCGAGGTAGCTGTCGATATCCTCTTTGTAAATGGGTTCGCCATTCACTTTGATTTCGACGGTTTTATCGTTTCTGCTGACCTGTCCGATATATTGGCGGATAAGGGTGCGCACCGGTGTGTCGGCGACCAGTGCTGTCGCGGTGCCTCCTGCCACCAATACAGCGGCGATAACGGCAATCAGAATCGTGCGTTTTTTCATGGTGAAGGCTTCCTTGTTGTTTCAAAAAGTAAAAGTATTGCTAATAGAATATGGTGGGATAACAGCTGCGCTGAACTTTATGGTTGCAGTACAATTTCCTGTTCTGACTATACTATATCATAATCTCTCTAATAAGTCAACGGAATTTACACAAATCCATGCAATTCGCAAACAATCATTTGCAAAATTAGGAACAATGCAAAAAATGTGCGTCAAAAAATCCCCCGACCGGCAGAAAAGCGGGTCGGGGGCAGGGGTGTACGGTATTTTCAGTTGCGGCTGAATTCCGCCAGCCGCAGGGCGGGGTTGTGCTCTGTCGCCCAGTCGATGTTCCAGCTGCTGGTGAACAGCAGCAGCGCGCGGCCACGCATATCCTCCACGCGGCGGGTGTCCGAGCTGAGGTTGAGCGTTTTCGGGTCGAGATCCTCGTTTTCGATCCAGCGCAGATAGGCATAGGGCAGCGGCTCCATGCGGATATCCACGCCGTATTCGTTTTTCAGGCGATATTCCAGCACCTCGAACTGCAGCGTGCCGACGACGCCGACGATGACCTCCTCCATGCCGCCGCCCGGCTCGCGGAAGATCTGGATCGCGCCCTCCTGCGCGATCTGGCTCATGCCCTTGACAAACTGTTTGCGCTTCATGGTGTCCGTCTGACGGACGCGCACAAAATGCTCCGGCGCAAACGTCGGGATGCCCTCAAAGCTGAATTTCTTGCCGCCCGTCACGGTGTCGCCGATGGAGAACACGCCGGGATCGAATACGCCGATGATGTCACCGGCATACGCCTCGTCAATGACCTCGCGCTCCTGCGCCATCATCTGCTGCGGCTGCGACAGCTTCATTTTGCGTCCGCCCTGCACATGATAGACCTCCATCGCCTTGTCAAACCGTCCCGAGCAGATGCGCATAAACGCGATGCGGTCGCGGTGCGCCTTGTTCATATTAGCTTGGATCTTGAACACAAATGCCGAAAACTCGGGGTCGAGCGGATTGATCAGCCCTGCGTCGGAATTGCGCGGCAGAGGCGGCGGGGTCATGCGCAGAAAGTGTTCCAAAAACGGTTCAACGCCGAAATTGGTCAGCGCGGAGCCGAAAAACACCGGCGTCAACTGCCCGCTGTGTACCTGATCGAGCGCAAATTCCTCGCCGGCGCCGTCTAACAGCTCCACATCGTCGCACAGCGTGCGGTATTTTTCCTCACCGATCTTCAGTGCGAGCGCGGGATCGCTCACGTCCGCTTCGACCATTTCCGCCTCATATTTTCCGCCCGGGTTGGCGGTGAAGGTCAGAATCTTGTGTTCCTCGCGCATATACACGCCCTTAAACTCCTTGCCGGAGCCGATCGGCCAGTTGACCGGATAGGTGTGAATGCCGAGCACCTGCTCGATCTCCTCCATCAGCTCATACGGGTCGCGTGCCTCGCGGTCCATTTTGTTGATGAAGGTGAAAATGGGAATATGCCGCAGCACGCAGACCTTAAACAGCTTGATCGTCTGCTGCTCGACACCCTTTGATCCGTCGATGACCATGACGGCGGCATCGGCCGCCATCAGTGTCCGGTAGGTGTCCTCGGAGAAGTCCTGGTGACCGGGAGTGTCCAGAATGTTGATGCAGAAGCCCTCATAGCGGAATTGCAGCACAGAGGAGGTCACCGAGATGCCGCGCTGCTTTTCGATCTCCATCCAGTCGGATACCGCATGCTTCATATGCTGTTTGCCCTTGACCATACCGGCGGATTGGATTGCGCCGCCGTAGAGCAGAAATTTTTCGGTCAGCGTGGTCTTTCCGGCGTCCGGGTGCGAGATGATCGCAAAGGTGCGGCGGCGGGTGATCTCTTGTTCCAAAGTCGACAAGGCGGAATTCCTCCTGTTTATGCGGCGCCGCGGGAGACGGGCGTCCGGATTTGAAGTCAATACTTCACTATTTTACCGTATTTTTGCAAAATAATCAACCCTTAAGCGGCAGAAATCTGCACAGACGAAGTGAAAAACGGAGACCCGGCGGAAAAGGGGCGGGCGGCAGCTGCCGTGCCGGGCGTTTATCCTTTTCGCTTGACATTTTCGCCCTTGCCGGCTATAATAGGAAACAATAGTTGCGCAACATATGTTTCTGTTGAAAAGGGAGGGAAAAGACATGCCGCCGAAAACCCGATTTACCCGGGACGAGGTGATCCTGGCTGCACTGGACTGCGTGCGGGCAGGCGGCGCCGCGTCGCTGACGGCGCGTGCGCTGGCGGAAAGGCTTGGCTGCTCGCCAAAGCCCATCTTCGGACTGTTTGCCAACATGGAGGAGGTGCAGCGGGAGACGATGCGCGCCGCCAGACAGCTGTATCATGACCGCACGGTGCAGGAGGTGGCTTCGGGCGCCTACCCGGCCTATAAAGCGACCGGCATGGCATATATCCGCTTTGCCATGGAGGAGCGGGAGCTGTTTCGCTGGCTGTTTATGCGGGACCGCACGGGAGAGCCGGCAGAGGAGGAGTCGATCGACGGACTGGTGGAGCTGATCAGCCGGTCGACGGGCATTGACGCGGAGCAGGCGCGCCTGTTTCATCTGGAGATGTGGGTGTATGTTCACGGCATCGCCGCCATGATTGCCACCGGCTATCTGTCCTGGGATATGGAGCTGGCAAGCAGGTCGGTGACGGACTGCTATTTCGGGCTGAAAAGCCGGTTTTTGAGAGAGGAGAAGGACGATGGAAGCAATCAAAGCAGCGGGACTGTGTAAGCGGTACCGCGATGTGACGGCGGTGGAGGATCTGAACCTGACCGTCCGACAGGGAGAGCTTTTTGCCCTGCTCGGCGTCAACGGTGCCGGAAAGACCACCACGATCAAGATGCTGTCCTGCCTGACGCAGCCGAGCGGGGGAGAGGCGTGGCTGCTCGGTCACAGCATCGTGCATGCGCCAAACGAGGTGAAGCGGCTGATCGGTGTCTCGCCGCAGGAGACCGCTGTGGCGCCGAACCTGACGGTGGAGGAAAATCTGCGGCTGATCTGTGGCATTTACGGGTTTGGCAAAGAGCGGCAGCGGCAGAAAACCGAGGAGATGTGCGCGCGGTTCGGGCTGTCCGCCGTTGCCAAAAAGCCGGCAGGAAAGCTGTCCGGCGGATGGCAGCGGCGGCTGAGCCTGGCGCTCGCGCTGATCGGCGAGCCGCAGATCCTGTTTCTGGATGAACCGACACTCGGGCTGGATGTGCTGGCGCGCAGCGATCTGTGGGAGCTGATTCGCGAGCTCAAGGGCAGGATCACCGTGATCCTGACGACGCACTATATGGAGGAGGCAGAGCAGCTGTCCGACCGCATCGGGATCATGCGGGACGGAAAGCTGCTGGCGCTCGGTACGGCGGAGGAGCTGAAAGCGAAAACGGGAAAAGAGCGCTTTGAGGATGCCTTTGTGGCGATGGTAAAGGGGGAGAGAGCATGAGGACAAAGGTGTTTGCCGGACGGGTCGCCCGGGATATTCTGCGCGATCCGCTGAATCTCCTGTTCGGCCTCGGCTTCCCGCTCGTGGTCTTGCTGCTGCTGACGGCGATCCAGAGCCACGTCCCCGTTGAGCTGTTTGCCCTGCCGCGGCTCACGCCCGGAATAACCGTGTTCGGGCTGTCGTTTCTGACGCTGTTTTCCGCCACGCTGGTGGCGAGGGATCGCGAAAGCGCCTTTCTGCAGCGGCTGTACACCACGCCGATGCGGGCGCACGAATTTATTCTCGGCTATCTGCTCCCGCTGCTGCCGATGGCGCTGGCGCAGGGGGCGGTGTGCTATCTGGCGGCGGTCATAGCGGGGCTTGCCCCCTCCCTGAATATTCTGTACGCTCTGGCGGGGCTTTTGCTTGTGTCGCTGTTTTTCATCGCGCTCGGTCTGCTCTGCGGAAGCGTTTTCGGCATCAAGCAGGTCGGCGGGCTGTGCGGGGCGCTGCTGACCAATCTGACGGCGTGGCTCTCCGGTACGTGGTTCGATCTTGAACTGGTCGGCGGCGTATTCCGGCGCGCGGCGGATCTGCTGCCGTTTGTCCACGCAGTGGAGATGGAGCGGGCACTGCTCGCCGGCGACTTTGCCGGCGTTTTGCCGCATATCGGCTGGGTGCTCGGCTATGCGGCGGCAGCAGCGGCTGCCGCCGTGTGCCTCTTTCTGCGGCAGATGAGGCGGCAGTAAGCGGCGGACGGCGCGGGATAGATAAACATGTGCACAAAAACACGGGATTTCCATGGGAAAATCTGCTGTTTCGGGAATTGACAGCCGAGTGATAACGCAGTATAATTAAAGGAAACTGTGTGCTTGGGGGAATACCATGTCCTGGTGGGAGCTGTTGGCGCTGTCTGTGGCGCTGGCGATGGACGCTTTGGCTGTGTCGGTAAGCAGCGGAATGGTGATGAAGAAGCCGGTTTCGCAGGGACTGAAAATGGCAGGGACGTTCGGCGTGTTTCAGGGGGTCATGCCGATGCTCGGGTATACGGTGGCACTGACCTTTGCCGATAAGATTCGGGCGGTGGATCACTGGGTCGCGTTTATCCTGTTGGCTTTTGTCGGCGGAAAGTCGCTGCTTGAGGCGTTCCGCGGCGGGGAAGAGGAGGAGCCTGCCGACCCGACAAGACTGAAAAATCTGCTGCTGATGGCGGTGGCGACGAGCATTGACGCCCTCGCGGTCGGTGCATCGTTTTCCATGATGGATAAGACGGGCGTGCTGGCGCTTTCCATGGGCAGCCTGATCGCCTGTGCCGTGATCGCCGTCGTGACATTCATCATCTGCATGATCGGCGTCTGGATCGGCCGTCGGGCGGGCGATATACTCGGCCGCCGTGCGGAAATTGTCGGCGGTATCGTGCTGATCCTGATCGGCTTAAAGATCCTGCTTGAGGATCTGCTCGGCTGAACATAGCCGCCGGAAACGGGGGCAGAATATCAGTGAATACGTCCGGGCGGATACGCCGCGCCGGAGCGGGAGGAGACCAATATGAAAAGAACGGAAATTGCGGCGGTCTACGCCGACGCCGAGGCGCTTGCCGAACAGTCGGTGCAGGTATGCGGCTGGGTGCGCACGCTGCGCAAGTCGAAGGGGCTGAGCTTTGTTGAACTGAACGACGGCAGCTGTCTGCGCAATCTGCAGATCGTGGCAGAGGAGGCGAAGCTCGCGAATTTCGATGAGCTGTGCCGCCAGAACGTCGGCGCAGCACTTTGCGTGACCGGTCGGCTCCTGCTGACGCCGGAGGCGAAGCAGCCCTGCGAGATTCACGCAGAGACGGTCACGGTCGAGGGCGCGTCCACGCCGGATTATCCGCTGCAGAAAAAACGCCACTCGCTCGAATACCTGCGCACGATTGCCCACCTGCGCCCGCGCGCCAACACGTTCAGCGCGGTGTTCCGTGTGCGCTCCGCCTGTGCGTTTGCCATCCACGAGTTTTTCCACAGCCGCGGCTTTATCTATGCCCATACGCCGCTGATCACCACGAGCGACTGCGAGGGCGCGGGCGAGATGTTCCATGTGACCTCGCTCGACCTTGACAACGTGCCGAAAAATCCGGACGGCTCGGTGGACTATACGCAGGACTTCTTCGGCAAGCACACCTCGCTGACTGTCTCCGGACAGCTTTCGGCGGAATGCATGGCGATGGCGTTCGGCAAGGTCTACACCTTCGGTCCGACCTTCCGCGCGGAGCGGTCGTATACGGCGCGCCATGCGGCGGAATTCTGGATGATCGAGCCGGAGATCGCTTTTGCGGATCTCGAGGACGATATGGAGCTGGCGCGCGACATGCTGCAGCACGTGATCCGTCACCTGCTGAAAAACTGCCGCGAGGAGCTGACGTTTTTCAACAACTTCTTCGACAAGGAGCTGCTGACCCGGCTGGAGGCGCTTGCCGATACGGATTTTGCCCGCGTGACCTATACCGAGGCGGTGGCGCTGCTCGAGCCGCATAAGGATGAGTTTGAATACCCCGTATTCTGGGGCTGCGATCTGCAGACGGAGCACGAGCGGTATCTGACCGAGCAGATATTCCATATGCCGGTGTTTGTGACCGACTATCCGAAGGAGATCAAGGCGTTTTATATGCGCCTGAACGACGACGGCAAGACGGTGGCGGCAGTGGATCTTCTGGTGCCCGGCGTCGGCGAGATCATCGGCGGCAGCCAGCGCGAGGAGCGGCTTGACGTGCTGGAGGCGCGCATGGAGGAGCTGGGGCTCAACAAAGAGGACTACTGGTGGTATCTCGACCTGCGGCGCTACGGCGGCACCAAGCACGCCGGCTTCGGTCTCGGCTTTGAGCGGCTCGTCATGTATGTGACCGGCATGCAGAATATCCGCGATGTGCTGCCCTTCCCCCGCACGACCGGCTCGGCGGAATTTTAAATCAAGCACCTTTCGATCGGTCCCACCCGGCATCGGGCGGGATCGGTTTTTCATAGGAGGGAAAAGCGAATGAACCGGCTGTATGTGAGCGACCTTGACGGCACGCTGCTCGGGTCGGACGGCCGCCTCGGCGACCGCTCAGCGGCGATTCTGGCTGCGCTGCTGCAAAACGGGCTGCCGTTTACCGTCTCGACGGCGCGCAGTCCCGTCAGCGTGCGTATGGTCGGGCTGGAGCGGCTGTCGCTGCCGCTGCCGGTCTCCCTGCTCAACGGGGCGATGCTGTATGACCTGACGCGTGACCATGTGGTGGACACCGTGCCGCTTCCCTGCACGGACACGGTGATCGCACTCTGTGAAGCGGCGGCACTTGCCCCGCGCGTGTTCCGCGCGGGGGCGGGGCGGCTGACCATCGACTGTACACCGCCGAAAACGCCGGAGGAACGCCGCTTTATTGAGGAGCGGCAAAAGCTCTGTCCGTCGATGTTCCGCCTTTTGCCGGTGCACAGGCGGGGGGAGGGCGCCGTATTTATCAGCGTGCAGGGGCGGCAGGCGCAGTTAGCGCCGATCTATGACGAGCTGTCCGGACGGGGGGACTGCCGCGCCGCTTTGTATCCGGACAATTATCTGCCCGGCGTGTGGTTTCTGGAGGTGACGGGACCGGACGGCGGCAAGGACGGCGCGCTGCGCCGCCTAAAGCGCCTGACCGGCGCAGAAGCGGTGACGGTGTTCGGCGACAACCGCAACGATCTGGCGCTGTTTGCGGCGGCGGATGAGGCGATTGCCGTCGCCAACGCGGTGCCGGAGCTGCGCGCCGCGGCTGATCGGGTCATCGGCGCAAACGATGACGACGGCGTGGCGCTCTATCTGAAGGAGGTTTACAAGCTATGACCGAATGGCTGATCCGCCGCTTTGTGCGGGATGCGGAGCATACGGGCGACCCCAAAGTGCGGTACGCCTATGGACAGCTGGCGAGCGTTTCCGGGCTGACGGCGAATGTGTTGCTGTTTCTCGCCAAGCTGACGGCGGGACTGTTGTCCGGCAGTCTCGCCATCACGGCGGATGCGTTCAACAACCTGTCGGACGCCGGGTCCTCTGTGGTTACGCTTGTGGGCTTCAAGCTGTCCTCCGCGCCGCCGGATAAGCAGCATCCGTTCGGCCACGGGCGGATGGAATACCTGTCGGCGCTCGGCGTGGCGGCACTGATCATGATCGCGGGCTTTGAACTGGCGACGTCGTCGTTTGAGAAGATCCTGCATCCCGAGCCGACAGCGGTCGATGCCGTGACGGTCGTGATCCTTGCGGCAGCTATCGGCGTCAAGCTGTGGATGGCATGGTTCTATCGCCGGATCGGCGGGCGGATCGACTCGGAAAGCCTGCGTGCCGCGGCGGCGGACAGCCGCAACGACGTGGTGTGTACGGCGGTCGTTCTGCTGACCTCGGTGCTGTCGCTGTGGCTGCCGGTGAGCATTGATGGCTATGTCGGCATGGCGGTGGCGCTGTTTGTCATGTGGTCGGGCTTTTCCGTGATGCGGGAGACCGTGTCGCCGCTGCTTGGGCAGGCGCCGGACGAACAGTTCGTGATGGATATCAAGCGCACGGTGATGGCACATGAGGGCGTTGTCGGTGTGCACGATCTCATGGTGCACAATTACGGTCCCGGGCGGCTCGTCATGTCGTTCCATGCCGAGGTGCCGAGCAACGAGGACATTTTGCGGAGCCATGATCTGATCGACCGCATTGAACGGGAATTGGGCGAAAAGTACCACGCGCTCGTCTGCATACATATGGATCCCGTGGATTTTGACGACCCCGAGGTGGCGCATCTGCGCGCCGAAGTGGTCATGCAGCTGGCGGAGATGAATGAGTCGCTGTCACTGCATGATTTCCGCGTGGTGCGGGGCGAGACGCACACGAACCTGATCTTTGATCTGGTGGTGCCGTTTGACTGCCGGGACGGCAAGGCGGTTGCCGACGAGCTTGCGCGCCGGATCCACGAAAAGGACGAGCGGCTGTATGCCGTGATCACGGTTGAGCACGCCTATGCGTGAAAAGGAGCGGACATGAGCGGATATATTCTCTATAACGGATTCTGGAACCCCAAGCAGCCGCCGGATCCCGTCCAGCGGCTGACGGCAGCCGCCAGGCGGCAGGGGTGGCAGCTGATGCCGCTTCCGCACACGATGCTGCTCGCGGATATCGGCAGCGAGGTGCAGGTGGCAGGCTTTTCCGCGGCGGATACAGTGCTGTTCTGGGACAAGGATGTGCGGCTTGCACGGGCGCTTACGCGCTGCGGCGTGCGGGTGGTCAACTCCGCCGAAGCCATTGCCCTGTGTGACGATAAGGCGGCGACGCATCTCACATTGGCGGGGCACCGCATCCCCATGCCGCATACCTTGGTCGCCCCCATGACCTATACGCAGCTCGGCAAAGAGGAGAGCCGCTGGTTTCTGCGCCGCGCGGCGTCGCTGCTCGGCTTTCCGATGGTGGTCAAGGAGTGCTACGGCTCGCTGGGCGGGCAGGTATACCTTGTGCAAAACGAGGAGGAGCTGTGGGAGCGGGCGCTGTCGCTCGGCAGCCGTCCGTTTATTCTGCAGCAGTTTGTGCAGCCGGCAGGGGAGGATTTCCGCCTGTATGTCGTGGGCGACCGCGTGGCAGCCGCCATGCGCCGCCGCGCCGCCGATGGCGATTTCCGTGCCAATGTGGCGCTCGGCGGGCAGGCGGAGGCGTATACCCCCACCGAGGAGGAGATCTGGATCGCCCGGCGGAGCTGTCAGCTGCTCGGGCTGACGTTCGGCGGGGTCGATCTTTTGCACGACGAAAACGGCCGTCCGCTGCTCTGCGAGGTCAATTCCAATGCCCATATGGCGGGGATAACCGCCTGTACCGGCGTGGATATCGCCGCAGAGATCATCCGGACAGTGCGTGGCGAACCGGCGGACGGCTGAGAGGCGAAGCCAATGCCGAAAGCAGCAGAAGAGCACAGGCTCTTCTGCTGCTTTTTCGTAAAGCGGATGCGGCGATGCGCGGCTGCATAGGGAAGAAGCACAAAAGGGCTTATTGAATACGCTGTCAAAAATGACGGTGCGTTGTTCCAAAAACGATGACAAAAAAGAGTTGAACAACCATTAGCAAGAAATGGGCTGCAATTGCCCACACCACTAACGCTATCCAACTCTAATCTCACGATACCACAAGGTACAGCGAATGTCAATACCCGGTATACGCAGAGCGGTAAAAAATATTCCCTTTCCGGTATCAACTCGGGCAATGTGGAGGAACTGCTCGCACCATATATCAAGCAATATGGCGGGATGGAGCTGCCGGGGCGCGGGCGGAAAGGGGAACTTTGTTCACAAAAAATTTACATTTCCGTTGCCTTTCCGTTTTCCATTTTGCGGCGGAATACGGTATACTGACAGACAGAAAACCCGACGGAGGAAGCAAGTATGGGATTTGTACATTTTGAAAATGTGAGCAAATATTATCAGATGGGCGAGCATCGCATCGCGGCGGCGGATCACATCAATTTTGATATCGAAAAAGGCGAATTTGCGGTGATCGTCGGACCGAGCGGTGCGGGCAAGACCACGGTCCTGAATATGTTGGGCGGCATGGATACCTGCAGCGAGGGCAAGATACTGCTCGACGGCAGCGAGATCAGCCGCTATACGCCGCGGCAGCTCACCGACTACCGCCGTTATGAGGTCGGGTTTGTATTTCAGTTTTATAACCTTGTACCGAACCTGACGGCGCTCGAAAACGTAGAGTTGGCGGCGCAGATCTGCAAGGAGCCGCTGGATGCCCGCGACATGCTGGTTTCGGTGGGGCTTGCAGACCGTCTCGACAATTTCCCGGCGCAGCTGTCCGGCGGTGAGCAGCAGCGGGTGTCCATTGCCCGCGCGCTGGCAAAAAATCCGAAAATACTGCTCTGCGACGAGCCGACCGGTGCGCTCGACTATGCCACAGGCAAGGCGGTCTTAAAGCTGCTTCAGGATACCTGCCGCCAAACGGGGCGCACCGTGATCGTCATCACGCATAACAGCGCGCTGACCGCCATGGCGGATCGCGTGATCCGGATCCGCAACGGACAGGTGCAGGAAAACACCGTCAATCCGTCGCCGGTTCCGGTGGAAAGGATCGAGTGGTGACGCCGATGCCAAGAACCTATGTGCGGCTGTTCTGGCGCGAGATCCGCCACAGCCTGAACCGTTTTTTGGCTATCCTGGCCATCGTGGCGCTCGGCACGGGCTTTCTGACCGGTCTGATTGCGACGACGCCGGATATGCGGCTGACGGCGGACCGCTACTATGACAACAGCCATATGATGGATCTGCGGATCGTTTCGACCGGAGGTCTGACCGACAAGGACATCGAGGCGCTGAAAAATACAGACGGCGTCGAAGAGGTCATGCCCGCCTTTCAGAAGGATGCCTATGCCCGCTATGGGGACAGTGAGCGCAAGACCGCCCGCATCCACAGCCTGGGGGATAAGGACGGGTCACAGCAAAACCGCGTGACGGTCTATGAGGGGCGTCTGCCCGAAAAGGCGGGGGAGTGTGTGCTGATCGCGAACCACCTGCTGCCCGACGGGCTGGCGGTCGGGGATACGATCACGGTGTCGCTTGACGACGGCGACCTGTCCGACACGCTGTCGACCGATACGCTGACCGTGACGGGACTGGCGCACAGCGCGTATTATTGCTCGGTGGAAAAGGAGACGACCACGCTTGGCAACGGCACGGTGGATCTGTTTGTCTATGTGACGGCATCGACCTTTTGCCAGTCGGTGTATTCCGAGGCGTTTGTGACGGTTGCCGGGGCGCGGGATATGGATAGCTTCTCGGATGCGTATTTCGACGCGGTCGAGGTCGTGGCAGACCGGATCAAGGCGCAGGAGGACGCGCTTGGCGAACGGCGGTTTGCCGAGATCTATGCCGAAGCCAAGGAGAAGATCGACGACGCCGACGCGGAATATGCCGATGCGAAGCAAAAGGCGGAAAAGGAGCTGGCGGACGCGCTTAAAAAGCTCGAGGACGGCGAACGCGAGCTGGCGGACGGCAAAAAACAGTGGCAGGACGGCGTTTCGGCGCTCGAAACGGGCAGAGAAACGCTGAAAACGCAAAAGGCGGATACCGAGCGGCAGTTGGCGGACAAGGAGAAGGAGCTGCAAGCCGGAAAACAGGCGATCGCCGAGGGCGAGACGGCGCTTGACGCAGCGGAACAGCAGCTGGCGGACGTTCCGGCGCAGCTGGAGGCGGCACGGGCGCAGATCGAGCAGATGAAGGCGGCGGGGATGGATACCGCCGCAGCGGAGCAGCAGCTTGCCGAGCAGGAGGAGACCTACCGCCAGTCTGTGGCAGCGCTTTCCGCCCGGCGCACGGCGCTGGAGACGCAGAAGCAGACGGTTACTGCCGGTGAGAGCGCACTCAAGGCGGCACGGGCAGAGGCGGGGAAGAAATTTGCCGAAGCGCAGGCGCAGCTTGACGAAAGCGAGCGCAAGTTAAACGCGGCGGAACAGGAGATCCGGGACAGCGAAAAAACGCTTGCCGACGGACGCGGTGAATACGAAAAAGCCAAAAAAGAGGCGGACGAGAAGCTCTCGGATGCCGAAAAGGAGCTGAACGACGGGAAAAAGAAGCTCGACGACCTTAAACGCCCCGAGTGGTATGTGCTGGATCGTCAGACCAACGTCAGCTATGTCAGCTTTTCCGGCAATGCGGAAAAGGTGGAGGCGGTCGCCAAGGTGTTTCCGCTGTTTTTCTTCCTTGTGGCGGCGCTTGTGGCGCTGACGACCATGACCCGCATGGTGGAGGAACGGCGCACACAGATCGGTACGCTGAAAGCGCTCGGCTACGGCAAGGACGCGATTGCCGCGCAGTATCTGCTCTATGCGCTGCTGGCGACAGTTCTCGGCTGTGCGCTCGGCCTTACGGTGGGGATGCGGCTGTTCCCGACCGTGATCTGGCAGGCGTACACCATACTGTACACGATTCCCTCGCTCGTCACGCCGTTTCGGTGGAATTACGCGCTGATCGCGGGCGCCGCGGCGGCGGTGTGCACCGCCGGTTCCACGCTTGCCGCCTGTGCCGTCACGCTGGCGGAGCGTCCCGCGACGCTGATGCGGCCGCGCGCGCCGAAGGCGGGGCACCGCATTCTGCTTGAGCACATCCCGCCGCTGTGGAAGCGGATGAGCTTCACGCAAAAGGTGACGGCGCGCAATCTTTTGCGATATAAAAAGCGGTTTTTCATGACGACATTCGGCATTGCCGGCTGCACGGCGCTTCTGGTTGCCGGATTCGGGCTTAAGGATGCCATCGGGTCGATCATCCCGCGCCAGTACGGTGAGATCTATCATTATGATGCCATCGTCTCGTTTTCGGAGAGCAACTGGCGGGAAAATGACGAGTGCCTCAGTGTGCTCAACGGAGAAAACGGCGCCGGCTGGATGGCGATCCATCAGGAGAGCGCAGATCTGACGGCGGGGGATGTCACCCGTTCGGTGACGCTGTTTGTCCCCTCCGATACGGAAAAGCTCGAGACGTTTATCACCTTCCGCTCCCGCACGGGCGGCGAAAGCTATACGCTTGACGACGACACCGTGCTGCTGACCGAAAAGCTCTGTGATAAGCTCGGCGTAAAATGCGGCGACACAGTGACGGCGGTCGGTGCCGACGATAAAACGGTTGAGCTGACGGTTGGCGGTATCGTGGAAAACTATGTGTATGACTACGTTTACCTGACTCCTGCCCGCTATCGGGCGTTGTTCGGCAGCGAGCCGGAATATCTGTCCGCAGCGGTGCAGGGCGGCGTGGACGATGAAGCGAAGCGCGATGCGTTTTCCTCGGCGCTTCTGCAGACCGGCGCCGTGTCGCGGGTGCAGTTTATCGCGGATCTGAGCAAGAGCTTTGAGGACATTCTCAGCAAGATCAACTATATCGTCTATGTGCTGATCCTGTCGGCGGGTGCGCTGGCGTTTATCGTGCTGTACAACCTGACCAATATCAATATCACCGAGCGGGAAAAGGAACTGGCTACTCTGCGGGTGCTGGGCTTCCATCCGTCGGAAACGGCCATGTATATTTTCCGCGAGACGGCGATCCTGACGGTGATCGGCACCGGCGTCGGGCTGTTGCTCGGCACATGGCTGTGCCGCTTTGTGGTGCTGACCGCCGAGGTGGATATTGTGATGTTCGGGCGCGATATCTATGCGCTGAGCTATCTTTTGGCGGCGGCGCTGACGGTGCTGTTCTCGGTGCTGGTCGATTTCGTGATGCTGCGCCGTCTGCATAAGATCGACATGGTGGAATCCATGAAAGCGGGCGAATAAGCCGCATATCCCCCGGTAAAAGGAATGCCCCCTCCGCTTTGGCGGCGCGTCAGCGCGGCAAGCGGAGGGGGCGTTTAGTCTGTTATCGAAAAAACCGCGGTCAAGTGAGGTGCTCATACCGCCCGCCGGGGATGAATTCGCGGATGAGCGAATCCTCGGGCACGTCGTCGAGCGAAACCGGCACAGCCCTTTGCAACGCCGAACGCACCTCGCGGATATAGGCGCAGTCAAGCTCGCCGTCCGGCTCCTCGTCTAAGGCGGCGAGGGTGAACGGACGCAGCACGCCAAGCTCGAAGTCGTGGAACGTGTCGAGCGACCAGTCGGCAGTGGAGCGGAAGGGGTAGAGGTATTTGTCCTCGCCCTCAAGCACCTGCTTCCACATGCGGAAGGTGCGCAGCGCCGACGACCCGCGATAAAGGTGATCGCGGGTCACGCGCCGGATAAACCGCAGCTTGCGGCCGGAGAGCAGCCGCGTGCCGTTATCGTTCAGGTTGGTGGACACGCTGATAAACAGCTTGCCGATGCTCTCCCGCGGCAGTCCCTCGATCAGACGGGGGTTTAAAGCGTGCAGTCCCTCGATGACCGCAAAGCCGTCCGACGGCAGCGAGACGGTCAGTGCATCATGGATGCTCTTTCCGGTCGGGAAATCGTAGCGGGGGACCGGGACGGTCTCGCCGCGAACCAGTCCGTCGATGCAGCGGCGGATGGCGTCCACATCCAGCGCGTCCACGCATTCAAGGTCGCGCTCGCCGTTTGGCAGACGCGGATACGCGGGATCCGCCTTGTCGCGGTAGAAGTTGTCGAGTGACAGTACATCGCAGAGGTGCCCGAGCGTCCGGAAGCGGTCGGCGAGAATGTTGGCGGTGGTCGTTTTGCCGGAGCTGCTCGGTCCGGCGAGCAGCAGAACATGCCGCCTGCCGTCGGCGATCAGCTGATCCGCCAGCGCCGTGATGGCATTGTGATAGCGGCTCTCGGCGGCGCGGATGCAGTCGTGCGGCGCCGCTGAAAGCGCCCGATTGATGGCGGAAAGCTCGCGTTCAGCCATGGTTGACGTCCTCCTTACAGCTTGCCGGTTTTTGCGCCCTTGGCGCCGCCGAGGTTGACGGCAGAGAGAATGTTGGAGGAGAAGTCAAAGGACAGCGCCTCGCGCTCGCGCTGGCGCTTGAACGCCAGTTCGATCAGCCGGTCGGTCAGCCGGTCAAACGGCAGACCGGCGGCTTCCCACAGGTAAAACGCCATGGAGCCGGGGATGGTGTTGATCTCGTTGACCCACAGTCCGCCGGTCTCGGTGTCGTTCAAAAAATCAATGCGCGCGCAGCCGAGACAGCCGAGCGTCTTAAACGTCTGCACGGCAAGCGACTGCACCTTTTCGGTCAGCTCGTCGCCGATCTCCGCGGGGCAGCGGCGCTTTAGACTGCTCATGCCGGCGGATGTCTTTTTGCTTCCGCCGCCGCTTAAATACTTATCCTTGAAGCTCAGGATCTCATCGCTGCCGGCAGGCACCTCGCAGGCGGAGGGGATCGCCTCGTCGCGGTCGCCCAGCACGGCGCAGTTGATCTCGCGCAGATGGGTGACCGCGCGCTCCGCCAATACGCGGGGGGCATAGGAAAACGCGTCGTCGAGCGCGGCTCGCAGGCTGTCGCGGTCGGATGCCTTGTGGATGCCGACGGAGGAGCCGAGATTCACCGGCTTGACGATAACGGGATAGCCGATCTCCTGCTCGATGCGGGAGACGATCTTTTCGGTGTCGGCGGCATATTCGCGCCCTGTAAACTGGACGGCGGGCAGGATCGGCACGCCCGCATCGCGTAGGGCGGATTTCATCAGATATTTGTCCATGCCGACGGCGGAGGCGGTGACGTCGCAGGCGGCATAGGGGACGCCGAGCAGCTCCAGATAGCCCATCAGCGTGCCATCCTCCACGTTGGTGCCGTGGACGGCGGGGATCACGACGTCAAATCCGCCGACAATGTTGGCGGAAAACGGCTTCGGCGGATAGCGGAACAAATCCACGCCGTGCACCCCGCGTACGGGGATGACCTGCACAGCCTGCTTTAGGCAGGTGTCCATATCGCGGTAGGCTTCGATATGCTCCAGGTTTTTACCGGTGAAAAAGCGGTTGTCCTTGGTCAGATAGAGCGGAATGACATCGTATTTTTGCCGGTTGACGGCGCAGAACACCTGAATACCGGTGATGATGGATACCTCATGCTCCACACTGTGACCGCCGAACAGAACGGCGACGCGGGTTTTCATACAGCAAGACTCCTTTACATGGAATGCGGATTCAGAAATTGTCCGGGAGATCGTTTTCCAGCAATATCGTGCGCTTTTCCGCTGCCGGAAGCGTGCGGATAAACGCCATGCCGTCGGTCAGCGTGTCGGCGACATACAGGCGGTCGGGCGGGAAACCGACGGAGAGCAGCCCCTCTCTGAGCGGGGGCGCCTGCCGCTGCCCGACCAGCACGGCATAGTCGCAGCAGTCGGCGGCAGCGGCGCCCAGCTCACGGTTGAGCGCCTCCTGCCGTTCGCCAAGCTCCACCATGCCGGGCGTGACAAGAATACGCTGCCCGGGAAAATCGCGCAGCACCTCGAGCGCGGCGCGGAATCCGGCGGGGTTGGAGTTGTAGGCGTCGTCGATAATGCCGCCGGGGAGCAGCTGCAGCCGATGCTCAACCGGGTGCAGCATCCGCACGGGATAGCACAGGTCGGCGAGCGGAATGCCGAGACGGTGGGCGACGGCGATACAGCCTGCCAGATTCTGCAGGTTGTGCCGCCCGAGCAGACGGGTCGTGAACGTCTGCCGCTCGCCGCCGGGGGCGTTCAGCACAAAATGGGTGCCGAGCGCATCCTGCGTGACGTCGCTGACGGTGTAATCGCCCTGCGTGAGACCGTAGCCGACAACCGGCACGGTCAGCGTGGGTGCGTGGGCGCGGATGCGGTCGTCGTCCATGTTGAGAAACAGACAGCCGTCCGCGGGCAGGGCATCGGCAAGCTCGAATTTGGTGTGCAGAATATTGTCCACCGAGCCGAAGGTCTCGAGATGCTGTTCGCCGATGGCGGTGATGACGCCGTAGCGTGGGTGGACAAGCTCACAGAGCTCGCGGATGTCGCCGACGTTTTTTGCCCCCATCTCGGCGAGGAAGATCTGATGAGCGGGGGAGAGGTGCTCGCGTATCGTGCGGATCAGCCCGAGCGGCGTGTTGAAATTTTCCGGCGTCATCAGCACGTTGTACCGCGCCGAAAGGAGCGCATGCAGATAGTTTTTGACGCTGGTTTTGCCGTAGCTCCCGGTGATGCCGATCACGGTGAGCTGCGGCATTTCTTTAAGCCGCCGTACGGCGTCCCGCCGGTAAAAGGCGGCAAAGCTGCGCTCCATCGGCGTGTTGATCGCAAGCGCCATAAGAAGCGGCAGCCATGCGGCGCACAGCGGCAGGATCAGGCAGAAAAGCGCCGCCTGACGGGGCAGGAACCACTGCAGCGCGCACAGCACGATCCAGAGCAGCGCGGTCGTCGTCAGCAGACGCTTGACGCGGGCAGTGAACACCAGCGGCTTTTTGGCTTTTTGGGGGCGGCAGAGCGCCGCGCAAAAAAACAGCCAGAGCGCCGCGGCGATCCCACCGGCCTCCGGAGCCAGAAACAGTGTCAGCAGTGCCGGTACACAGAGCAGATGCGGCAGCGACCACACGCGCCCGGGATTTTCCTGTATCCACCGAAAAAACCGACTGGGGTAATAGGAATTTAGCTGGAGCATGTGGGTATAAAACAGCGTCTGCATTGCCGCAGCGGTCAGCGCGGCGGCAGCGATCAGCAGACGGGGAATCCATTCAGGCATGAGGAGCTTCCTCCTTCGGCATAAGGAATACATCGAGCACGCGGGAGCAGATGCCCCACTGCTCGGCAAAGGCGAAATGACCGCCGTTTAGCGTCACAAGACCGGCGTCGGGAATGTCGCGCTCCATGCGCTTGCCGTCAGAAAGCGGCGTAGCGGTATCCTTGTCGCCCCAGATCAGCAGCGTGGAGGCAGTGATGTTTTTGAGCAGCGGAGCGAGATCCTCCTGAATACACAGCACCATGGTCCGGCGCATCAGCGGGCTTGCCGAGCGGTAGTCCGAAGACCCGAACTTTTTCTGTGCCCGTTCGACCGCATCCGGGAACAGCGTCCGGATACCGGGGAGCGCCGCCGCTTTTTTCGCGGTTTTATAGGTGCCGACGCGCAGATAATAGCGCAGCCCGCGGCGTGGCTTAATGCCCGCCGCGTCCAAAAGCACCGCTTTTTTCACGGTCAGAAAGCAGTCGGGGCGGGAAAAAAGCTTGATAATGATCCGCCCGCCGAAGGAATGCCCCATCAGCGTGACGTTTTGCAGCGAAAGCGCCTTCGCAAATGCCAGCACAAAATCGGCATAGCGGTCAACCGTCCACGGCTCCTCCGGCTCCTCGCTTCCGCCGAAGCCGGGCAGATCCGGCGCGATCACGCGGCAGTAGCCGGAGAGGTGATCGGTCAGCAGGCGATAGGTGGATACCGGCGCGCCCCATCCGTGGAGGAACAGCACGACAGGACCGTTCCCCTGATCAATATAGCTGACCCGACGGCCGAAAAGCGACAGTTCCATGCAGTCTCCCCCTTTGGTCTGCTGCCGAAAAACAGCATACACTATAGTATACCATATTATTCCGTGTTCGTATACCCCAAAATCGGTGCAGCGGAAAAAATATCGGGCGGTCAGTGCTCATAGGTGCGCAGAATAGAGGACGCGATCTCGCCGCGGCGGACGCAGGCATCCATCGCCGCCTTTTCAATATAGCGGTGCGCCTCCGGCTCGGTCATGTGCAGATGATCGACCAGCAGCCACTTGGCGCGGTTGACGAGCCGGATCTCCTGCATCTTGGCTTCCAGCGACTGGGTGCGCTGCTCCAAAGCGCGCAGCCGGGCGCGGGTGGCGACCAAAAGCTGCACGGACTGACTGACAGCCGTCTTGCCGACCGGCCGCCCGAGCGTCAATACGCCCGCCGTCTCCGTTTTGCAGACGACCTGCTCATAGACCTCCGCCCGCACGAAGATGAGCACGCCGACGCCGTATTGCTCGGACGCCTCCACGGCGAGCTGTGAACCGAACTCGTCCGGCAGCGGGGTGTTGAGCAGCAGCAGATCGGGCGGATTTTCCGAGAGCAGACGGCGGACGCTGCCCGCGTCTTTGAGGACGGGAAGAAGGGAAAAACGGTCTGCGGGGAGCAGCGGGGTGAGAAAATCGACAGCCTTTTCCGTGGCTGAAGCGATCAGAACGCGCAGCCGTTCCGGCTCCCTGAGCATGGGTCTTCCCTCCTTTCCGAAATGGTGCGGGCGGTTGGTTTACGGGCGGATGAGGCTGTCGGTATAGCCGTCGGGCAGCACGCGGCGGCAAAGCGCGCTTGCCGCTGCGGCGCGCACTGCCTCGTCAAGCGAAGCGGGCAGCGTTTCCAGCCCGTCGGCGGCATGGGGATCGGCAAACAGGTCGCGGTCGACCGCCTCGTCGGGGACAAGCCCGCGGCGGATGCCGTCAAGCCCCGCCTCGATCAGCAGGGCATACGCCGGATAGGGATTTGCGGTCGGATCGGGCGAGCGCAGCTCAATGCGGCAGAAATCCCCCTTTGCCGCCGGAATACGGATCAGCTGCGAGCGGTTTTGCGGCGACCAGGAGATATAGCGCGGGGCCTTGTGCTCGCCGAGCCGCCGGTAGGAGTCCGCTGTGGGATTGAGCACGGCGGTCATGGCGGGAATGTGATGCAGTATCCCCGCCATAAAGGCGGCTGTGCGGTCAACGCCGTCCGCGGAGCTGACCGACAGGTTGATATGCATGCCGCTGCCGGCTTCACCGACGAGCGGCTTCGGCGAAAAGTCCGCCCAAAGCCCGCTGCGCGTGGCGATTGTGCGCACGACCGAGCGCACGGTTACGGTATCGTCAGCGGCGCGCAGCGGCTCGTTATAGCGGAAGTCAATCTCGTTTTGCCCCGGCCCCTCCTCGTGGTGGGAGCTTTCGGGGCGGATGCCCATATCGAGCAGCGTCAGGCAGATCTCCCGCCGCACATTTTCGCAGCGGTCCTCCGGCGCAATGTCGCAGTAGCCCGCGCGGTCAAACGGCTTTTTGGTCGGCTCGCCGTTTTCATCAGTGCAGAAGAGGTAAAATTCCATCTCCGCGCCGATGTGGCAGGTGAGTCCCGCTTCCTCGGCGTGTCGGACCGCCTGACGCAGAATGTGCCGCCCGTCCCGCTCAAACGGCCGCCCGTCGGGATAGCGGATGTCGCAGTACATCCGCACCACCCGCCCCGTGGCGGGACGCCACGGCAGAAACGCCAGCGTGGCGGGGTCGGGATGCAGAAACAGATCAGAGTGGACATTCCCGCCGAATCCCGCGATGGCGGAGGCGTCAAACGAAATGCCGTCAGCAAAGGCGCGCGGCAGCTCGGAGGGCAGGATGGCAATATTTTTCTGGTGTCCCGCCACATCGCAGAAGGCCAGACGGATAAACTTCACGTCCTCCTGCTCCACAAAGGTCAGGATCTCATCGCAGCTGTACACGGGAAAATACCCCCTTTTCGGATATACCCTTATTATACTAATTTTAAGGGGCTTGTCAATGCAAACCGCGGAAAAGGCGGCGGCTTTCTCTGTTTTGCACGAAAGAACCGCAAAATGCAGGAGTGACATCTATAACTTGCAGAAAAATCAAAAAAATCCGATTTTTTCTAAAAAACCGCTTGACAAACGCAGGAGTGTGCGATATAATACGCACAAAGAGAGGCGTGCAGCCGATGGCGGCGCAAACATGTCTCTGTCATAACGCAGGAATTACACGGACGGCAATGGTGTCGTGGCGCGAGAAGTGCGCCCACCCCTTGCCGTCCGTGTTTTTCGTGCAGAAGAAAGGAAGCCATGCATATGACACCCGTATCCGAATTGTTTGGTTCTCAAGTGTTCAACGACGCCGTAATGAGAGAGCGTCTTCCGAAGGAGACCTACCGACAGCTTCAGCGTACCGTGCGAAACGGCAAGCACTTAGACAGCGCTGTGGCGACGGTCGTGGCCAATGCGATGAAGGATTGGGCGATCGAAAAGGGCGCGACCCACTTTACCCACTGGTTCCAGCCGATGACCGGCATCACCGCCGAAAAGCACGACAGCTTCATCTCCCCGACGGCGGATGGCAAGGTCATCATGGAGTTTTCCGGCAAGGAACTGGTAAAGGGCGAGCCGGATGCTTCCTCGTTCCCGTCCGGCGGTCTGCGCGCCACGTTTGAGGCGCGCGGCTATACGGCGTGGGATCCGACGTCCTATGCGTTTATCAAGGACGGCGTGCTGTGCATCCCGACCGCATTCTGCTCCTACGGGGGCGAGGCGCTCGACAAAAAGACCCCGCTTCTGCGCTCCATGGAGGCGATCAACCGCCAGGCGCTGCGGGTGCTGCGGCTGTTCGGGCATACCGAGGTGGTCGCTGTCAAGACGACGGTCGGCCCGGAGCAGGAATATTTCCTTGTGGATGCCGACATGTACGACAAGCGCAAGGATCTGATCTACACCGGCAGGACGCTGTTCGGCGCCCGTCCTCCGAAGGGACAGGAGATGGAGGATCACTATTTCGGCGTGATCAAGCCGCGTGTGCAGGCGTTTATGAAGGAGCTTAACGAGGAGCTGTGGAAGCTCGGCATCCTCGCCAAGACCGAGCACAACGAGGTTGCTCCCGCGCAGCATGAGCTGGCGCCCATTTTTGCCACGACCAACATCGCCACCGATCACAACCAGCTGACGATGGAGATGATGCAGAAGATCGCAAAAAAGCACCATCTGGTCTGCCTGCTGCATGAAAAGCCCTTTGCGGGCGTCAACGGCAGCGGCAAGCACAACAACTGGTCGCTGTCCACCGATACCGGCGTGAACCTGCTGGAGCCGGGCGAGACACCGGCGGAAAATGCACAGTTTCTGCTGTTTTTGTGCGCGGTCATCAAGGCGGTAGATGAATATCAGGATCTGCTCCGCATTTCCGTCGCCTCCGCCGGCAACGACCACCGTCTGGGCGCGAACGAAGCGCCTCCGGCCGTGGTGTCCATGTTCCTCGGCACCGAGCTGTCCGAGATCCTCGAGGCGATCGAAAAGGATGAGCCTTACGGCAGCAAGGAGAAGGAGCTTTTGAAGATCGGCGTGCATATCCTGCCGCGTTTCCCGAAGGATACGACCGACCGCAACCGTACCTCGCCGTTTGCGTTCACCGGCAACAAGTTCGAGTTCCGTATGCTCGGTTCCTCTGCGTCCATTTCGGATGCGAACGTGGTGCTCAACACCGCCGTGGCGGAGGAGTTGCGGGAATTTGCGGATGAGCTTGAGGGCGCGGCGGACTTTGAGACGGAGCTGCATGAGCTGATCCGCCGCGTGATCGCGGAGCACAAGCGCATCATCTTCAACGGCAACGGCTATGACGATGCGTGGATCGAGG
Source organism: uncultured Eubacteriales bacterium (assembly GCA_934667845.1). Lineage (GTDB taxonomy): Bacteria > Bacillota > Clostridia > Oscillospirales > Acutalibacteraceae > HGM12789. The sequence continues at coordinate 17,434 of CAKUMQ010000011.1, read as the reverse complement.
AGGCAAAGCGCCGCGGGCTTTTGAATCTGCGTTCGACCCCCGATGCGCTGCCCTATCTGCTGCATGAGAAAAACATCCGCCTGTTCACCTCCCACAAGGTGTATACCGAGACCGAGATGCGCGCCCGCTATGAGATCCTGACCGAGAATTACAGCAAGGTGCTGCATATCGAGGCGCTGACCATGGTCGATATGGCGCGCAAGGACATCCTGCCCGCCGTCAGCCGCTATGTGCATGAGCTGGCGGACACCGCGGCGGCGAAAAAGGCGCTTTCCGCTTCGCTCGACTGCCGCTATGAGGAGGAGACGGCGGCACAGCTCAGCCGGCTGAGTGCACTGGCATTTGCCAAGGTTGCCGCTCTGGAGACGGCGCTGACCGAGGCGGCGGATCAGCCGGATCACACCGCCGAGGCGGCGTATTACTGCCATAAGGTGTTCCCGGCAATGAACGAGCTGCGTGTGGCTGTGGACGAGATGGAGACGCTGACCGCCAAGTGCGATTGGCCGTATCCGTCCTACGGGGATCTGCTGTTCGGCGTGCGCTGAACGGCAGCCCATTTGCAAAAGGAGGAAGAGAAATGGATAACATAGCGGAATTGGTGTCGGAATCCGTCACCAAAGAAGTATTCGGCATATGGTTTTTGATCGGCGCGGCACTGGTATTCTGGATGCAGGCGGGCTTCGCCATGGTGGAGACGGGCTTCACCCGGGCGAAGAACGCGGGCAACATCATCATGAAAAACCTGATAGACTTCTGCATCGGCACGGTGGTATTTATTCTGCTCGGCTTCTCGCTGATGATGGCGGAGGATTATGTGCTCGGCATTTTCGGCGTGCCGAATCTGAACATCTTCACGGATTTCGGCGGATTTATTCAGAAAAATGCCTCCAGCTTTGTGTTTAACCTCGTGTTCTGCGCCACGGCGGCGACGATCGTTTCGGGCGCCATGGCGGAGCGCACCAAGTTCAGCGCCTACTGCATCTATTCCGCAGTGATCTCGCTGTTTGTCTATCCGATCGAAGCCGGATGGGTCTGGAACCCGCAGGGCTGGCTTGCCAAACTCGGGTTCATTGATTTTGCCGGTTCGGCGGCGATCCACACGGTCGGCGGCACGGCGGCGCTCATCGGCGCCATCATCCTCGGACCGCGTATCGGCAAGTACACCAGGGACGCGGACGGCAAGGTAAAGGTACATGCCATTCTCGGTCACTCCATTCCGCTCGGCGCGCTCGGCGTGTTTATCCTGTGGTTCGGCTGGTACGGCTTCAACGGCGCGGCGGCGACCAACGGCCCGCAGCTGGCGTCCATCTTCCTGGCTACGACGATCGCCCCGGCGGTGGCGACCGTGACCTGTATGCTCTATACCTGGATCAAAAACGGCAAGCCGGATGTGTCCATGTGCTTAAACGCGTCGCTGGCAGGTCTGGTCGGCGTGACGGCAGGCTGCAACAGCGTGGACGCGCTCGGCGCGACCGTGATCGGCATCGTATCCGGTATTTTGGTGGTCATTGCGGTGGAGACGCTGGATCTGCGGCTGCATATTGACGATCCGGTTGGCGCGGTGGGCGTACACTTTGCCAACGGTATCTGGGGCACGCTGGCGGCGGGGCTTTTCTCCACCAATACGGCGCCCGCCGGTGTGGACGGACCGATCTATGCGCTCGTCCACGGCACGGGCTTTGCCGCAGGCGCGAAAGTGTTCGGCGTGCAGTGCATCGGTCTGGTCGCGATCCTCGCCTGGACGACGGTCATGATGATCCTCACTTTCCTGGTCATCAAGAAATTTAACGGTCTGCGCGTATCCCGTGAAGAGGAGCTTGAGGGACTCGATCCCACAGAGCACGGCCTGCCGAGCGCCTATGCCGGGTTTGCCATGCAGCCCGAGGTGCTCGCCGAGGACGGCGAGGCTCCCGTTGCCGTGACCGGCGATGTCCCCGTGGCGGAGGCGGTCGAGGTCAAGGCTGTGCCGTCCTTTGCAAAGCCGGCTGCCGCTGACGGCGCGAAGCTGACCAAGGTGGAGATCGTCTGCAAGGAAGCGCGGCTCGAGGCGCTGAAAAACGCCATGATCGGCATCGGCATCACCGGTATGACCGTGAGCCATGTGATGGGCTGCGGCATCCAGAAGGGCAAGCCGGAGTTTTACCGCGGCGTTGAGGTCGAGGCGACACTGCTGCCGAAGATCCAGGTGGATATCGTGGTCAGCAGCGTGCCGGTGCAGACGGTCATCGACACAGCGAAGAAGGTACTGTATACCGGACACATCGGCGACGGCAAGATCTTTGTCTATGATGTGGAGAATGTGGTAAAGATCCGGACGGGCGAGGAAGGGTTCGACGCTTTGCAGGATGTCGAGCAGTTCTGACCGGTCGATCGGACAGAAAAAGGCTGTGAAAAAGAGGAGTAGTCCGGAAACCGCCTGACAGAGAGCGGGGGAGCGCTGGAAGCCCCGCAGGCAGGACCGGAGGAAAAACACTTTTGAGCCGCGACCTGAACGGGAGGCACCGTCCTCCCTGCGTAGGGAAGCCGCCGGACCGGCGTTATCGGGTCGGACCTTGCTTGAGGTCGCAGAGAAGTAAGATAGGTGGCACCACGGCAGCGCACAGCGGCCGTCCTATCGGCGGGGGATATCCCCGCCGGACGGACGGTCGCTGTGCGTGATTTTTTGAGTAACGGAGGAAACAGATATGTGTGCCATTATGGGCTATACCGGAACGGTACTGACGGAGGAAGAGCTGCAAAGGGGCTTTGCGCAGACGGTGTCGCGCGGGCCGGACGACAGCCGCACCCTCCGCGTAAAGGGCGGCTGGCTGGGCTTTCACCGGCTGGCGATCATGGGGCTGACGCCTGAGGGAATGCAGCCGTTTGTGCGGGGGAAAAACGCCGTGGTCTGCAACGGCGAGCTGTACGGCTTCCGCGCACTGCGGGAGGAATTAAAGGCGCTCGGCTATACGTTTTGCTCCGATTCCGACTGTGAGCTTCTGCTGCCGCTCTATGAGCAGTACGGGGTCGGGATGTTTCGCAGACTGGATGCCGAATTTGCGATGATCCTCTACGACGGCGAGCATGACCGCTGGATCGCGGCGCGCGATCCGATCGGCATCCGCCCGCTGTACTACGGCTATGACCGGGAGGGTGCCATACTGTTTGCAAGCGAGCCGAAAAACCTTGTCGGACTGACGGATAAGATCATGCCGTTCCCGCCCGGTCACTATTATGACGGCGAGCGCTTTGTCTGCTACCGCGATATGACTGATTCGCTGCCCGTATGCGATGACGATGTCGAGACCGTCTGCCGCCATATTCGCGAGAAGCTGATCGCGGGCATTGAAAAGCGGCTGGACGCCGATGCACCGCTCGGCTTTCTGCTCAGCGGCGGACTGGATTCCTCACTGGTCTGCGCCGTGTCCGCCAGACTGCTGAAAAAACCGATCCGCACGTTTGCCATCGGTATGAGCACCGATGCCATCGACCTGAAATATGCCCGCGAGGTCGCGGATTATCTCGGTGCGCAGCACACGGAGGTCATCATTACCCGTGAGGATGTGCTGAAAGCGCTGCCCGAGGTCGTGCGGATCCTCGGCACCTTTGATATTACCACCATCCGGGCATCAATCGGCATGTATCTCGTCTGCAAAGCCATCCATGAGCAGACTGACATCCGTGTGCTGATGACCGGCGAGATCTCCGACGAGCTGTTCGGGTATAAATACACCGACTTTGCCCCGTCGCCCGAGGCGTTTCAGCAGGAGGCGCAAAAGCGCATCCGCGAGCTGCATATGTACGATGTGCTGCGGGCGGATCGGTGCATTTCCTGTCATTCGCTCGAAGCGCGGGTGCCGTTCGGCGATCTCGATTTCGTGGATTATGTCATGCACGTCGATCCGCGCAGGAAGATGAACGTCTACGGCAAGGGCAAATACCTGCTGCGGCACGCGTTCGAGGGCGACTGGCTCCCGCAGGATATTCTGATGCGGGAAAAGGCGGCGTTTTCCGATGCGGTGGGACACAGTATGGTGGACGATCTGAAAGCCTATGCCGAGGAGCAGTACGGGGACGACTGGGCAAAGCGGGCGGAAAAGTATACGCACGCGCGGCCGTTTACCAAGGAGTCGCTGCTCTACCGCGAGCTGTTTGAGCAGTTTTATCCCGGTCAGGCGGAGATGGTGGCGGATTTCTGGATGCCGAACCGCACCTGGGAGGGCTGCGATGTGGACGATCCGTCCGCCCGCGTGCTGAAAAACTACGGGGACAGCGGAAAATAAACAAAAGCACGGGTCTGTGCCGCGGCACAGACCCGTGCTTCTTTATCGGTTTTGTCAGTCGTCGGGATAGATTCCCTCGTCCGTCATGCGGCGGATGGCGGCACGCACCGTCGGAAGATCCTCGCGATAGGTGATGCCGTACCACCGGCTGTCGGTATCGAGAACACGCACCCGCTCTTTCCCGTTCTGAATCTGCTCATCCACGACCGAGGGCAGGTAAAATTCGCCCTTTTTCGGATCGGGACAGGAGGAAAACCAGCGGACAAACGCCTGATCGAGCACGTCGAAGAACGACGGGCGGAAGCCCCAGAAATTCATGGACACCGGCGTGTCCATCGGCAGTCCGCACTGCCGGTCGAGGGCGGTATGCTCCGTCACGCCGAGCAGATAACCGTTTTCGACCCGGCAGACGCCGCGGGACACCGTGCCGTTTTCGGTCAGCGTGTTGCCGAGCCGGAAGCCGACCATGCCGGTGCCGTCCTCGCTGCGGAGAAAGTCCGCCATGCGGGCAAAGGCGTCGGCTCCGTAAAAATCATCGGCGTTGATGGCGGCAAACGGCGTGTTGACGCTGTCGCGGGCGCAAAGCACGGCGTGGCCGGTGCCGTAGGGCTTTTCCCGTCCGTCGGGAACGCTCAGTCCGGCGGGGAGCGCGGTCAGCTCCTGGAACACATAGGCGGTGTCGAGCAGCGCCTCGGCGCGGCGGCCGACCGTCTCGCGGAATTCCCGTTCGATGGCGTGCTTGATGACAAAGACCACGCGATCGAACCCGGCGCGCTTGGCATCCAGCAGCGAATAATCCAGGATCACACGCCCGCCCGGACCGACGGGTGCAAGCTGTTTGACGCCGCCGAAGCGGCTGCCCATACCGGCTGCCATGACCAGCAGGGTGAGTGAGGGGGTTGACATGAAAATTCCTCCTGTACAGAAAAATAAACGGACAGTTCAGAGCAGATCCTTTGCCTTGTCGCCGACGGCTTTGACCGAGCGGCGGTATTCGAGCGGGGACATGTTCTCCGCCTGTTTGAACTGATTGCAGAAATAGTAGACATTGTCATAGCCGAGCAGCTCGGCGATCTGGGAGATGTTGCAGTCGCTCTCGCGCAGCAGATCCTTGGCGCGGGTGATCTTCATTTGAATGAAGAAGTGGATGGCGCCGACCTGCTTATACTGGGCAAACAGCGATTTGATGCGGGAGCGGCTGACGTGGAACTGGCGGCAGAGGCTGTCGACGGTCAGCTTTTCGCTGATGTGCTGCTGCATATACTGCACGATATCGTCAAGCAGCGGGTCGCTTCCCGCCTTGTGATCGACCGTCACCGGCCGCTCGTACTGCCGCAGGAGCGAGAGCAGCAGTTCGGTCAGATACAGCCCGATGAGCTGTTCGCCGCCCGGCGGCGGGGGCACTGCACGGACCAGCACGTTGTCATAGGGGTTGTCGAGCGGAGAGGTGAACACTCGCCGGCTTTCGGAGAGGATGCGGGACAAAAGCTCGCGCTGGGCGGTGTTGATCCGTACTTGGCGCCCGCGGAAAAAGTCCATATCAGGGGAGAGACAGTAAAATGACAGGATCATCACATTGGGGGCGATGGTGCCGTTGGCGCGGATGTTGTGCCATTCGTCGGGCTGATGAAACAGCATTTCGCCCCGCCGGAGCGGAAAATCGCGGTCGCCCGCCGTGGCGATGATCTCACCCTTGTCCACATAGACCAGCTCCCAGAACGGGTGCCGCTCTCCGGGAAAGGTATAGGTCTTGGAAAACTCAAAATAGTGGACCGAACAGAGCCGGTCGATGGTCAGGGTGCGTTTCAGACGAATTTCCCGTACTTTTCCGGGCGTGGGCTCCATGCGATTCACCTCCGCCCGTTTATCATAGCATATGAAAAGGGATTTGTAAATGTGAAAAGTCCGAATTTATAAAAGATGCAGCCGATTTCCCATGTTTTTGGCGGGAAGAACGCACTATAATGAAGGCGAAATACACCGTGCGGAGGCGAGACCGATGAAATTTGTGCTATGTGAAAATTATGACGAAGCGATGGAGCGGGCGGCGGAGATGGCTGCCGGGCTGATCCGCGAAAAGCCGGACTGTATCTTAGGACTGGCGACCGGATCCACGCCGATCGGGATGTATGACCGGCTTGTGCGGGAATATGAGGCGGGGCGGCTGGATTTCTCCCGGGTGACGAGCTTCAACCTCGACGAATACTACCCGATCACGCCGGACAACGATCAGTCCTATCGCTATTTTATGAATACCCATCTGTTCGACCGGGTCAATATCGACAAGAGCCGGACGCATGTGCCAAACGGCAACACCCGCGATCCCCGGCGCGAATGTGAGGCGTATGAGGCGATGATCGATGCCTCAGCGGGCGTGGATCTGCAGGTGCTCGGCATCGGACAGAACGGGCATATCGGGTTTAACGAGCCGGAGTGCGATCTGCACGCGTTCACCCATCTGACCGATCTGACGCCGAGCACGATCGCCGCCAACGCCCGCTTTTTCGAGCGGGCGGGCGATGTGCCCTGCCAGGCGCTGACGATGGGCATGGCGTCGATCATGAAGGCGAAGAAGATCCTGCTTCTGGTGACCGGCGCGGGCAAGCATGCGGCGCTGCAGAAGCTGCTCGGCAGCGAGATCACGACTGCGTGCCCGGCGACGCTGTTAAAGCTGCACCCCGACGTGACCGTGATCTATGACCGCGCGGCGGCGGACTGCTTCTATCTCGGCGTCGACATCGGCGGAACGGATATAAAATTCGGTGTGGTCAGCGACCACGACTGCCTGATCTATGAGACGACCGTCAAGACCGCGCGGGAGAGCGAGCAAGCGCTGCTGGCGCAGGTGGCAGAGGTCTGCCGGGAGATCATGGCGCAGTATAAGATCCGCGGCGTCGGCGTCGGCGTGCCGGGCGTGGTCAACGCCCGCGCGGGACGGGTGGATTATTCCGCCAACCTGCCGTTTGACAACACCGATATACAGGGCTATCTGGAAAAGGCGCTGTCCGTTCCCGTGCGCATCGGCAACGACGCGAACTGCGCGACGGTGGGCGAATATTATGCGGGATCGGGCGTCGGCTGCCGCAATATGGTGATGGTGACGCTCGGCACCGGTATCGGCGGCGGCATGATCATCAACGGCGCGCTGTACGACGGAACGCGCGGCGACGGCGCAGAGATCGGACATATGATCACCCACGCGGGCGGGCGTATCTGCCCCTGCGGGCAAAGCGGCTGCTTCGAGCGGTATGCATCGGTGTCGGCGCTCTGCGCGGCGACGGCGGATGCCGCGGCGGCGCATCCGGACAGTGTGCTGGCGAAAAAAGCGGCGGAGGGTATCAACGGTAAGACGGCTTTTGCCGCGGCGCGCGAGGGCTGCCCGGTCGCGGCGGCGGTCATCGACGGCTGGCTGACGGAGCTGGCGGCGGGACTGCGCGCGCTGCGCATGGTGTTTGCGCCGGATATGCTGGTGCTCGCGGGCGGCATCGTCAACGAGGGCAAGGCGCTGCTTGAACCGCTGCTGGAAAAATGCGGCGACGCGCCGGTTACATTGGCACAGCTGAAAAATACGGCGGGCGTGATCGGTGCCGCCATGCTGCAATATAAGGAGCGGACATGATCTTTAAAAATGCGACCGTGCTGAATGCGGACTTCCGCTTTGTACGCACGGATCTGACTGTGGAAAACGGCGTGATCGCCGCCGTAGGCAAGACCGATGCGCCGGGGCGCGATCTCGGGGGCGACTATGTGATCCCCGGGCTTGTGGATATTCACACCCACGGCGCCATGGGGAGCGATCATCTGGACGGCACACCGCAGGCGACGGCGGCGATCCGCTCCTTTATGGCGGCGCACGGCACAACGAGCCTGCTCGCGACCCTGATGACCCAGTCGAGGGAGACCATGGTGCAGGCGGCTGCCAACGTCGCTGCCTGCGCCGGGCAGGGGGCGGGCGCGCACATCCGCGGCATCTATGCGGAGGGGCCGTTTTTCAGCGAGGCGTATCGCGGCGCACAGCACCCGCAATACCTCTGCGACCCCGATCCGGCGCTTGTTTTGCAGCTGCAGGAGGCGTCCGGCGGGCGCGTGCGCATACTGAGCCTTGCGCCGGAGCGGGCGGGCGCGGTCGAGCTGATCCGGCGGTTTCCAAAGATCCGCTTTTTTATCGGCCACACCGATGCCGGCTATGCACAGGCAAAGGCGGCGATCGCGGCGGGTGCCTGCGGCTTGACGCATACATTTAACGGCATGCGCGGGCTGCATCACCGCAGCCCGAACGCGCTCGGCGCGGCGCTGGAGAGCGACGGCGTATACTGTGAGTGCATCTGCGACGGCTTTCATGTGCATCCCGCCGTCGTCGGGCTGCTCTACCGCCTGGTCGGGCGGGAGCGGTTTGCCGTGATCTCCGACAGCCTGCGCCCCGCCGGGCTGCCGGACGGGGAATACACCTCCGGCGGGCAGCCGATCACCGTGCGGGAGGGCCACGCCTTCCTGCATGACGGCACCATCGCGGGCAGCAGCACCTATCTTCTGGAAGAGGTGCGCAATCTGGTGCGCTGGGGCATCATGCCGCTTGAGGATGCGGTGTATGCCGCAAGCGCCGTTCCCGCCAAGGCGGCAGGGCTGTTCGACCGTATCGGCAGCATTGCGCCGGGAAAAGCGGCGGATCTGCTGATCCTCTCCCCGGAGCTTGCGCTCAAAGAGACGCTGATCGGGGCGGAATGACCCGAAAATACCGAAAAACCGCTGCCGGCGTTCTGTCCGGCAGCGGTTTTTACTCACAGGAAGCAGATTCATCGGCGGGAGACCGGCTCCCGCGGCTTTTTCGGCTTTTCCGCCTTTTGCGGATTCGGCCACCGCCGCAGTGCCGACAGATCGCCGTTTTGCCGCATGCAGTTTAGCTCTGCGCCGATCAGCAGAATATAGACGCAGGCATACAGCCACAGGATCACCAGCACGACCGCCGTCAGGCTGCCGTAGAGGTTGGCATAGCTGCTGAAATGGTCAATATAATAGGAAAACAGCGAGGAAAATCCGATCCAGCCGACGGTGCTGAGAATGGCGCCGGGTATCTCGGCGACCAGCCGGGTGTGCCGCCGCGGCAGTGTCCGGTAGATCAGCAGGAAGAAGAAAAACAGCAGCAGACCGCCCACAAGGTTGCGCCAGCTCAGCACGCCCCAGGCGATACGCTGCAGCTGCGGAAAACGCTCGTGCAGCCAGCCGGCGAGGGAATTGCCGAATACCAGTATGCAGAGCGCCGCGACCACAAATAGCAGAAACGCGACGGTGTATACCACTGAGACGAGACGCAAAAGCGCGTAGTTGCGCTTTTGCCTGACCTCATACGCCATATCCAGCCCCTGCAGCAGGGCGACAAAGCCTTTGGACGCCGCCCAGAGCGTGGTCAGAACCGTCAGCGACAGCAGCGTCTTGCCCGACTGCCCGTACAGCTCACTGACGACCTCGGTGAGAAACAGATCCAGTTCGTCCGGCAGAAGCTCGGTCAGAAAGGTGTGCAGCTCCTCCTGCGAAAACGGCAGATAGCGGATCAGAGTCAGCAGCAGCATGGCAAACGGGAAAAACGAGATAAAGAGGAAAAGCGCCGCCTTGGAAGCATAGGCGGCGGTATGATCCTGTGCGGTCTTATGTATAAACCGCCGCGCGGCGGTTTCAACGGGCTGCCAGTGACGCATAGCTTTCCTCCGGTCAGATGTATACGGCGATCAGGGCTCCTCCGGCGGTTCGACGGCAAAGGGACGCACCCGTTCGGTGAAAAAGGCGGTCTCCTCCGGCGTGCGGCAGTGCGCCTCCACCCGGATGGGACGGGACAGATCAAGACTTAATATCCCGATAATGGAGCGGCCGTCGATAAAGACCGGCCCCTGAATCAGTTCGACAAGACAATCCATACGGTCGCAGAGATGCACAAAAGCGTGCGCACCGGCGATGTTGTTCAGCCGGACACAGGTGGTGTACAACGGAAGGATCCTCCCTTTTTGTATGTGTTTATACGTTTCTATATACAGTATACCGCAAAATCGGGAGAAATTCAACTGCCCGCTTGAAATTCGGCACATTCTCCTATATAATAGGGGTGGATTTCGTCAAAAGGGAGAATTTTCGGACATGAAGGCGTTTTTTCACACCTTGGGCTGCAAGGTCAATCAATATGAGACAGAGGCGATGCGCGGGCTGATGGCGGCGGCGGGCTTTGAGACGGGCGATTACACGCCGGGGGACACGCTCGGCGAAAACGCCGTTGTGGTCATCAATTCCTGCACCGTCACCGGCGAAAGCGACCGCAAGCTGCGCCAGCTTCTGCGCCGCTGCCGCCGCGATAACCCCGACTGCATCCTCGTGCTGACCGGCTGTATGCCCCAGGCGTTTCCCGCCGCTGCCGAGGCGCTTCACGAGGCGGATATCGTGCTCGGCAATGCCGCGCGTTCGGTGCTGCCGGAGCGGGTGAACCAGTTTTGCACCCTTGGGCAGCGCATTGTGGATGTCTCCGCCCACAAGGGGGAGATCGAGCGGATGTCGATCCGCGGATTCGAGGGGCACACCCGCGCTTTTGTGAAGATCGAGGATGGCTGTGACCGCTTTTGCAGCTACTGCATCATTCCCTATGCCCGCGGCCGCGTGCGTTCGCGCACGCCGGAGGATATCCGTGCGGAGCTTGCCGGTCTGGCGGAAAAGGGGTATACCGAGGTCGTGCTGGTCGGCATCAACCTGACCGCCTACGGCAAGGAGCAGGGGCTGACGCTTGCCGATGCCGTGGAGACTGCCTGCGCCGTGCCGGGTATCCGGCGGGTGCGGCTCGGCTCGCTGGAGCCGGACCACATGACGCCGGAGCTGATCCGGCGGCTCGCTGCGCAGGAAAAGCTCTGTCCGCAGTTTCATCTGTCACTGCAAAGCGGCTGCGACGACACGCTGCGGCGCATGAACCGCCACTATACCTCGGCGGAATACGCCGCGGTGTGCGCAGAGCTGCGGGAGGCGTTCCCGCACTGTGCGCTGACGACCGACGTCATGGTGGGCTTTGCCGGTGAAACGGAGGAGGAGTTTGCCCGCTCGCTCGCCTTTGTGGAGCAGATCGCGTTCGCCCGCGTGCACGTGTTTGCCTATTCCCGCCGCCCCGGCACCAAAGCCGCCGAACTGCCCGGACAGGTGTCTGCTGCGGTCAAGGCCGAGCGCAGCCGCCGTATGTCGGCTGCCGCCGCGGACTCTGCCGCGCGCTATCACGCGGAATGGGTCGGGCAGACGGTCGAGGTGCTGGCGGAAACAGAGCATGAGGACGGTACGGTGGACGGCTATACGCCGCAGTATGTGCCGGTGCGCATCCGCGGCGGTGCGGTGTCCGGCGATATCGTAAATGTGCGGATCGACGGCGCAGACGCGCAGGGCTGCACGGGAACGGTGGAAAAATAAACATCCGACAAGAAGCTTCCGGAGGAGAGGTTATGCCGAATTTTACCAAACGCGCCATTAAAGAGTCGTTTTGGAAGCTGCTGAATCAGCAGCCGCTGTCGCAGATCAGCGTGCGTGCCATCGTGGAGGACTGCGGCATCAACCGCAACACCTTTTACTATCATTTTCAGGATATCCCCTCCCTGATCGAAGAGATCATACGGGAGGCGGCGGACAACCTGATCCAGAAGTATCCGAGCATCGGCTCGATCGACGAAGCCGCAGAGGCGGCGTTTCGCTTCACGCTGGACAACAAGATCGCCATAAAGCATATCTGCAATTCCGTCAACCGCGATATCTATGAGCAGTATCTGATGCGGATGTGCGAATATGTGGTGACGACCTACTATCAGACGGTCTACGGTGAGGAGAAGATCAGTGAACAGGATAAGAATACCATCATTCTGTTCGTGAAATGCGAGATATTCGGGCTGTCGATCGACTGGATCAATTCCGGTATGCCGGACGGCGCGATCATTAAGCTGAAGCAGATCCTTTTCCTCTGCAACGGCATGATCGAGGAGCTGATGGAGAAAGCCAAGCACGATACGCCGTAATACAGAGGCTTGCTGCCGGGTGCGGTTTTTCCGCACCCGGCTTTTTTGCGCCGAAATTCAGACAAAACCCCCGCCGTTGTCTGAATTTCGGACAAAGCGGCTTTCGCTGTCCGGTTTTTCGGCTTTTCGCGGCGGTTGTCTATTGGAGAAAGCGGGCGGCTTTGCTATACTGTCGCTTGTAAAAACGACAAAGGAGTGGATGAGTATGCGTTCGGTAACTCCGATGAGGACAGCAAAGATCGGGTATATCATTATGTCCGTTCTGCTGTGCGTATGGGGCGTCCTGCTGATAGCGATCCCCGACATATCCCTGTCGCTGATCGGTATCCTGTGCGGGGCTATGTTTATCGTTTTCGGCGTCATCCGGCTGGTCGGCTACTTTTCAAGGGATCTGTACCGGCTGGCATTTCAGTATGATCTGGCGTTCGGGCTGCTGATGATCGCGCTCGGGATCATTATGCTGCTGTCGCCTGAGAGCCTGATGAACTTCATCTGCATCGCGCTCGGGCTGTCCATCTTTGCGGACGGGCTGTTTAAGGTGCAGATCGCCATCGACTCCAAGCGCTTCGGTCTTTCCGACTGGTGGCTGATCTTGGCGCTGGCGGTGATCACGGTGGTCGTCGGTATCGTGCTTGTGGCACGGCCGAGCGACAGCAGCCGTATTCTGGTCATACTGATGGGCGTATCCGTGCTGTGCGAGGGGATCCTGAATCTCAGCACAGTGATCACCGCGGTGAAGATCATTAAGCATCAGCAGCCCGACGTGATCGAGATCGAAGCTGACGAAGAAAGTGAGGACTGACCGGTATGCGTTTTGCGAATGCGGTGGTCAAGCACCGCTGGCTGATTCTGATCGTTGCCCTGGTGCTGCTGATCCCGTCTGTGCTCGGTATGGTGTCCACCCGTGTCAATTATGATATGCTGGACTACCTGCCGGAGGATATGGACACGGTAAAGGGGCAAAACGAGCTTCTCAAGGATTTCGGCAAGGGTGCCATCTCCCTGATCATTGTGGAGGATATGCCCGACAAGGACGTGGCACAGCTGGTTGAGAAGATCGAAAAGGTCGAGCATGTGGAGACGGTGGTGTGGTATTCCTCCCTTGCCGATATTTCCGTTCCGAAGGAGCTGCTGCCCGACGCTCTGTACGATGAGTTCAATACCGATAATGCCACGATGATGGCGGTGTTTTTTGACAGTGCCACCTCGGCGGATGTGACGATGGATGCCATCCGCAGCATTCGCGCCGTGGCGGGCAAGCAGTGCTTTGTGTCGGGTATGTCGGCGCTGGTGACCGATCTTAAGGATCTGTGCGAAAAGGAAGAGCCGATCTATGTCGGACTTGCCGTGCTCTTCGCCACACTGGCTATGCTGCTGTTTTTGGACAGCTGGCTTGTGCCGTTTGTGTTTCTGGCGTCGATCGGCATGATGATCCTGATGAACCTCGGTTCGAACTACTTCCTCGGTGAGATCTCCTACATAACCAAAGCACTGTCGGCGGTCTTGCAGCTGGCGGTCACGATGGACTATTCCATCTTCCTGTGGCACAGCTATAACGAGCAGCGTGAGAAATACACGGATAACAAGCAGGCGATGGCGGCCGCCATTCAAAAGACCCTGACCTCGGTCGTGGGCAGTTCCGTGACGACGGTTGCCGGCTTTGCCGCGCTGTGCTTCATGACCTTTACGCTCGGACGCGACCTCGGTATCGTCATGGCGAAGGGCGTCATCTTGGGCGTCATCGGCTGTGTCACCGTTCTGCCCGCGCTGATCCTCGCGTTTGATAAGCCGCTGCAGAAAACCAAGCACCGTTCGCTGATTCCGAATATGCGCAAATTTGCGCAGGGCGTGACCAGGGTGTTCCCCGTTTTCCTGGTGCTGCTTCTGATCTTGGTCGTTCCCGCGCTGAACGGTTATGCCAAAACGAACGACGAGGTCTATTACGATATGGGCGAGTGCCTCCCCGAGGATATGGAATATGTGATCGCGAATTCCAAGCTGTCCGAGGATTTCCACATTGCCTCAACGCATATGATCCTGCTGGATGCAAACGTGCCGTCTAAATCCGTCCGCTCCATGATCAGGGAGATGGAACAGGTCGACGGCGTGAAATATGTGCTCGGTCTGGAATCGGTGCTCGGCAGCCGCGTGCCGGAGGAGATATTGCCGGAGAGCATAAAAGAGATCTTAGAGAGCGATAGGTGGGAGCTTTTGCTGATCAACTCGGAATATAAGGTCGCGGGCGACGAGGTGAATACGCAGATCGACCGGCTGAATACGATACTGAAAAAGTACGACAAGACCGGCATGCTGATCGGTGAAGCACCCTGCATGAAGGATATGATCGAGACGACCGACCATGATTTTCAGGTCGTCAACGCGGTGTCGATCATCGCCATATTTGTGATCATCGCTTTGGTCGAGAAGAGCTTTTCGCTGCCGTTCATTCTGATCGCGGTCATCGAGCTGGCGGTGTTTATCAACCTCGGCATCCCGCACTATCTCGGACAGTCGCTGCCGTTTATTGCCCCGATCTGCATCAGTACGATCCAGCTTGGCGCGACGGTCGACTACGCCATACTGATGACGACGCGGTATAAAGCCGAGCGCCTGGCGGGCGGCGATAAGCGGTCCAGCATTTCCGCGGCACTCGCTTTTTCCATCCCGTCGATCATTGTGTCCGGCATGGGACTTTTTGCCGCCACCTTCGGTGTCGCGGTCTATTCGGATATCGACATCATCAGCTCCATGTGCATGCTGATGGCGCGCGGCGCTGTGGTCAGTATGCTGTGCGTGATCTTTATTCTGCCGTCGCTGCTGATGCTCTGCGATAAGCTGATCTGCGCGACGACGTTCGGCATGAAGGCTGTCAGAAAAAACACGAAAGCGCAATAAAGCGATAGAACGAACAGGAGGAATTGGTTATGAATGGCTGCATGAAGAAGATTCTTGCCGCGGTGCTTAGCTGCACGGTGCTGCTCGGCGCCGGTGTGACCGCATGGGCACTTGCCGATCAGAGCAAAAATGAGGAACAGGAACCGGAGACCGCCGAGGTCAGCGCACCGGATAAGGAGACCCGAAACGAAAAGGACGAGACGGTGTATGTGCTGGTCGGCGCGGATGGAAGCGTGAAAAAGATCATTGTCAGCGACTGGATCAAAAATACGCTCGGCAGCGCCTCCGTGGCGGATAAAACCGAGCTGTCCGATATCGTGAACGTGAAAGGCGATGAGTCCTATTCCGTAAACGGCGACAACATGAAGGTGTGGGACGCCGAGGGGAACGATATCTATTATCAGGGCAATATTGAAAAGGAGCTGCCGGTCGATCTGCGCGTTTCCTATACGCTGGACGGCAGCCCGATCTCAGTCGCTGAGCTTGCCGGAAAAAGCGGTAAGGTGACGATTCGCTATGACTATCAGAACAACCAGTATTCAACGGTGGATATCGACGGAAAACCCGAAAAGATCTATGTGCCGTTTGCCATGCTCACCGGCATGATGCTGGATAACGACGTTTTCACCAATGTGGAGGTGAAAAACGGCAAGCTGATCAACGACGGCGATCACACGATCGTGGCGGGGATCGCTTTCCCCGGGCTGCAGAGCAACCTGAATATCAGCGAGAACAAATTCTCCGTGCCCTCCTATGTCGAGATCACCGCGGAGGTCAAGAATTTTGAACTTGCCAATACCGTCACCGTGGCGACAAACGAGATCTTCAACCGTGTGGACACCGATAAGCTCAACTCTGTCGATGAGCTTACCGATTCGCTGGATGAGCTGTCGGATGCCATGACAAAGCTGTTGGACGGCTCCTCCAAGCTGTACGACGGGCTGTGCACGCTGCTGACCAAATCGGATGAACTGATCAAGGGCATCGACAAGCTGGCTGAGGGTGCCGCGAAGCTGAAAGCGGGCGCGGGCGATCTTGACAAGGGCGCTGCCGACCTCTCTGACGGGGCGAAGGCTCTTGCCGAGGGACTCGGCAAGCTGGACAGCAACAGCGCCGCTCTGAATGCAGGTGCCAAGCAGGTGTTCAACTCCCTGCTGGACATGGCGAATAAACAGATCGCCGAGGCGGGGCTGACTGTCCCGACGCTGACCATAGATAACTATGCCAAGGTTCTTGACAATGTGCTGGCTTCTCTGCAGGAGGAGAATGTACGAAAAGAAGCGGAGGCGGTTGCCCGTCAAACGGTGACGGAAAAGGTTCTGGAAAATCAGGGGATGACAAAGGAGCAATATGAGGCGGCAGTCAAAGCCGGTCAGATCCCGGAGGAGACGCAGGCGAAAATAGAAGCTGCCGTGGATGCCCGGATGCAGTCCGCCGAGGTGCAGCAGGGCATTGCCGAAGCGCTGGCGAAAGCCAAGGCCGGTGCGGCATCCCTGACCGCGCTCAAAGCGCAGCTTGACGATTACAACACTTTCTATACCGGCATCGGCGAGTATACGGAGGGTGTCGCCTCGGCTAAGGACGGCGCAGACAAGTTAAACGCCGGTTCCGCTGCTCTCAAAAACGGTACGGCGACGCTCTACGCCGGGATGAACGAGCTGTATGACGGGATCCTCACCCTGAAAAACGGAGCTCCCGCACTGGTTGACGGCGTGACGGCGCTGCGCGACGGCGCCATGCAGTTGTCCGACGGGCTGAAGGAATTCAACGAAAAGGGCGTGCAGAAGATCATTGATGCCGCCGAGGGTGATCTGGGCGGTCTGGTGACCAGAGTGAAAGCGACCGTGGATGTGTCAAAAGCCTATACCTCCTTTTCCGGCGCTGCCGATGAGATGGATGGTCAGGTCAAGTTCATCTACCGCACAGATTCGATAAAAACCAAGTAAGCTGTTTTGCCGCAGGGACCCCCTGTCAGATCCCGGTCTGACAGGGGGTGTTTCTGTATAAGCGGAAAAGAGCCTGCATTTAGAGCAAATGATATCTTGACATTTGACGGTTTCTCTGCTATACTGATTAGGATGTTTTCGCTGGCATAGCTCAGTTGGTAGAGCAGCTGATTTGTAATCAGCAGGTCGGGGGTTCAAGTCCGTCTGCCAGCTCCATGGGGAAAACCCCCGAAAACCCTTGATTTAACAAGGTTCCCATAAAGACACCTTTGTTAATCGGTGTAGCCAACGGACAGGTGATGCGTATGTG
>CAKUMQ010000010.1 GCA_934667845.1 uncultured Eubacteriales bacterium | reverse complement strand
ACCGTCGCTGCCGATGGCTCACAGCAGAGCAATACCCAAACGCCGGACCGCAGAGTGACCGCCGGACCATCAACCGAGCCGTCAACCGAGTTGTCAACCGAACCGTCAACCGAACCGTCAACCGAGCCTACTGCTCCGACCGCACCAAATGCACACACAACACCGAGCAGCGCTCCGACAGAGAGTGAGACCTCCACACCCGAACCATCGGCAACCGCACCAACTCCGACCGAACCCAAACCCACCGACACAGAACCAACTTCTGCGCCGGAAACCGCAACACCGGAGAACACCACGGCAGCTCAGACCGAGCCGCCCACCACCGAGGAAAGCGAAAACAACTGAATAAAACCACAAGCCGCAACGGATTTCACTTTCCGCTGCGGCTTAAATCTTATGTGTATATAATTTCAGTATTTATAATCTCGGTTGCCCGATTTCGTATGCTGTTCATTCTGCCGACCCACACCATTGGGTTGTCAGCCTTCAACTGCTCGGTAACGCCCTCCGCTATCGCCATCTGCCTTGTAAGCCGTTCAAACATTTTCTCAGCCTGATTATCAATATCAGCAAGGTAGATGTTCAATTTGCCGCTTGTCAGCAAGTTGGCATAAAGCACTTTGCGGTGATTTTTCAGATAGCGAAGATGCCGCTGTCCCCACATTCCGATTGGCTTTTGTTTTTCATCCGGCTCATCATCTCCGGCGATAAGGTAATAATCACCGACCAACTCATATTTCAGCCCCGTGCGTTCATCTGTAATGTACTTTTCCATAAAAACAGCCTCCTTAAAATCTTGTGATATTATCATAGCAAAGAGGAGGTAAATCGGCAAATGTACGGGGAAATATGTGAGCTTTCAGCCGGATTTTCAATATGGATTTTAGGTTGGTTATGAACATCCGCACCATATCGAGTATTCATAAGGGATCTGACTTTATGAATACTCGAATTATTAATTGATTAGGTGATATTACGGAGCAGTACGATATTGAATTAAGGCAGATTCCTTTTTATAAAAATCATCCGGAGCTTCTCCCTTTTATAGGCACTCATTTTAATGAGTATTCAATTTTAATTGTTGGTGAAAGTCACTATATCGATCAAAATTCAGATAATATACGATATGACAACTCCTATTTCTTGAACTGTTGGTGGAACGGGACACATGATGCAATTAAAAATGAACCGTTTTCCAGTTGGTATAACACGCGAGGCGTAGTGAATAATTACCTTGCTGGAAATCGTTCTAAAGGTCACTTGATATTCACAAACCTTGTAAAAGCATTTAGTGAATGTGTGCAGGGACAAGAAATTGATTCAATCAATACCACAAACTCTCAATTGTTTCAATACTTTGCTTTTATGAATTTTTTTCAAATGCCTTCATTGATAAACGGCGAAAAGTATTGGAAATCACTTTGCATTTCAGACCAAACCACCGCACTGCAACTATGGAGTATCTGCAAGGATAATTCTGCAAAAGTCTTGGATGCGGTCATAGATGTGCTTCATCCTATAGTTGTGATATTTTCTTCGGTATCTGCTTATCGGGCGTATCAGGAATCAGATCACAACCGAAATCATAATTCCTTAATCGAATATGTACCTCATGCTGGTTGTAAATGGTGGAACCAGAAAATCAAAAAGTATGGAAACAAAAGCGGCAAAGAGTTGTTTGTTGACATTCTCAAAAAGCACTTGGATAATGCTTTATAATTTTGTATGTGTTGGAGCAAACCTGTTTCAGTTCTCTTTTCGTTATGATGTTTTTGGCTCAGGTAAATGTCGAATGAGGTGCCCTGAATTGAATGTGCGGATCGGCAAACAAAAATGTGTATCGGCTTTGGTTTTATTGCTTTACGAAATTCCTTATGAATATCCGCTCCAAAATTTTGACCGAAAGCAGAGCTTGTTCTCCACTTTCGGTCATTTTTTATGCTTATTTAGGTGTTTCACTGCCACTTTTTGAAAAATCACAAATTTATCCGCCAAACATGCGGTCATCGCTTCCCCTTTATAGGGCTGCCTCAGATCAATATCCCCTCACAGTGATCGACTTCGTGCTGAATGATCTGAGCTGTCCAGCCAGTGAAGGTTTTGATTCGAGTCTGCATCTCCGGGGTCTGATACTTAACCTTGATTGTTTTATACCGCCTGCAAGGGCGCGGACCGCCGAGGAGGGATAAACATCCCTCCTCGGCGGTATACGCGCCGTCTTGTTTAATTATCTCCGGATTGAGCATGACGGTATAGGTGAGGGCCCGTCCGCTTTCGTCAAGAAAAACGATGATATGCTTCTTCACCCCGATCATATTGGCTGCCATGCCGACACAGCTATCCTTGTGTGCAATTAGTGTATCAAGCATATCCTGTGCTGTTTGCAAGTCATCTTTTGTCGCCGGTTCCGATTTCCCGGCAAGAAATATCGGATCGTGCATCAGTTCCTTAATCATAGTTAACCTCTTTACTGCGGCGTTGACTCTTCCTGATGTGCTTTGATAATGTCGGTAAGATCAGTAATGGTTGCCGGACAAGGTTCAATTTCAAGGCTTTTCGATGCTGCGGCAAGCGATGGACTGTACGTATCGACAGATGTCAATTGAAGCTCCCTTTTCTTTTCTATGTTTTCCAATTCCTTTTCCAAGGCTTGCTGTTCCAGCAGACTTGCCTCCGCCGAGAGCTTTCTCAATTCTAATTTCTGCTTTTGTTTATCGTATTTTGCATTGATCATGCTCTTGACAATTCCCAGCAGGGAGTGAAACTCACAGTTCCCTACTTTTCCGCCGAAAACAGCTACATAACACATCAATAGCGGCAGAGCATTTTCCTGTATAAAATTCCATATTTCGAGAATAACATCGCCCGGAGAATGAAGCGTAGTCTTGACGTTGACATTTTCGGGCTGGTCATCCGACAATAATTTAGCGGCATTCAAAACAAAGTTCGACAAGTCAAGAACATTAATCTGCTCCTTTTTCTTCACGCGGAAAGCAACGGTAAGCTTATTTTGAAAAATAAACGTATCAAAGCAGCTGCTGAGCACCAATTCGGCATAGTCATTAAAATTACTCAAGCTGTGCCAGTTTCTGGCCAACGCTGTTTGAAGGTAAGGGCTGATCACATCCTCCTCGTCCAAAACCTTAATCACTTTAATTTTTCTGCGCTTGATATAGGGGCAAATCAATTTATCCGCATGGGAATTGGCTTTTCCGATCTGCTGATGAACCTCTTTTTCCAATCCTACGGATAACTGTCCGGACGTATCCTCATAGTACTCGCCTATATAGGCAAAAGCCATCCGATTATTGTCTACAATGACAGCAATATCCCCCTCTTTCAGCTCATAACAAAAACGGACACACTTGTTTAATGCCGTTCCCGGTCTGCTTTCACCGTAAATTCCTTTTATTTCTTCCTTTAATTTATCAGAATGAATCGGGGACATTGCTGCGCTTATTCTTGAACTTGTAATGGAATTCCAGCCAATGGCGATATAGCCATTTTTTAAGAACTCATCAAAGAAAAATCCTCGTTTGGTTCTGACCATCCAAAAATTGGTTTCCTCTGCTATGGTGGGAATGTTGAATAACGATTGGCTGGTATTCATCTTTTTCACTCCTTCTTCGTTGTACCCGCAAAGCCTGTAAGCATCTTGGTTTTCTCATTAAGAATCGGCATTTTCTCAACATCCGTAATGCCTGTTTTCATAAAAATCCCGCTGCTTAATCGTTGTGTACAACCTCTGCTATTTCATCCATTGTGCGGCCGAGGACGGCGCATATTTTCACAAGCACCTCGCTGCTGATCAACGGTACCGCCTTTGCCCATCTTGGTGATGGTGGCGATGCTGACACCGTTTTTTTTCGGCAAACTCTTTCTTTTTCATATCCCGGTCGATTAAAAGCCTGAATGATTTCTTATAGTTCGCGGCCACTGCCATATATCTCATACGCCGTTGTTCATCTGCCATTACCCATTTTTTCCATTATACCGCATTTCAGCCTGAATTTCAACGCTTTTCAGCACAATACTACCTGCGATTTCGGCATTTATTTGCTTTTCTTTCGGCGATTTCAAGGTGTCGTCTATTTTCAATTCTTTTGCGACCTTGGGATAGTCTTTTATTGCCGTTTCATCACTACTATACGGACGCTTCCCGAACCAGAATCGTTCGGGGAGTGGATCTGTGACCACATATTATCCCACAGTCTTTTTCGGAGCGGACTGCTTTCGACAAATGGGAAAAAATCCGGAAACGGTTCAAAATTCTTCTCTTTTCTATCGGGGGACGTCAAAGCTGGGTGTTCAGATCACCTCTCTCGGGTCAAAAAAGTCTCTGAAATCAACGATTTCAGAGACTTTTTCTTTGTTCTTTGCCTAACGCAGCACAGGGCTTAAGCTGATTCCCGGCAGGATCATTCTCCCCTCAGCGCATTTTTGATCTTCTCTTTCTCTCCGCTGCCGTCTGTGCGCAGACGCAGCAGCGGGACGGCGCATTTCTCCAGAACGAAGTTCTTTTTTATATCGCGTTCTGCCTGTTTGCTCCCCGCTTCGTGGAAGCCGGCTCCGTCCACTTCGATAGCCAGAACCGGCTGCTTATCCATCTGATCAAACAGCAGAAAATCCATATGTGTCAGTGGATTCCGGGCATATTGGCGTTCTTCCTCTGTCAGCGGTTCATAGTTTTTCACCAGCGCGGCAAGAGGGACATGCACAGCGCAGCCGATAGAGGAAAAGACCTCCTCAGACAGCACCTCCCGGATCACAGCGTACATAAGATTCTCAGAGTCGTATTCAGATACCCGCTTGTGCTTTTGCAGATATGCCCTGCGCTGCTCGGCATAGCCCTGATAGAGCATGTCGAACACGGAATAGACCCGGCTCTGAATGACGGCAAAATTGTTATACGCTATGTACCGCGTCAGATCGCCGTAGTTAGTCCGGTCATTGCGGGGATCCTGTGATGTGATCACCGTCAGCGAGTGAACGGCACGGGAGACCGCCACATTCAGCATATGGGGATCATCCACGAAGTCTGTGATAACATTGTCGACCGAGGTCAGAATGACGGCATCCTGTTCCCGCCCCTGAAACTTGTGGACGGTGTCCACCTCATAAGTATCGCCCAGCTGCTCGCGGATAGCGGTCACCTGATCCCGGTACGGCGTGATGATGCCGATGCTCTCGAAATTCTGTCGATGCAGCCTGGGAAGCACCTCCTGCCGGATGACGTCGATCTGTCGCTGGTTGAGATGCCCGCGGGCGTGATTGCCTGCCGTTGTCCGGTATACAGTCAACACATCCGGCTCACCGTGATCTTTTGTCATCACGATCAGCTGCCCGTGGTAGAACTTCTGGTTGCAGAAGTTGATGATCTTTGGGTGGCAGCGGTAATGTTCACGCAGCAATGTAACCGGTGCATCCTGCCATATTTCCCCTGCCGAGGACAGCAGGCTGTGGGTCGAAAAGCGATAACGCTCATCCAGAGTATACTTCTGCCAAATGGCATCACCGGTACGGATATCCTCCGCTGTCAGCACGTTGGGGAGCTGTTTTAGATCTCCGACGATCACGATATTCCGTGCGCAGGAAAATGCCAACACGCCGGTAGCCAGATCGACCTGCGACGCCTCGTCCACGATCAGGTAATCGTAGATATGATCCATACTCAGCGTGCCTTTGATAGAATAGGTCGTGCTGAGCACCACCGGATACTCGCGTGTAAATTTGGCGGAATTCCGGCGGAAATCACTCATTTCAAAGCGCCGTCTGTCGCTCTGCCAGGGATACCGCATTGCCAGCTCCGCCCGAAACAGCCGCAAAGACTTTTGCGTGAGCTCTTCCATTTTCGCATCGAAAGCGTAATGCCCCAGCCTGCGGTTCAGCTCCTGTTTCTCCTCCTCCAGTTCCCGTCTCTTTACGGCATAGAACTGACGCTGCAAATAGGGAATGACCCGCTCCGGGGAATGGCGGAACAACCTGAGCGCATGGCGGTCGAAGCGAAACAGGATGGAGAGCTTTTGCAGAAGTCCCGGGTGCACCCCGTGTTCTGCGTGCTGTTCAAATTCCATCCAGAGCGCCAGGATCTTCTGCGAGGACAGCTTGTCCAGACTTTCCGTCGGCGCGTCGCTGCAGGTCGCATAGTATTCCTCAAAATAGTGCTGCTCCGGATCCAGCTGCAAAAACTCCTGCTCAATTTCCGCAATGCGGTTCTTGGCGGTGAGCATTTCGTTCAGCTCTTCGGAAAGCGCCATTATCTCCTGATTCAGCCGCTGCCGTTCCTCTGTGGGCAGCTCCTGATCGCTCATATCCGGATAGGTGCCGGTCTGAGCCTCCAGAAACTTTTGCTTGTTGGCAAGGCTCCCGAGAAATGCCGTCAGAAAAGCGGCATTCTTCTTTTCCAGTTTTTTCGCCACATTGCGCGTCGCCGAGTTGTTGTTGGATACGACCGCCACGGTCTTCCCGTTTCGGACCACATTGGCAATAATATTCAGGATCGTCTGCGTTTTTCCCGTCCCCGGAGGCCCCTGAATGATACTGATTTTGGAGGAAAGCGCCCGCTCCACCGCCAGCTTCTGACTTTGGTTCAGACCAAACGGATAGATCACCGTCTCCGGCATCCGGGGCGCTTCCGCCGCTTTCTGCGGCGCAAAATAGCTTGCCAGCACGGTGTCCTCGCTGACCTGCCTGATCTTGTCATACTGCATACTCAGAATGTTGCTGCCGTTTTCCGCCACCAAACTGATCACTGCGGCAGTCTCCCTGAAATATTGGAACGCTTCCTGATTTTTGCCGTCTGCCAGACAATTTTGCCGAAACTGCACTTCGCTTCTGCCAAATGACAGATCTTTCTTTCCGCTGCGGACGATGCGGTAAAATCCGCCAAAGTCGAGAATCGCGTCGATCCCGCTGACCGTTTGTCCGTTTGCGATGACGATCACCTGCACAGGGTCGATCTTCTTTTGCAGAGGCAGGATCTCCACATTACTGCCCTGGAAGCTGTATATCTTATTAGGCGCACCGGTATAGACGACCTCGCACTTTCCGTCGCGAAACTGAAAGCGCGCAACCGAGTCCGTCTGATCCTTCCCCTTTATAATGATCAGGTGCTTTTGTGCGTCCATAGGCGATCCTTTCCTTTAAGAATGTGGGCGGCAGAAAGGGTCATAAGTGCTAAAGTTCAGCCGCAGCAACGAAGCTATACCTCTCATGAGCAGCAGTATAACACAGGACGCGACCTAACGTCAATCCTTTACCGAGGAGTTTACCCGGTGACTTATCCGGAACGATCCGCCTATTCTCCGGCGGATATTCAAAGGCAGTTGACCATTTATCTTCGCCGCTTTGACAACCTGCCCATGAACTTCCCCGCCTGCTTTCCCCACACAGGTTTGTTGAATATACAAATTATCATAGCAATACTGCGGTTTCAGAATTTTCGAGCGCTGCGTTGATATTTCAGTTCATCAGAAGTATAATAAAAGACAGAAATACTTTGAGTGGGGAGAAAAAACGCTTCCCCCCTCGTTCTTGACCTGAAGCATCCCGGCGTTTTATCACGCAATATTTTACTGGGGCACGGAAAGAGGCTGCTCTCGCTTACCGCTTTGATGAACAATATCAACTGCCTTTGGAAAGAGCAGTCCATACTGTTTCCGGATTCCTTTTAGGGTTGCTTGTTGAGAACTGTATTGATGGCGCAAAGCCGCTTTCTCTTCAAGGCACAAATTCTCTGCATATCCGCTGTCTCAGATACACTAGAGCCTGTCAAAGTATATCAACAGCGTAATGCCAACTTTTCCGCACAAGCGATAGCTGATGCGATCGACATAAAATACACTCCCGGGACACATCGGCTCCGGTTCTCAAGCCGCTCAGAGGAAGTGGATATAGCAATTTTACATCAAAAGGCCAGGGGGCTGATGGAGTGGACTGCCGCAGATTGTTCGGATATTAAAAACGGAGCGTTCACTCTGAAAATTTGACCCATGAGACGGCAATGCTTTTGGCTGTTCCGCCGTTATTGCGGGGAATAAACAAAGCGCCCCGAAAACGCGAAAAGCGTTTTCGGGGCGCTGTTTGATCGGTATCAGGAGTGTTTTTCCCTTTGGCGGCGCAACCAGAGCGCATAGGTCTGCATGTCCGCGTTGTCCGGCTCGACGGATAAGACGTAGCAGACGCGCCCGTACAGCTCAGCCGCATAGGCGTCCGCGTCGTCGGCTCTGCCGCACCGCGCAAGGTGGTTCGCAATGCCGTACTGCCGGCAATAGTACATTTCCTGCCGGAGCTGCCGCTTGTAGGCGGCGGGTACGTTCAGCCGTTCGTTGACGACGAGACCGGTCACACTCTGCCGCTGTCCGCCGCGGATGACCGCGGTCTTTCTGTCATTCAGAAAAAGCCCCATCGGTGAAAGCTGCGCGCGGACAAGGGCGATGACCGGCTTCGGGTCAAAATCGCCGGAAAAAGTCATATCGTCGCAGTAGCGGGTGTAGGCGATGCCGTTTTGGCGGCACCATTCCCCGAGGGTGTTGTCGAATGGGCACAGGACAATGTTCGAGATGGCGGGGGAAGTCGGCGCGCCCTGCGGCAGGGTGTTTTTATAGGTGCAGAGCAGGGTCAGAAGCGTGCGGTTCTGCGCAGAATAGCGCGTTTTCGGAAACGCGCTTTCGCTGACGAGCGGGTAGGTCAGGCCGTCAAAAAAGCGGCGGATGTCCAGCTTGAGCAGCACCGGTCTGCCGACATGGGGCGCGGCATTTCGCCGCGTGCTGCCGCCGGGGCGATAGGCCGTGGCATAGGGGGAGACCGGCTCGAGCGGCAAGAGCCGGTCATTGATCCGCCGCTGCACGGCCTTCAGCAGGTCATCGGGGACAAAGAGCTGCCGGTATTCCCCGTTCGTTTTCGGCAGCCTGACCGGGCGGTAATGCCGGTCGATACGGCTGCTGACGCTGTACAGCGTCTGACCGGAAAAACCGAGGTCACGGCAGAGCGAGGAAAATTCGCGGTATACGATCACGGTGCTTCCCCCTCTCTTTTTTCGCGGAACAATACAAAGGGAACAGCAATGCCGTGGAGCTGTATCCATTAGCCCACGCCAGTGGGCGGGTATACAGCGGAATCGGCTTTGCATGAGCGAAGCGAATCCTGAGGGGATCCTGTATCCCGGCCGCGACTCGCAGCCGGTGTCAAAGCGAAAAACGGTTCGACAAACACTAATGTTCCGCGTTTCCTCAAAGAGGCAAGTACACTATACCATATCCGTCGGCGGATGGCAAGGGGGGGACGGCAAAAATATCCCGTCGTTTCGGGCGGAAAGCCGAAACGGCGGGATAAGCGGCAGTTATTGACCGGTCAGGTGTCCCTTGGTGCGCAGCTGCGGAAAGCCCCACTGGCGCAGCACCTCATACACGCCGACCGCGACGGTGTTGGACAGATTGAGCGAGCGGGCGGCATCGTCGTCAAGCATGGGCAGGCGCACGCTGTGTGCGGGATCGTCCCGCATCAGGTGCTCGGGCAGCCCCTTTGTTTCCTTGCCGAACACCAGATAGGCGCCGTCGGGATAGCGAATGTCCGAATAGATCTGCGCGGCCTTGGTGGAGAAATAGTAGAACGGGCCGGCGTTTTTGGCGAAGAAATCGTCAAGGCTCGGATAGCGGGTGATGTCGAGCAGATGCCAGTAGTCAAGTCCCGCCCGCTTGAGCTGGCGGTCGTCGATCGCAAAGCCCAGCGGCTCGACAAGGTGCAGCCGCGCGCCGGTGGCGGCGCAGGTGCGGCTGATGTTGCCGGTATTCTGCGGGATCTCCGGCTCGACCAGAACGATGTTCAGAGTGGGCATCGGCAGCTCCTCCTGCCCGGTCAGACGCGGCTGCACAGCAGCGCCGCATTGCCCGTGACCGCCGCGTTGAACCCGGCGGGGAGAAACACGCTGCTGCCCTTTTTGAGCGCGAGCGGTGCCGCCTCGTCAACCGTCAGCTCGGCTTCGCCGTCTAAGCAGACCAGCGAGGTGAAGCTGTCCTGCACGCCGACGTGGACGGTGCCGGACAGGGTCAGCAGCTCGGCGGTGAACAGCTTGCAGGAGGCGAGCGGGCGCAGTGTGCCGCCCGAGAGCGCGACCGGCTCGCCGACGGCGCCGTAGGGGACGGAGGGCGGCACGGTGTGGGTGACGTCAACGGCTTTGTCGATGTGCAGCGCGCGCGGCTTGCCGTCGACGCCGAGTCTGCCGTAATCCGATACGCGGTAGGTGGTGTTGGAATTCTGCTGCACCTCGGCGATGAGGATGCCCGCGCCGATGGCGTGCAGCGTGCCGGCGGCGATAAAGAACACATCGCCCTTGTGCACCGGCACAAAGTTGACGACCTCGGTGAGCGTGTTGTCCTCGATGCGGCGGCGGAATTCCGCCTTGGTGATGCCGTGCTTGAAGCCGTAGATCAGCTGGGCGCCCGGCTCGCAGTCCACGACATACCACATCTCGGTCTTGCCGTATTCGCCCTCCACGCGGCGGGCGTAGTCGTCGTCCGGATGCACCTGCACCGACAGGCGGTCGCGGGCGTCGATCAGCTTGATCAGCAACGGAAAATCCGTAAATGCGGCGGCACGCCTGCCGAGCGCGGCCTCGCCCCAGTCCGCCAGAACGGCAGACAGCGGCTCGCCCGCGCGGTCGCCGTTTTGTACAAGGCAGGTGCCGTCCTTGTGGCAGGAGAGCACCCATGCCTCCGCCGCAGTGTCACCGGGGGAGGAAAAGCCGAAATCCGTGATCAGGCGGGTGCCGCCCCACAGATACTGTTTGATCGGAGCCTGTAAAAGAAGCGGGTACATAGTGACGACCATCCTTTTTTCAAAAAATACATCTTTTTAAAACACTGTAATATTGTACCGCATTCGGAGAAATTTGACAACCCTTTTGCGGGATTTTTCCCGCTCCCGCGGAAATACTAGGCACTGGACCGGCAGCCTGCCGGGTCAACACGGAAAAAGGGAGTGAGCAAGAATGTGTAAAGCGACAATGGCGGCGATCAAGGGATTTTTGCTGGGAATGCTGCTCGGTATGGCGGGCGGTATGGCGGCGTGCTGCTGCCTGCGGCAGCACCGGCGCGGCATCAAGCACCATATGGGACATGCGCTGCGCAGCATGGGCGAGCTGGTCGATACCGTGACCGGAATGTTCTGAAAAATGTGAAAATTTCGTGAAAGGGCTTTACGAACGCGTCGTTTTCGTGTATGATATAGGGTATCACATACAGGATGACACGGGAAGGACGAACGGATATGAGTAAAGAACCCCTTTTGCCGGAAGAGGAGCAGAGCAGTATTTTCAGCACGCCCAAGACCCGACAGGAGATCCGTGAGGAGCAGAAGGAGAAGGCCAAAGAGGATAAGGCGAACGCGCGCGCACTGCGGCGTGAGCTGAAGGCGGCGAAAAAAGAAGCGCCCGCCGATCCGGAGACGAAACGCACCATGATCTGGACGCTGGGGATCATTCTGGGGCTGGTCGTGGTGTTTATCGGCGTGATGCTGTTTGTGCAGCTCCGCGGCAAGGGCACCGACGAGCGGGAAGGCTCCGGCCATTTCTACGACACCGAGAATTACCCCGAGCTGTCGGCGGAGGGCATCAAGGGTGCCGTGACCGAGGCGTATTACACCAAAAACGGCTCGCTTTGTGTCAAGCTGCGGCTCTCAAACGGTATCAACGCGGCGCACTATATGACCTCGCTGGAGGTCAAGGTGGAGAACGAGGACGGCAAAACGATCGCGAGCGGCTATACCAAGCAGATCCCCGACGGCTATAGCATCCCCGCCGAGGATTACAACACGTTCACGTTTTATATCACGAAGGATTTTGTGCAGATCCCGGACGACGACCTCGACCAGCTCAGCTATGAGATCACGGTAAAGGGCGAGGTGGACTCCGATGCGCTTGCTTCGGCGCGCGCCACCTCAACGACCGGAACGACGACCGAGACAACGGCGGCGGGCTGACACCTGCCCGGCCAAACATGAACCCCCGCGGCTGCCGCAAAAGCGGAAAGCCGCGGGGGTCGTTTGTTATTCTGTGCTCGTTTGTTATTCGGTCAGTCCGTCCGTGCTGTCGTCTGCGGGAGCCGGTTTTTCCTCCGGCACGGGGGCTTCGGGCGCGGCGGCGAGAAAGGCGCGGTCCTTATCGGACAGCTCAGCCCGTGCCAGCATATCCGGCCGCTTGCGGCGGGTACGCAGCAGGGACTGCTGATGCCGCCACTCGGCAATGCGCGCATGGTGACCGGAGAGCAGGATCTCCGGCACGGCGCGCCCCTCCCATACGGCGGGGCGGGTGTACTGCGGGTATTCGAGCAGCCCGGAAAAGTGACTCTCCTCCGTGAAGCAGATCTCGTCTGCCAATACGCCGGGCACCATGCGGGACACGCAGTCGACGAGTGCCATGGCGGGAATTTCGCCGCCGGTCAGCACATAGTCGCCGATGGAGATCTCCTCGTCCACAATGGCCTCAAGCACGCGCTCATCCACGCCCTCATAATGACCGCACAGGACGCAGAGGTTGTCATACTGCGCCAGCTCCCGCGCCTTTTCCTGCGTCAGCACCGCGCCCTGCGGGCTCATGTATACAAGGTGCGGGCGCGCGCCGATATCGGCGCAGACGGCGCGGAAGGCGTCTGCGATGGGCTGCGGGAACATGACCATACCCATGCCGCCGCCGTAGGGGTAGTCGTCCACCTGCATCTGTTTGTTTTTGGTGTAGTCCCGGATCTGGTGGCAGCGGATGTCCAGTACACCCTTCTGCTGCGCCCGCCCGAGGATGCTCTCTCCGGTGACGGCGGCAAACATATCGGGAAACAGGGTCAGAATATCAATCCGCATCGTCGAGCAATCCTTTCATCGGGCGAATGTCGATCCGGTTCTCGGCGGGGGATACCCGGCAGACAATGTCGGGGATGGCGGGGATCAGCACCTCGCGTCCGCCGCCGGTCATGTGGTAAATATCGCCGGAGCCGATATGGCTGACATCGGTGACGACGCCGTATTCGGCGCCGGAATCCGCGTCAAACACCCGGCAGCCGATCAGATCCTGCACGAAATACCGCCCGTTTGGCAGGGGCATGTCCTCCCGCCGGAGCCACAGGATCCGCCCGCGCAGGGCGGCAGCTTTTTCAACGGTGTCCACGCCCTCGATAACGGTCAGCGCCATGGACTTATGGGCGCGGGAGTGCACCCTGACCGGCTGCTCGCCGTGCTCATCCCAGTACAGGGTGTGCAGCCGGGCGTAGACCTCGGGCGAGTCGCACCAGGGCATGATGCGCACCTCGCCGCGGACGCCGTGGGTGCCGGTGATCTGTCCGGCCTCAAGAAAGGGCTTGATCGGCATGGATTGACCTCCTTATCACTTGGGCAAAACGCAAAAAATGACGGCAAATGCGCCGCGACCCGGCCGCAGCAGAGCCGCAGGCTCTGCTTTGGGGGGATCGGCGGCAGCGCTGCCGTCGCTTTTTTGTTGTCAGTCGATCTCGACGGATACACGGGTGTCCCGACGGGTCGCCGCGGCACGCATGACCGTCCGCAGCGCCTTGGCAATACGTCCCTGCTTGCCGATCACGCGGCCCATATCGTCCGCGTGAACGTGCAGATGCAGAGTAACGGTGCCGTCCTCGGCGGGGGCGTCCTCGGTGACGGTGACATCATCGGGATGCTCAACCAGACCGCGGGCCAGGATCGTCAGTAATTCTTTCATGTGTGTGTTCCTTTCCTGTCACCCGAAGCAGCGGGGATCAGATGCCGGCTTTTTTCAGCAGAGCCTTCACGGTATCGGTGGGCTGAGCGCCGTTCTCGATCCATTTCTTGGCTTTTTCCGCGTCGATCTTCAGCACAGCGGGATCCTCCAGCGGGTTGTAATAGCCCAGCTCCTCGATGAAGCGGCCGTCACGGGGATAGCGGGAGTCAGCCACGACAACACGGTAGAAGGGCTTCTTTTTGGCGCCGATGCGGCGCAGACGAATTTTTACTGCCATTTGATTTACCTCCAAAATGATAATCAATGCCTATATATTCTGCCGGACGATGCCGGAAGAAAACAAATTTACAGCCCGAAGCCGGGGAAACGGCCGGGGAGCATCGCCCTGCCGCCTTTTTTGCCCTTGCCCTTGCCAAACTGCTTCATGAGCTGGCGCATGGAATCATATTGCTTTAACAGGCGGTTGACGTCCTCGACGCGCTGCCCGCAGCCTGCGGCAATGCGCTTTTTGCGGGACGGGTTGATGAGGGCGGGACGGCGGCGCTCGTCCGGCGTCATGGACAGGATGATCGCCTCGACCCGCGCAAACTGCCGCTCGTCGATATCGACGTCGCGAAGCTGCCTGCCCACGCCGGGAATCATGCCGAGCATCTCCTTGAGATTGCCCATGCCGCGGATCTGCTTAAACTGATCGAGCATATCGTTCAGATCGAACGAGTTGTCCTGCAGCTTCTGCGCCAGTGCCGCCGCTTCCTTCTCGCTGACCTGTTTTTCCGCCTTTTCGATCAGCGACATCACGTCGCCCATGCCGAGAATACGGGACGCCATGCGGGAGGGGTGGAACACCTCGAGGTCGTCGAGCTTTTCGCCGGTCCCGGCGAATTTGATGGGCTTTCCGGTGACGGCGCGGACGGAGAGCGCCGCGCCGCCGCGCGTGTCGCCGTCCAGCTTGGTCAGCAGCACGCCGGTGATGCCGAGCGCCTCGTCAAAGGCGGAGGCGACGTTGACGGCGTCCTGACCGGTCATCGCGTCCACGACCAGCAGGATCTCCTGCGGCGCGACGGCGGACTTGATCTGCTTTAACTCATCCATCAGCGTCTCGTCGATATGGAGACGGCCGGCGGTATCGAGAATGACATAGTCGTTGCCGTGATCTTTAGCGTGCGCCACGGCGGCGCGGGCAATGGCGACGGGGTCGCCCTGCCCCTGCTCAAACACCGGCACGCCCGCCTGTGAGCCGACCACCTGTAACTGGGTGATGGCGGCGGGACGGTACACGTCGCAGGCGACCAGCAGCGGTCGGTGTCCCTGCGATTTCAGCCATTTGGCGAGCTTGGCGGAGTGGGTGGTCTTACCGGCGCCCTGCAGACCGCACATCATGAGGATACAGGGCGGTTTGTTGGTGCCGGCGAGCCGTGCGGCATCACCGCCCATCAGCGCCGTCAGCTCCTCGTTGACGATCTTCACGACCATCTGCGCGGGCGTCAGGCTCTCCATCACCTTTTCGCCAACCGCGCGGTCGGCGACCGTTTTGGTGAAATCCTTCGCGACCTTATAGTTAACGTCGGCTTCCAGCAGGGCGAGGCGCACCTCGCGCATGACGTCACGCACATCCGCCTCGGTCAGCCGTCCCTTTGAGCGCATCCGCTTAAATACGGCGGAGAGCTTATCCGAAAGTCCTTCAAATGATGCCATAGACAGCCTCCTTCCGCGGTGTCAGATCTCTGCGAGCGAATCGGCGAGCCGGGCGATCTCCCGCGCCTTTTCCGCGATATCGCGGGAATAGCCGAAGCGGTCGTTGATCGCGCTGATCGTGTTGGCGGCCTGCTTGATGTCGTCAAACCGCAGCTGCATCTCCCGGAAGCGGCGCACAAGACCGAGCCGCTCCTCCATCTCGGTGAGCTGATTTTCCGCCCGCTTGATGGAATCGCGCACCCCCTGGCGGGTGATGCCCTCATTTTCGGCGATCTCGGCAAGCGACAGGTCGTTGCCGTAATACAGGTCGATCATGTCCCGCTGCTTTTCGGTCAGCATATCACCGTAGAAGTCGCAGAGCAGCGTGATCTCCATGTTTTTGGCCATTCCTGTCACCTCCCGCACGAGTGTAAAGCAAATAACTTTACACAGTATACCAGATTTCCCGTCTCTTGTCAAGGGCAAACGGCAGGTTTTTCCGAAAAATCGGCGGCAAAAAGCAACTCCTATCCGTATAATTCGACAAAATTATACGGATAGGAGCAGAAAACGGTCAGTTCAGCCCGCCGTCGCCGACCGAGGCGTAGAGCGCCTCCACCCCGCGGCGCAGACCGGCGTGGGCGGGCGCGGAAAGGGAGGGATCGTCGGCGAGCAGACGGCGCGCCGCCTGCTGCGCCTGTTCACACATCGCCATGTCGGTCGTGAGGTCGGCAATGCGCAGCTGCGGCAGACCGTGCTGGCGGCTGCCGAAAAAGTCGCCGGGGCCGCGCAGCTTCAGGTCCTCCTCGGCAATGCGGAAGCCGTCGCAGGTGGCGCACATGACCTGCATGCGCCGGCGTGCCTCCTCATTTTGTGCGTCAGAGATCAGGATACAGGTCGAGGCGGCTTTTCCGCGTCCGACGCGCCCGCGCAGCTGGTGGAGCTGCGCCAGCCCGAAGCGGTCGGCGTCCTCGATCACCATGATGGCGGCGTTGGGCACGTCCACGCCGACCTCGATGACGGTGGTGGAGATCAGCAGGTCGATCTCGCCGCGGGAAAAGGCGGTCATGACCGCCTCCTTTTCCGCGCCTTTCATGCGACCGTGGAGCAGACCGAGACGGTAGGCGGCAAATTCTCCCGCGGCAAGGCGGCGGTAGAGGGCGGTCGCGGCGGCGGTCTCCTGCTCCCCCTCCTCAACGAGCGGGCAGACAAGGTAGCCCTGCAGCCCCGCGTCGAGATGCTTTTTGACATAGGCATAGGCGCGCGCGCGTTTATCGCTGCCGACGGCAAAGGTGGCGATCGGCTGCCGCCCGGGCGGCAGCTCGTCCAGCACCGAGACGTCGAGATCGCCGTAGAGGATCAGCGCCAGTGTGCGGGGAATCGGGGTGGCGGACATCACGAGCCGATGGGGCGCGCCGCCCTTGGCGGACAGCGCCGCGCGCTGACCGACGCCGAAGCGGTGCTGCTCATCTGTAATGACCAGTCCGAGTGAACGGAATTCCACCGACTGGGTCAGCAGCGCATGGGTGCCGACCGCGACATCCAGCTCACCCTGCGCCAGCGCCTCGCGGACGGCGCGTTTTTCGGCGGCAGAGAGCGCGCCGGTCAGCAGCCCGACGCGGATGCCCGCCGGGGCGAGCAACTCAGAAAGCGAGCGGGCGTGCTGCTCCGCTAAAATTTCGGTCGGCGCCATCAGCGCGGACTGCCAGCCGTTTTTGACGGCGGAGTAGATCAGCCCTGCCGCCACGGCGGTCTTGCCGCTGCCGACATCCCCCTGCAAAAGCCGGTTCATCGGCTCGCCGCGGCGCATATCCGCGATGCAGGCGGCGATGGCGCGCCGCTGGGCGCCGGTCAGCGCAAAGGGGAGCAGGCGGCAGAATTCGTCCGTGCGGTCATCGGTCAGCTGCGGCGCGCCGGTGCGGCGGGCGCGCTGCCGCAGCCGCAGCATGCCGAGCTGGAGACAGAGCAGCTCTTCAAAGATCAGCCGCTGCCGTGCCGCCGCCAGAGCGGCACGGTCGTCGGGGAAATGGATCTGCGTCAGCGCCGTGACCCGGTCGCAAAGCCCGTAGGCGTCCCGCAGGGCGGCGGGCAGCGGGTCGTCCTCGTTTGCCTTTGCGAGGAGGGCGAGCGCCTGCTCCACCGCCGCCTCGATCATGCGGGAGGACAGCCCCTCGGTCAGCGGATAGAGCGGGCGGATGCGCGGCGGGCGCGCGGCAGGCTCCACCTGCGGCGACGCCATGGCATAGGGGTGCGGGCCGGTGACGGCGCCGTAGAAATAATAGGTCTCGTCCCGCCGCAGCTTTTTGGCGAGGTAGGGATTGTTGAACAGCGTGATCTGCACGCCGTCGAGCCCGTCCGTGGCGGTGAACTTGTAAAGCGTCAGCCCTTTACGGATGAGGTGCTCCTGCGGCGAGGTCATCAGCGTGGCGCGGATGCAGCAGCTTTCGCCCCGCGGCGCGTCGCGCAGCAGACAGGGGGAGGACCAGTCCTCGTATTGGCGCGGATAATGGCGCAGAAGCGAGCCGAGATCGGTGATGCCGAGCCGCGCAAACAGCGCGAGACGTTTTTCGCCGATGCCCCGCAGCGCGGAGAGCGGCATGGACAGCACAGACACGGTATCCCCTCCCGGACGTTTTTTTAAAGTATAGCAAACCGGCGGGCGGTTGTCAAACCCGCGATTCGGTGAAAAAAGAAAAAAAGGTTGACAAGCGCCGAAAGAGGTGGTATAATGGTCAACGCTGATTCGTTCAGTGTATTTGCGCGAGTGCTGGAACTGGCAGACAGGCACGTTTGAGGTGCGTGTGTCAATGACGTACGGGTTCAAGTCCCGTCTCGCGCACCAGATGCAGCCCGTTGCCGAAAGGCTTCGGGCTGTTTTTTCTGTTACAGGATAGTTTGAAGTGATCGGAAAGGAATCAAACATGGAAAACGCGTTTCAAGTGACTGTCATTACCGCCGTGTACAAGGTGGAGCCGTTTCTGCGGGAAGCGATCAACAGCGTGATCGCGCAGGATATCGGCTTTGAAGAGCATGTGCAGTTCATTTTGGTGGACGACGGTTCACCCGACGGCTGCGGTGCCATCTGTGACGAATATGCGGCGCGCTATCCGCACAATATCGAAGTCATCCACAAGGAAAACGGCGGCGTGTCCTCGGCGCGCAATGCCGCCCTGCCGCGGGCGAAGGGACGCTTTATCAACTTTATGGATGCGGACGACAAGCTGTCGCCGGAGACGCTGCGCGAGGTCTGTGCGTTTTTTGACCGCCATCTGGCGGAAACGGATATCGTGTCGATTCCGATGGTGTTTTTTGACGGAAAACAGGGCAGCCATCTGCTTAACTATAAGTATAACCGCGGCAGCCGCGTGGTCGATCTCGACCGCGAGTGGACATGTGCGCAGCTGTCGCTGTCGAGCGCGTTTGTCAAGCGTGAGCGCTTTGCAGAGCTGCAGTTTGATACCCGCCTGCGTTATGCGGAGGACGCAAAGCTCGTGCAGCGCATCCTGTCGCACAAATGCACGCTCGGTCTGGTCGCAACGGGTACCTATCTCTATCGCCGCCGCTCGGAGGGCGAGCAGTCGGCGATCCAGATGACGGGACAGCGCCCGGACTGGTATCTGCCCTATATGCGGTATTTCTGTCTGGATACCCTGCAGTTTTATAAGGATAAGTACGGCTATGTGCCGCGCTTTATACAGTATACGCTGATGTATGATCTTCAGTGGCGGATCCGGCAGGAGAAGATCCCGGCGGGAGTGATCGGCGAGGAGGAAAAGGCGCAGTATCTTGCGCTGATCCACGAGGCGCTGTCGCAGATCGATGACGGCGTGATCGCTGTTCAGCGCCATCTCAGCATTGAATACCGCCTGTTTGCCATGAAGCTCAAATACGGCTGTCTCCCCGAGCGTATCGTGCGGGAAAACGACCTCGTGCTGCGCTTCGGAGCGGATACGGTGTTTAAGCAGATGGACTGCAACTGCTATATCGAGATGGCACAGCTGCATAAGGACGCGATCATGCTGGACGGGCGCATTGCGCTGTTCCCGCTGAACGGGAAGCGGGAGCACCGGATCGAGGCGGTGCTGGACGGCAAGGCTTATCCCTGCGAGGCGATCGACGACCGGCGCCCGCTGAAGGCGCTCGGAGAGACTGTCCTGACCTATGCGGGCTTTCGCGTGACGCTGCCGCTCGAGCCGAAGAGCGGGCGGCACACGCTGTGGTTTGTGATGCACACGGACGGCGTCACCGTCCGCCCCCGCGCTTTTTCCTTCGGCTCGTTTGCGCCGATCGGTAGAGAATACACGAGCGCCTATTATCTGAAAAACGGCTGGCGGCTGACGCTGGATAACGAGCGGCTGCTGATCGACGCACAGACGCCGGGAATGCGGCGCAGAAGCGAACGCGCGTTCCTGCGCGAGCTTTGGACGAAGAACCGCAACGGCGCGCGCAAGGCGGTGCTGGCGCGGCGGATCCTTCCCATTCTCCGCTTTTTCCGCCGCCGTCCGCTGTGGCTGATCTCCGACCGCGCCGCAAAGGCGGGGGACAACGGCGAGGCGTTTTTCCGCTATATGCGGGCAAACCACCGCGAGATCGACGCGCGTTTTGTCATTAACGCCGACTGTGCCGACTATGCGGCGATGAAGGCGGTCGGACCGGTGCTGAAGCGCGGTACGCTCAAACAGAAGCTGTATCTTCTGTTGAGCGACTATATCCTCTCCAGTCAGGGCGAGGTGGACATTTATAACCCGTTTGCCGGGCGCAGCGTGGCGTTTCGGGATATTCTGGCGGATGTCCGGTTTGTGTTCCTCCAACACGGCGTGATCATGCATGACCTTTCGAATTGGCTGGATCATTACAACAAAAATATTTACGGATTCGTGACCTCTGCCCGACCGGAATATTTATCTATCATCAACGGAAATTATCACTACGGCGAACGTGAGGTCTGGCTGACGGGGCTTCCCCGTTTTGACCGGCTCTATCATGCCGAGGAAAAGATCATCACCATTATGCCGACATGGCGTCGGTATCTGATGGGACAGCTGAACACGGCAACGGGAGACTGGACGGCTCTGCCCGCCTTTGCCGAGAGCGAATATCTCCGGTTTTATAACGGTCTGCTCTCCGATGAGCGGCTGTTTGCCGCCGTAAAGCGGTATGGCTACCGCATTGACTTCCTGCCCCACCCGAATTTGCAGACGCACCTTGACTTTTTCGTTAAAAACGACAGCGTGACCTATCTGGGGCGCGAGGTCAGCTATCGCGATATTTATGCGAAGAGCAAGCTCGTGATCACGGATTATTCCTCGGCGGTGTTCGACTTTGCCTATCTGCGCAAGCCGGTGCTGTATACGCAGTTTGACGCCGAGGAGTTCTTTTCCGGAAAGCATACCAGTTCCAGGGGCTATTTCGACTATGCCCGCGACGGCTTCGGCGAGGTGACCTATGACCTCGACAGCACGGTGGATCGCATCATCGAGTATATGGAGAACGATTGCCGCCTGAAGGACGTCTACCGCGAGCGGATCGACAACTTTTTCGCCTTCGATGATCAGAACAATTGCGCGCGCGTGTATGACCGCATCCGCGAGCGGGAGGGAGAGACCGTATGATCCTTTTTGTGCTGCTGATCCTGCTTCTGTGCTGTGTGCGCATGAAATTTGCGGGAAAGGGCTTTTTCGACGACTATATTGCCCCGAATGAGATCCAGCCGATCAAGGGCGTTTTTATTCTTCTGATTTTCATCAGTCATTTCGTGACCTATGTAAAAATCGGGGGGGGGGGTTGAATGAGTCATATTTTGCTCTGCGGGGTATGCTCGGACAGATGGTCGTCGTACCGTTCCTGTTTTATTCCGGCTACGGCGTGACCGAATCGGTGCGGCGCAAGGGCACCGCTTATGTGCGGGCGATGCCGGTAAACCGGCTGCTCAAGGTGCTGCTGCAATTCGATATCGCCGTGATGCTGTATATCGGGCTGCAGGCATCGCTCGGCAGGACGTACCCGCTGCGCAGGGTGCTGCTTTCGCTGATCGGGTGGTCCGGTGTCGGCAACAGCAACTGGTACATCCTGGCCATTCTTTTACTTTATCTCTGCACTTTTCTGGCTTTTTGGGCGTTTCGCGATCCGAAGCAGGAGTGGATGGCACATCTGGCGGTGACGGTGCTGTGCCTCCTTTACATTTGGGCTACGAAACGGCATCGCGACAGCTATGACAGCTACTGTTATAATACGGTGCTCGCCTATGTGGCGGGCGGCTGGTATTCGCTGCTCCGCGGGCGGATCGAGGCGCTGGTGAAAAGCTCCAACCGGATATGGCTGCTGCTGACCGGAATGCTGGCGGTGAGCTTTTATGCCCTGCGGCGCAGCTGGGGCAGCCTGACGGCGTATGAGCTGTCCGCCGTCGTGTTTGCCCTGCTGATCCTCTGCCTGACCGCAAAGGTGAAGATCCGCAGCCGCGCGCTGGCGTACTGCGGAAAGCACCTGTTCAGCCTGTATATTTTGCAGCGGCTGCCGATGATCGCGCTGCACAATACGCCGATCGCGCAGATGCCCTATCTGTATTTTGCTGTCTGTCTCGCCGTTACCCTCGTCCTGTCGTGGCTGTTCGATCTCGGCTACGGGGCGCTGTGGAAAGCGCTGACCCGTCTGTTCTCGCGAAAAACGCCGCAGCAGGCATAAAACAAAACGATACGCCCCCGCGCCCGAAATCAATCGGGTGCGGAGGCGTATTTTTGTGTGTGGATCGGCTCAGGGCAGGGTGATGACACCGGAGACGG
The DNA here is from genome assembly GCA_934667845.1 of uncultured Eubacteriales bacterium. GTDB lineage: Bacteria > Bacillota > Clostridia > Oscillospirales > Acutalibacteraceae > HGM12789. The sequence goes on along the minus strand of CAKUMQ010000010.1, from coordinate 42,770 downwards.
TCAGATCGTCGACGGAAACGCCGGAATAGGTGATGCCCATGTGCCAGCTGATGTCCACCGTGATCTCCTTTTGGGTGATGTCGAGCAGCTGCTCGGTCAGCAGCGTTTTTTGCCGGCTGTTCTGGTCGAGCGTGAGCTTGTCGGTGCGGAAAGCGATGTTTTTGCCGTTTGCCGTGATCGTGCCGCGGCTTTCGCCGAGCGCGAGGGAGAATGACTGCAGATATACCCGCAAATTGAGCTTTTCGCTGCCGTCGTCCGCCTTGACCAGCCCGTATTCCGCGATCAGCTTGACCTTGTAATCGTCGCTGCCCGCAAAGGAGCCGCTGGTACCCTTGACGTAGTGCACGATGGGGGCAGAGGTGGTGCGCGGCGCGGCCTGGCTGCTGCTGTCTGCCGGTGCGGCGCCGCCGTCGGAGCGGTCGGGCACCTGCGGACGGGCGGCGGTGGTGTGGGTACCGGACGGGCGCACGTCAATGGACAGTTCGCTGTTTGCCGGTGCGGTGCCGCCGGAGGTGAGCCAGATCATGGTTCCCGCCATGGCGCCGATGCCGAGCACGAGAATGAGGGCGATCAGGATATACGCAAACTGCGTGTTGCTTTTTTTCTTTTTCGGGGGCTTTTTCTGCGGCGGATCGCGATAGACCTTGCCGCTCTGCCCAAGCTGGACATAGGATGCCATGGTTTGTGCCTCCTGCCTGTTTTTTGTCCCTTGTATTCTAGCAAACAGAGGTGGAAAATGCAACCGGTTTTCCGAAAAAATGTCTTAAAATGTCTTTAAAATCCGGAATCTGCGGCTTAAAATGAGCCAGTTCTGCGGGAACCAGCGCATGATGTTCCAGTAGCCCGCGCCGGTGAGGACGAACCGGCGCAGCAGGGACAGCGAGGCGTCGACGCTGCGGGCGTCCTCAAACCACACCTCGTGAACCGCGCCGTCCTCGCCCGTATAGCGGAAAAACGGCGCCTTGGCGACCGGGTCAAACAGGATATCCGCCCCTTTTTCGACGGCCAACTCCGCGGCGGCAAGATTGCCGAGCGAGCGGGCGCGCGATTCACCTGCGACAAAGGGGAGCGTGAAATCATAGGCGTAGTTCGGGATGCCCATCAGCAGCTTGTCGGGCGCGACTGCGGTGACGGCGTAGGACAGCACCTGTTCGACCTTGTTGAGCGGCGCGATCGCCATGGCGGGGCCGTAGGTGTAGCCCCATTCGTAGGTCATCAGAAAGGCGTAGTCAGCGGCAGCGCCGAGCGCCGCATAGTCATGCGCCTCATAGAGCAGCCCCGGCTGATCGGCACTGGTTTTCGGCGCGAGCGACACGACGGTGAAATATCCCGCGTCCCGCAGACGGTCGGCGGCGGTCTGCACAAAGCGGGCGTAGGCGTCGGCGTCCTGCGGCAGCACATATTCAAAGTCGATGTCCATGCCGCGGTAGCCCTTTTCGAGCATGACCGCGAGGAGGCGGGTTAGCAGCTGATCCTGCAAAGCGGGGTCACGCAGCAGCGCGGACGCCAGCTCGTTGCTGAACGTCCCCTCGTCCGTCAGCGTCGAGAGCAGCAGCACCGGCGCGACGCCGTATTCCCGCGCGATCGCCACGATCTCGGCGTCGTCCGGCTGGATCAGCTCGCCCTCCGGCGTAAAGCCGTAGGTGAACACGGTCAGCCAGGTCAGATAGGGCAGTGTGCGGCGCAGAAGCGTGCGGTCGATAAAGGGGTAGGCGTAGCCGCTGACCGTCAGCGCCTCCTGCGGCGGGTCGGGATAGCGGACGGCGAGCACGTCGCCGGGGCGCAGGTCGGTGCCGCCGTTTAGCTGCGGGTTGTTCTGCCACAGCTCATTTAACGATACGCCGGTCTGGCGGGAAATGGCGGCGAGCGTGTCGCCCGCGCGGACGGTGTAGCTTTCTGCGGGAACGAGGATCAGCAGCGCCTGACCGACGGCAAGCGCCGCCGTCGGGGCAAGACCGTTGTCGGCGGCGAGTTTTTCCACCGATATTCCCGCCGCCCCCGCGACCGAGGTCAGCGTATCGCCGGGCGAGACCACATGGATCGTCATAGCAGGATCGCATCCTTTCCGATAGGTTATCTTTGTGTGCCATCCTATGCAAAAAGGGGCAAAAAAAGACGCCTGCTTGACGCAGGCGCCGTAAATCGGGCAGGGAATCAGTCCGCCGCAGTCGTTTCGGTGGGGGCGGCAGAGGTCTCCGCGGTTGTTCCGGCCGTGGCTGCCGGGTCGGCGGTGGGGGCGGGCAGCTCGCCGAGGATATACTGGGCGCTCACATAGGCGAAATCGTCTTTAAACGCGATCTTGTACCAGTCGCCCTCCTTGCCGACGATGGAGACCTCCTCGCCGTAGGCAAGACCGCCGATGACCTCCGCATACGGCGCGGGCTGGCTGCGGACGTACATGGACGGGTCCGCCACGCAGTAGCCGACCGTCGGATAGACGGCGGCGGTCGTAGTCGGCGTGGTCGTAACAGAGGTGACGGCAGTGGTGGGAGCGGCGCTGTCGGCGCGGCTTTCCTCTGCCGGTTCGGCGACACAGGCGGACAGGGTGAGTGCGCACAGCGCGGCAGCGGCGGCAAAAGCGGTTATCTTCATGCGGGATCATCCTTTCTTTTTGGAGAGTATGGGAGCCGATCCGGCGGTTTAGGCACGGACGGGAAAATTTTTCGGCTTTCGGGAAAAATGCGGAAGGCTGCGCATAGAGTGGCAGGGGAGGGATGCAACATGCATACATGGATAGTCCGGTTTCGCCCCGGCCGCGTGGTGGCAGCACTGGGTCTGGCGGCGCTGGCACTGACGGCGGTGATCCTGACGCTCGAGCCGATCACTGCGGCGACGTCCGCCGGCAACTGGGGGCTGAGCTTTCAAAAGGAGGGGCAGCCGCCGATAGGCAACGTCAGCGCGCAGGCGCTGGCGGCATACGATGCGTTTTACATCGGCGATACGACGCAGAAGGTGCTGTACCTGACCTTTGATGCGGGATACGAAAACGGCTATACGGCGCAGATCTTGGACACGCTGAAAAAGCATAACGCTCCGGCGGCATTTTTTGTGGTGGGGCATTATATCGAGACGGCGCCGGAGCTTCTGCGCCGCATGACGGCGGAGGGGCATCTGGTCGGCAACCACACCTATCATCATTACGATATGTCCAAGATCGGCGATATGCCGTCGTTTCAGGCGGAAATGACGGCGGTCGAGCAGGCTTACGAAAAAACGGTCGGGCAGCCGATGCCGCGGCTCTACCGTCCGCCGCAGGGCAAATACAGTGAGCAGAATCTGAAGATGGCGCAGCAGCTCGGCTACCGCACCTATTTCTGGAGCCTTGCCTATGTGGACTGGTATGTAGACAACCAGCCGACAAAGGAGCAGGCATTTGCGAAGCTCCTGCCGCGCGTGCATAACGGGGCGATCATCCTGCTGCACAGCACCTCGGCAACCAATGCGCAGATATTGGATGAGCTGCTGACCCGCTTTGAGGAGATGGGCTACCGCTTCGGCAAGCTGACCGATCTCTCTGCTCAGTCGGCGGGCGCTTGATCCAGCGCGTCGATCTCCCGCAGAATGCGGGCGCGGATGCGCTCCTGTACCGCATCGGCGGCGGGCAGCTCGCCGGATTCCAGCAGCCGCACCGCGCCGTAGGTCAGCGAGCGCAGCACGAGTGCCTGCTCCCGCAGCCGTTCGGGCGCGGCTGACGGCGCACAGCGCGGCAGCAGCGCGGCGACGGTATCGCCGAGCGGCAACGTGCCGTCGGCGAGGTCGATCACGGCGCGGGCATGCGGTGTCGCCCGGCAGAAGCGGATATAGGCAAGGCAACTTTCCGTCAGCTGACGGCGGGGGTCGTCCGGGTAGACGGCGGCGATCTGTTCAAGCAGCAGCCGCAGCTGGCTCTGGATATGGGTCAGCACGGCGTTGATCAGCGTTTCCTTATCCTTGAAATGGCGGTAGGGCGCGGCGCAGGAGAGGTCGCATGCCGCCGCAACACGCCGCAGGGAAAAATCCCCGACGCCGTGCGCCTCCAGCTCCGCCAGTCCGGCGTTGAGCAGCTGCTCCCGCACAGAGGTCAGCTCCTGTTCGGTGTCCATCGGGCAAGCTCCTTTCGGCAGTCATTCAGCTGCGCAGACGCAGCGCCTTGGGATAGCGGTTTTTCAGCACGCCGCCGCCCGCCTTGCCGAAGCCGGTAACGACGCCGTCCACGGCGACGGCAGTCCAGCCGGAGAGCGACGGTGCGTCCACGCTTTCGCCGCGCAGGAAGGCGGCGGCGCGGGGGTCGTCCCGTGTGAGGGACAGCACGCGGCGGCAGTTGTCCGGCGGCATTGCCGTGAATATGCCGTGGCACGGCTCAAGCCTGCCGCGGCAGACGGTCGCGGCGGCAACGCCGGCAAACAGCAGATACAGTCCCGACGTGTCCGGCAGCATGTCGGGCAGCAGCCGCACGGTATCGCCGACGGTGCGGGGACGACCGGCGGGCGGCACAAAAAAGCAGTCTGCCATCAGCGCGCGGCAGGCGTCGGCATTGGCGTCCGCCTTTTCGCGCACCGGCGCGGAAAAGGCGGGCGCTCCGTCGCCGCTGCGCTGCAAGAGCGCGATAAAATGCCCTTCGCCGCCGTCGGTCGGCAGGATGCGGCGGGCGTTTTGCAGTGGAACGCCGCGATCGTCCGCGTCCGGCAGCAGGGAGATGAGCTGCGCTGCCGTGAAGGCGGGGCGGCCGAACGCGACGCCTGCGGGGACAAGCGTGAAGTCGGGGTTTTCCCGCAGAAACCGCAAAATCTGCCCCTCGTTTTCCTCCGGCGCATAGGTGCAGGTGGAGTAGACGAGCCGTCCGCCGGGGCGCACGGCCTTGGCGGCAGCGGCAAGAATGGCGTGACCGCGCGCAGCGCACAGGGCGATGTTGTCGGTGCTCCACAGCGGGAGCGCCTCCGGCTCCTTGCGGAACATGCCCTCGCCGGAGCAGGGCACATCCGCCAGCACGGCGTCAAACTGCCCCGCGAGCCGCTCGCAGAGCGGCGCGGTGTCCATGGAGGTGACGACGGCGTTTGTCACGCCGCAGCGCTCCAGATTCTGCATCAGCGCCGAGGCGCGCCCGCGCACGAATTCATTGCACCAGAGCAGCCCGCTGCCGTTTTGCGCGGCAGCGATCTGCGTCGATTTTCCGCCCGGCGCGGCGCACAGGTCCAGCACCCGTTCACCCGGGCGCGGTGCCAGCACCGTCACGGCGGACATGGCGGACGGCTCCTGCATATAGTAGGCGCCCGCATGATGCCACGGGTCTGTCCCGGCGATAAAGGAGGCGGGGACCGAAAAGCCCTCGCGGCAAAACGGCACAGGCTCTGCCGGGACGGGGAAGCGGGCGGCAAACGCCTCCGGGGACAGCTTCAGTGTGTTGACCCGCAGACCGCGGACGGTCAGCGGGGCGCAAAGCGCCGCTTCAAACGCGGGATATTCCGCGCCGAGCAGCGCCTCCATCCGGCGGCGAAATTCCTGCGGCAGCTCCATGCGGGCGTCCTCCTTTTCGGGCAATGTAAGGCGACCGGCTCATATCCGCAGACGGGACATGAGCCGGGAAACAGGGCAAAAATCAGTGACCGGTCGAGTAGTTCGGCGCTTCCTTGGTGATGGAGATGTCGTGGGGATGGCTCTCCTTGAGACCGGCGTTGGTAATGCGGACAAAGCGGCCGTTTTGCTGCAGATCCGCAATAGTGCGGCAGCCGCAGTAGCCCATGCCGGAGCGCAGACCGCCCATCATCTGATACACCGTCTCGGACAGCGCACCCTTATACGGTACGCGCCCCTCGACGCCTTCGGGAACGAGCTTTTTCTGGTTCTCCTGGAAATAGCGGTCGCGGCTGCCGTTGGCCATGGCGCCGAGACTGCCCATGCCGCGGTAGACCTTGAACTGGCGGCCCTGATACAGCTCGGAATCGCCGGGCGACTCCTCGCAGCCCGCGACGAGCGAGCCGACCATGACGGTGTTGGCACCGGCGGCGAGCGCCTTGACCATATCGCCGGAATACTGGATGCCGCCGTCGGCGATCACGGGGATGCCGTAGGGCGCGGCGGCGCAGGCGGCGTCATAGATGGCGGTGATCTGCGGGACGCCGATACCGGCAACAACGCGGGTGGTGCAGATGGAGCCGGGGCCGATGCCGACCTTGACGGCGTCCGCGCCCGCAGCGATCAGCGCGCGGGTGGCTTCGCCCGTGGCGACGTTGCCCGCGATCAGCGAGACCTGCGGGAAAGCGACCTTGACCTTTTCCACCGCGCGGATATAGTTCTGGCTGTGACCGTGCGCGGAGTCGAGCACAAACACGTCGACGCCGGCTTTTGCCAGCGCGGCGGCACGCTCGAGCACGTCGCCCGTCGCGCCGAGCGCGGCGGCGCAGAGCAGCCGTCCCGCGGCGTCGCGGGCGGAGTTCGGGTATTTGACCGCTTTCTGGATATCCTTAATGGTAATGAGTCCGCGCAGCATCCCGTTTTCGTCCACGATGGGGAGCTTTTCGATGCGGTGGCGTGCCAGAATGGCGCGCGCCTGCTCAAGTGTGGTGCCGACCGGCGCGGTGACGAGGTTATCCTTGGTCATGACCTCGCCGATCTTCTGCGTATAGTCGGTGAGAAACCGCATATCGCGGTTGGTCAGTATGCCGACGAGCTTGCCGTTTTCGCAGACCGGCACGCCGGAGATGCGGTATTTGCCCATCAGCTCATCCGCATCCGCCACGGTATGATCCGGCGAGAGGAAAAACGGGTTGGTGATGACGCCGTTTTCCGAGCGCTTGACGCGGTCGACCTCATCCGTCTGCGCTTCAATGCTCATGTTCTTGTGGATGACGCCGATGCCGCCCTCACGGGCGATGGCGATCGCCATGCGGGCTTCGGTGACGGTGTCCATGGCCGCGGTCATCAGCGGAATATTGAGCTTCACGGTGGCTGTCAGCCTGGTGGAGACATCCACATCCCGGGGCAGCACATCGGATTCGGCGGGAATCAGCAGCACATCATCGAAGGTCAGTCCCTCTTTGACAAATTTTTCTCCGGCATTGACGTTGACCATACGCATTTCCTCTCTTTCTGTTCGGCGTCGGGTGGACAGGCGGTACAGACAGGGAACGGCGGCTTTTAAAAGGAAAGCGGCATCCGCCTTTGGGAGGTGAAAACCGGTTTTTCTCCGCCTGTATCGCCTGAAATAAATTATCCATCAGTATACCATATTGTCGGCGGCATTGCAACCCCTGTTTTGCCCGGGAAGCCCTTGAAAACCGGCACGGGTGTGTTATAATTAAGGCAGAATAAAGAAAAATGCCGCCGCGGCAAGGAGTTTCGCTGTCTCATGCGTATAAGTGATGACGGGGATCAGCTGCGGTCGCCGGGAGCGGGGAGGGAGACCCATGGACAATGATGCCGACAGCTACCGCCGGTTTTTAGACGGCGACGAAGCCGCTTTCGACGAGATCATGGCAAGCCTGTTTCGCCGGCTGGTGTTTTTTATCGAGGGGTATGTCCATGACGTCCACACCGCCGAGGATCTGGCGATGGACGCGTTTTCCGACCTCATCGTGCACAGGCATCGCTACAATTTTTCCGTGACGCTGAAGACCTATCTGTTCATGATCGGCCGAAGCCGTGCGCTCGACTGTCTCCGGCGTCGCAGGGTGATCGGCTTTACAGAGCTGTCGGCGCTGCAGGAGCAGGCGGATGAGGAGGCGCTCGAAAAGGCGGTCTTGGCAGACGAGCGCAAACGGGCGGTGAGCGCCGCCGTGGCGGCGCTGCCGGAGGATATGCGCACGGTGATCCACCTGATCTACTTTGAAGAGATGAGCTATGCGCAGGCGGCAAGGGTGATGAAAAAGTCCGTCAAGCAGGTGGACAATCTGCTGTACCGTGCCAAAAAGGCGCTTCGCGTCCGGCTCGGGGAGGAGGGTGAGCAGCTGATATGAGGGATCTGGACGAATGTAAGGCGGAGATCCTCCGCCGCAGCCGGGAGAGGACCGCCCGCCGCAAAAGGCGGCTTCGCCTGCTTGCGGGCATCCTGCCCCTGTGCCTGACGGCAGCTGTGGGGACGGCGGTCCTGCTGCGGGCGGCGCAGACGGACGGGAACAAGGCGGAGACGCTGCCTGACAGCAAGCCCGCCGGGGTGACGGGGGAAATTGCGCCGCAGCCGGACGGGAACAGGACGGAAACGCCGCCGGATCGCAGTACGCCCGAGATGGCGGAGGAGATCGCGCCGTTTCCGGACGACAACAAGGCGGAAACAGCCGAGCCGCCGGAGGACTTTGCGTTTTCGCTCACCTTCGGCGTGGGCGGGGAAAGCCGCTATGACAGCACGACGGGGCATCTGGTAAAGCGTGCCGCCGACGCCGGGGAGAGCAGCGCCGTCTGCCGCCTGACCGAGGCACAGCGGCGGATGGTTTATGCCGCGATCGCGCAGCTGCACATCGACAGCTATCCGGACCGGTATGACCCGCAGAACGGGACGCTCGGCTCCGATCCGTCGATGACGCTGATCCTGTCGGTGACGGCAGACGGCGCGGTTAAAACCGTCCGGGCGGAAAATATCGCGCTGACGTTTACCGCCGACAATGACAAGGGGCAGGCGTTTCTGGACGTCTGCCGCTCGATCCGGGATATGCTGACCGAAACGGACGCGTGGAAAGCGCTGCCCGATACAGAGCCTGTAGACTGAGGGAGGAAAGGACACATGAACAGAAAACAACGGGGGATCATCGGCGCCGGTCTGCTGGCAGCTGCCGCGCTTTTGCTGAATCTGACCGGCTGCGCCGCACAGGTGCGGGCGGAAGACCTGATGGCGGGGATCGCGCCGCGGACTGTCAAGGCAGATGCCTTGACAGATCCGCAAAGCGCTGCCATGACCGATTTTGCCGTCCGGCTGTTCCGGGAAAGCGCAGCCGCCGACGGGAAAAACACGCTGGTCTCGCCGCTGTCCGTGCTGTACGCCCTGGGGATGACCGCCAACGGCGCCGAGGGAGAGACGCGGCAGCAGATGGAGGCGGCACTCGGGCTGCCGGTCGGGGAGCTGAACGCCTGCCTGTACAGCTATCGGCAGGCGTTGTCCGACGGGGACAGCGCCCTGCGCCTTGCCAATTCCGTGTGGTTTACCGCGGATGCCCGTTTCACGGCGAATCGGGATTTTTTGCAGAAAAATGCCGACTACTACGGGGCGGATGTGTTTTCCGCGCCGTTTGACGACCGCACCTGCCGCGAGATCAATCGCTGGGTGAAAACAAACACCGATGGGATGATCCCGGAGATCCTCGATCAGATCCCGGAGGACGCGGTCATGTATCTGGTGAATGCGCTGGCGTTTGAGGCGGAATGGGCGAAGCCCTACACCGCCGATCAGGTCAGCCCGGGGCAGTTTACCGCGGCGGACGGCACAAAACGGGAGGTCGAATTCCTGTACGGAACGGAGAGCGCCTATCTCGAGGACGACAAGGCGACCGGTTTTCTGAAATACTATGCGGACGGTAAGACCGCCCTTGCGGCGCTGCTGCCGAAGGAGGGGGTCAGCGTATCGGACTATATCGCGGCGCTTGACGGCGCGGCGCTGTCCGCCCTGCTGAAAGCGCCGCAGGCGGCGGAGGTGTCGGCGGCGATTTCGAAGTTTTCGACGGAATTTTCGCTCGAGCTGTCCGGCGTGTGCAAGACGATGGGGATGACCCGCGCCTTTGACGGCGGCAGCGCGGAATTCGCGGGGCTCGGTACCTCGACAGAGGGCAACATCTTTATCGGACGGGTGCTGCACAAAACGTTTCTCTCGGTCGGGGAGCAGGGCACAAAGGCCGGGGCGGCGACCGTGGTCGAGATGAAGGATGAGTGTGCAGCCGTGGGCGCGCCGGAGGCAAAACGGGTCATTCTGGATCGCCCGTTTGTGTATATGCTCATCGACTGCGCAAGCGGCGTACCGTTTTTTATCGGCGCGCTGACCGAGCCGGCGGCGTGAACAAAGCAGCGAAAAAACGGGGGAAGCCAGATGAGAAAGGAACAGGCGCTGCGGCTGGTCGCCGCGCTCGGGCAGGAGGTCCTGCAAAGCGACGGACTGCTGCGGGAAAAGGCGTTTATCCAGCACGGCGCAGTCAGCGTATATGCCCACTCGCTTGCCGTGGCGGTGCTGTGCGTCCGCATAGCGGCGGCTCTGCCGTGGCGGTTTGACACGACCTCGCTCGTGCGGGGCGCGCTCCTGCACGACTATTTCCTCTATGACTGGCATGTTCCCGACCGCAGCCACCGGTGGCACGGCTTTACCCATGCCCGCCGCGCGCTGCAAAACGCCCGCCGCGATTTTTCGCTCAACGCAGTGGAGCAGAACATGATCCGGTCGCACATGTTTCCGCTGAATCTGACGCTGCCGCGGTATCGCGAGAGCGTGATCCTCTGTCTGGCGGATAAGGTGTGCGCCGTAAAAGAAACGGTGTCCGGTCGATTTTGACCGGACACCGTTTTTTATGTGAGAGAGGAACGGATCAGCCTGCGGCGGCAAGCCGACGGGCGATCTCGTCGAGGAATTCCGTCGAGTTGACGGCGCGCTTGTTCGGAAGCGTGGACAGGGATACGAGATCCTTGGTCATGATGCCGTCCTCGATCACCGAGAGGGAGGTCGTTTCCAGCCGGTCGGCAAACGCGGCGAGAGCGGGAATATCGTCCAGCTCGGCGCGCTTGCGCAGCGCGCCCGACCACGCGAAGATGGTCGCGATCGGATTGGTGGAGGTCTCCTCGCCGTTCAGATAGCGGTAATAGTGGCGGGTGACGGTGCCGTGCGCGGCTTCGTATTCGTATTTGCCGTCGGGGGAGACGAGCACGCTCGTCATCATCGCGAGCGAGCCGAACGCGGTGGCGACCATATCGCTCATCACGTCGCCGTCATAGTTTTTGCACGCCCAGATGAAGCCGCCCTCCGAGCGGATGACGCGGGCAACGGCGTCGTCGATCAGCGTGTAGAAATAGGTGATGCCGGCGCGGGCAAAAGCCTCCTTGTAGTCCGCCTCGTACACCTCGGCAAAGATGTCCTTGAAGCGGTGGTCATACACCTTGGAGATGGTGTCCTTCGTCGAGAACCACAGATCCTGCTTCACGGACAGGGCATACTGAAAACAGGCGTGGGCAAAGCTGCGGATGGAGGCATCGGTGTTGTGCAGCCCCTGAATAACGCCGTCGGTGCCGGAAAAATCGAAAATGGGCTGACGGGTCTCGGTGCCGTCCGGCGCGGTGACGACCAGCTCGGCACGGCTGCCGGCGGCGACCCGCATTTCGGTGTTCTTGTAGACGTCGCCGTAGGCGTGGCGCGCCAGCGTGATCGGCTTTTTCCAGGTCGTGACGTTGGGGGAGATGCCCTTGACCAGGACCGGCGCGCGGAACACGGTGCCGTCGAGCGCGGCGCGGATGGTGCCGTTCGGGCTTTTCCACATCTGCTTGAGATGGTATTCCTCCACGCGCTGGGCGTTGGGGGTGATGGTGGCGCATTTCACGCCGACCCCGTAGCGCTTGATCGCCTCGGCAGCCTCGACCGTCACGCGGTCGTCGGTCTTGTCGCGGTTTTCAAGCCCGAGGTCATAATATTCGCAGCAAAGATCCACAAAGGGAAGCAGCAGCTTGTCCTTGATCGCCTGCCACAGCACACGGGTCATTTCGTCGCCGTCCATTTCGACGAGCGGAGTTTTCATCGGAATTCTGTCCATCGTCTCGGCCTCCTGCCTGTTAGAATAACACCCCATCAGTATACCACGGATCGCCCCGGTTTGTAAAGCCTTTCGGGCGGGCGGAGCGAGAAAAAGGCGGGAATGGACAACTCGCCGAAAACCGCCCGGAAAAACAGACGGTATTTCGGGGAAATGCCCTCTTGCTTTTTTCCGAAAGGCGGGTATAATGTGTCCTGTAACATGAAAGGATGTTTCCTGCCGCCGGTAACCATTCAACGTAAAACGAAATGAGATCGTCTTATGTGCGTGGGGCGCCGGCGGCAGGTTTTTTTTGCAGAGAGGGGGATGCCCGTGTTCCAGTTCCGATGGCTGTGGAAAAACATGACAAAGCGGGATCATGTGCTGTATATTCTGGGGCTTTTTATCTCGGTGGTCTCGACGGTGATGCTGCTGATCAATCCGTATCTGTCGTCGATCCTCGTAGACGAGGTGATCGTCGGCGGCGATACCGCGCCGCTGCTGCCGCTCCTGTTTGCCATGCTGGGTGTGCAGCTGCTGCGTCTGTCGCTGCGGTACGGGATGGTGCTGTGCTTTGAGTATTCGACGCAGGATATGCTCGTCAATCTGCAGGGGCGGCTGTTTGAGGTGCTGCAGCATCAGGAGACGGCATTTTTCAACCGCAACCGCACGGGCGATCTGATGACCCGCCTATCGGGCGACGTCGACTGGTGCCGCCATTTTATGGCGTATCTCGTATATGTGGGACTGGAGAGCGTGCTGCAGTTTATCAGTGCGCTGGTCTTTTTCCTGTTTGTCAACGTCAAGCTGGCGCTCGCGCTGCTGGCGGTGACACCGGCGCTGTTTTTCCTGACGCGGTCATATCACCGGCATATCCGTCCGCTGTTCGGACAGCTGCGTGACCGCATGTCGGATATGAACACGGCGGCACAGGAGAATATTGCGGGACAGCGCGTGGTGAAGGCGTTTGCCCGCGAGGAATATGAAAAAGAGCGGTTTGAGGAGTGCAACGCGCAGTTCCGCGATGCGAACCTTGCCATCAACAAGACGTGGCTGACCTATTTCCCGGCGCTTGCCATGATGGGCAATGCCATGACGCTCATCACGATCTTCCTCGGCGGCTATTTCATCATCACGGGCGACCTGACGGCGGGTCAGCTCTCGATCTTCACGTCGCTGAGCTGGGCGCTGGCGAACCCTGTCAACAACCTTGGTCCCCTGCTCAACGATTATCAGCGGTTTTTCGCCTCCGCCAACAAGATCATCGAGATCTACTATTCCCGCCCGCTGATCGCCGACCGCCCCGATGCGGTATCGCATCCGCACACCGAGGGACGGGTGGAGTTTTCCCATGTGTCGCTGGAGATCGACCGCGTGCCGGTGCTCAAAGACGTCAGCTTCAGGATAGAGCCGGGGCAGACGCTTGCCATCATGGGGCCGACCGGCGCGGGCAAGACCTCGATCATCAACCTGCTCGCCCGGTTTTATGACCCGACGGCGGGAAAGGTGCTGCTTGACGGCTGCGACGTGCATTTGTGGAAGCTGGAGGAGCTGCGCCGCAGCATCGGCACGGCGACGCAGGATGTGTTCCTGTTTTCCGATACCGTCGCGGGCAATATCGCATTCGGCGACGACAAGCTGACGGATGAGGAGATCCGCGACTTTGCCCGCCGGGCGGGCGCGGCGGAATTTGTCGAGAAAATGCCCGAGGGGTATGACACCGTGATCGGCGAGCGGGGCGTCGGACTGTCCGGCGGACAGCGGCAGCGTATTGCGCTGGCGCGCGCCATGGCGGTGCGGGCGGCGGTGCTGGTGCTCGACGACACCACCTCCGCGCTCGACAACGAGACGGAGCAGTACATACAGCAGCAGCTGCGCGAGCTGCCCTATCCCTGCACGAAGATCATCATTGCCCAGCGCGTCTCCTCGGCGCGGGATGCCGACCGCATCATTGTGCTGAAGGACGGCGTGATCGCGGAGGAGGGCACCCACGAGGAGCTGCTTGCCCGCCGCGGCTATTATTATGATACCTATGCCCTGCAAAACGATCTGAGCCGAAAGGACGGTGAGATCTGATGGCAAAGCGCAATACCTTTGAGGTCGACGAGACGCTGGAATCCCCGTTTGACTGGGGTCACATGAAGCGGGCGCTCGCCTATGTCCGCAAATACCGCGGCGTGATGATCGCCGCCATCGTCATCAGCCTGTTCGGCTCGGTCATCGGGATGTATCTGCCGAAGATCATGCAGTGGGCGATCGACGACGCCGTGCCGAAAAAGGACACCCGCCTGCTTTTGTGGCTGCTGATCGCCTATATAGCGGTGCTGGTCGCCAATATTCTGTGCTCGCTGGTCCGCAGCCGCATGATGGTGCGGGTGAGTCAGGGCGTGATCTTTGACATCCGCCGCGACCTGTTCGCCCATCTGCAGAAGCTGCCGTTTGCCTATTACGACAGCCGCCCCGCCGGTAAAATTCTGGTGCGTGTGGTCAACTATGTCAACTCGGTGTCGGATATGCTGTCAAACGGCATCGTCAATATGCTGCTCGAGATCATGAACCTCATCGTGATCGCGGTGTTCATGTTCCAGACAAATGCGCGTCTGGCGGCGGTGATCGTGGCGGGGCTGCCGGTGTTTATCGGCGTGATCCTGTTCATCAAGCCGCGGCAGCGGCGCGCCTGGCAGAAGCAGTCCAACAAGCGGTCGAATTTCAACGCCTATCTGGCGGAGAGCATCGACGGCGTGCGGGTCAGTCAGCTGTTTGCCCGTGAGAAGGAGAACATCTCCATCATGCACCGGCTGCTGGACGCCTGCCGCCGCACCTGGCTGCACACGATCTACTATTCCAACGCCGTCTGGTTCTCCTCCGAGCTGCTGACGCAGATCGTGCTGACGTTTTTGTATATTGTCGGCGTATTCTGGATGGGGGCGACCGGCAGGATCACATTCGGCGTGGTGCTTGCCATGAGCCAGTATGTCAGCCGGTTCTGGACGCCGATCACCAATCTCGCGAATATCTACAATAACTTTATCAACAACCTTGCCTATCTCGAGCGCATCTTTGAGACGATGGATGAGCCGGTGGCGGTGGACGACGCACCCGATGCGTATGAGCTGCCGCCGATAGAGGGGCGCGTGACCTATGAGGACGTCAGCTTCGGCTATGAGGAGGGGCAAACGATCCTGTCGCATATCTCGTTTGACGTCCGCCCGGGTGAGAGCATTGCGCTCGTCGGACCGACGGGCGCGGGCAAGACCACGGCTGTAAGCCTGATCAGCCGGTTTTATAACCTGACGGGCGGACGGATCCTGCTCGACGGCAAGTACGATATTGCCGGGGTGACGCTGCACTCGTTGCGCACGCAGACGGGCGTGATGATGCAGGACAGCTTTATTTTCAGCGGTACCGTGATGGACAATATCCGCTTCGGGCGGCTAGACGCCACGGATGAGGAGGTGCAGGAGGCGGCGCGCGCTGCCTGTGCCGACGGCTTTATCCGCCGGATGAAGCGGGGGTATTATACCCTGGTGAGCGAGCGGGGCGGCGGACTGTCGCAGGGGCAGAAGCAGCTGATCGCGCTGGCGCGAACGCTGCTGTCCGACCCGCGCGTGCTGATTCTGGATGAGGCAACCTCGTCGATCGATACCCAGACCGAGCAGCTTTTGCAGCAGGGCATCCGCACGCTGCTGCGCGGACGCACCTCGTTCATCATCGCCCACCGCCTGTCCACGATCCGCCACTGCGACCGCATTTTCTATGTCGGCGAGCAGTCGATCCTCGAGGCGGGCACGCATGAGGAGCTGATGGCAAAGCGCGGCCGCTACTACGAGCTGTACACGGCGCAGATGGAGAAAAATGACGGTTTGATCAGCTGATCCTGCATTTTTGAGAAAAACCTCTGCGAATTGACAAAAAGTTCACAATTCGGGTATTGCAATCGGCGGAAAACAGGGTATAATGGTATCTGTTCACAGAAGTGGGCTTACCGCAATGAAAAGGAGTGGCATGAAGATGACGAATAACAAGACCGTCCTCGCATGGATCGAGGAAAAGAAGGCCTTGGTCTGCCCGGATAATGTCGTTTGGATCGACGGCTCGGAGGAGCAGCTCGAGGCGCTGCGCCGCGAGGCAGTCGCTTCCGGCGAAATGATCAAGCTGAATGAGGAAAAGCTGCCCGGCTGCTATCTGCACCGCACCAAGCCGAACGATGTGGCGCGCGTGGAGGATCGTACCTTCATCTGCTCCCGCGAAAAGGAGAATGCCGGTCCGACCAACAACTGGTGCGACCCGCAGGAGATGTATAAGCGCCTGTATGACATTGCCCGCGGCAGCTACAAGGGCCGCACGATGTATATCATCCCGTTCTCCATGGGCCCGATCGGCTCTCCGCTTGCCAAGATCGGCATCGAGATCACCGATTCGATCTACGTTGTGCTGAACATGGCGATCATGACCCGCGTCGGCCAGAAGGTGCTGGATACCTTGGGCGACAGCAACGACTGGGTGCGCGGCTTCCATGCCAAATGCGATGTCGATCCCGAGAAGCGCTATATCTGCCAGTTCCCGGAGGACAACGCCATCATCTCGGTCAACTCCGCCTACGGCGGCAACGTGCTGCTCGGCAAGAAGTGCTTTGCGCTGCGTATTGCTTCCTATCAGGGCTGGAAAGAGGGCTGGATGGCTGAGCACATGCTGATCCTCGGTCTGCAGAACCCGAAGGGCGAGGTGCGCTATATCGCCGCCGCCTTCCCGTCCGCCTGCGGCAAGACCAATCTCGCCATGCTGATTCCGCCCGAGTACCTGCGCAAGAAGGGCTACAAGATCTGGACGGTCGGCGACGATATCGCCTGGATGCGCATCGGTGCGGACGGCCGTCTCTACGCCATCAACCCCGAGAACGGCTTCTTCGGCGTGGCGCCCGGCACGAACGAGCACTCCAACTTCAATGCGCTTGAGTCCACGAAGAAGAACACCATCTTCACGAACGTGGCGCTCAATACCGACGACAACACCGTGTGGTGGGAGGGCCTGACCAAAGAGGCGCCCGCGCACATGATCGACTGGAAGGGCAATCCCTGGGATCCTTCTAAGTACAACAAGGCGGATAAGTCGACCTATGCGGCGCATCCGAACTCCCGCTTCACCGCTCCCGCCGTCAACTGCCCCTGCATCTCCGAGGAGTTTGACAAGGGCGCCGGCGTGCCGATCTCCGCGATCATCTTCGGCGGCCGCCGTGCCAAATGCGCGCCGCTGGTCTATCAGTCCCGCGACTGGGAGAACGGTGTGTTCATCGGCTCCGCGATGGCTTCCGAGACGACTGCCGCTGCCGCCGGTGCGGTCGGTGTCGTCCGCCGCGACCCGATGGCGATGCTGCCGTTCTGCGGCTACCACATGGGCGACTACTTCCAGCACTGGCTCGACATGGGCAAGAAGCTGGGTGACAAGGCGCCGAAGATCTTCAACGTCAACTGGTTCCGTACCGACGACGAGGGACACTTTGTGTGGCCGGGCTTCGGCGACAACATGCGGGTGCTCAACTGGATCCTCGACCGCTGCGAGGGCAAGGCGGATGCTGTTGAGACGGCGATCGGCTATGTGCCGAAGCCCGAGGACATCGACCTGACCGACCTCGATATGGACCGTGCGACGCTCGAGGACATCCTGACGGTGGATCACGACGTCTGGGTGAAAGAGGCGGCGGAGATCGAGGAGCACTACAAGAAGTTCGGCGACAAGCTGCCTGCGGAGCTTCGTCATCAGCTCGAGATCCTCAAGGCGAACCTGAAATAACTGACCATTCCTTTCATTTTCCTTTCAACCGGCTCCGGCATCCGCTTTTTGCGGGTGCCGGAGTCGGTTTTTGCCCCGAAAACCGTAAAAAGCGCCCTGTGTCCGTTTCGGACACAGGGCGCTTTGCGTATATTGACCGGATAGCGGCGATCACACTTTTTCCACGCCGATGGTGACGGTCTCGCCGTTGATATCCCACTCCTTGACAGAGCCGACGGGGTCGCCGACGGTCAGACTGACCGCCAGCACATCGGTCGCAATGTCGTCGGTGTGCCGGAGCGCCACATCCGTGACCGTCTCGCTGCCGGACAGGGTGACGCGGATGTGATCCATCACCTCAAAACCGGCCTCCTTGCGCATGGTCTGGATCTTGCTGACCAGCTCGCGGACATAGCCTTCCTCGATCAGCTCGGGCGTGAGCCGGATGTCGAGCGCCACGGTGGTGCCGCGATCCGACAGGGTGTAGAAGCCCTCCCGCTGCGTGGTCTCGATGAGCAGATCCTCCGGCGCAAGCACAACGTCGCCGTCGGGCAGCGGCAGCGTGAGCGTCCCCTTTTCGTCCAGCTCTTTTTTGGCAGCGGTGCCGTCCAGCTCGGCAAGCGCCGTGCGGATCTCGTTTAGGCGGCGGCCGTATTTCGGTCCGACGGTCTTCAGCTGCGGTTTGAAGCTGTAGCCGACAAAGGAATCGGCGTCGGCGGAGAGCAGCACCTCGCGGACGTTCAGCTCATCGGCGACAATGGCGGTGAGGTCGTCATCCAGCGCCACGTCGGTCTTGACGTACATGGCGGCAAGCGGCTGGCGGTTTTTGCGGTTGGCGCCGTTGCGGGCGGCACGGCCCAGAACGACGATCTCCAGCACCTCCTCCATGCGCGTCTCCAGCGCCTTGTCGATCCACGCCTCATTGACGGCGGGGAAGTCGCAGAGATGCACGCTTTCGGGCGCAGTGGGATCAATGCTGCACACGAGATTGCGGTAGATCTGCTCCGCCATAAACGGGATCATCGGGGCGGACGCCTTGGCGATCGTGACCAGCGCGGTGTACAGCGTCATGTAGGCGTTGACCTTGTCCTCGGGCAGTCCCTGCACCCAGTAGCGCTCGCGGCCGCGGCGCACATACCAGTTGCTCATCTCGTCCACAAAATCCTGCAGCGCGCGCGCCGCCTCGGGAATGCGGTAGTTTGCGAGGTGATCATCCACCGCCTTGACGGTGGAATTCAGGCGGGACAGCAGCCATTTGTCCATCAGTGACAGACGGGCGTAGTCAAGCGTGTGCTTGGTGGCATCGAATTCGTCAATGTTGGCATAGAGGACAAAGAACGCATAGGTGTTCCACAGCGTGCCCATGAATTTACGCTGACCCTCCTGCACGGCCTTGCCGTGGAAGCGGTTCGGGAGCCAGGGGGCGGAGTTGGTATAGAAATACCAGCGGATGGCGTCGGCGCCGTAGGTCTCCAGCGCCTCAAACGGATCGACGGCGTTGCCCTTGGATTTGGACATCTTCTGCCCGTTTTCGTCCTGCACATGGCCGAGGACGATGACATTTTTAAACGGCGCCTTGTTGAACAGCAGCGTCGAAATGGCCAGCAGCGAGTAGAACCAGCCGCGGGTCTGATCCACGGCCTCGGAGATGAAGTCGGCGGGGAACTGCTGTTCAAACAGCTCCTTGTTTTCAAAGGGATAGTGGTGCTGGGCAAAGGGCATCGAGCCGGAGTCAAACCAGCAGTCGATGACCTCGGGCACGCGCTTCATCACGCCGCCGCACTGCGGGCAGCGCAGCGTGACCGCGTCCACAAACGGGCGGTGCAGCTCGATGTCGGCGGGGCAGTCGTCGGACATTTCCCGCAGCTCGGCAATGCTGCCGACCGCGTGGCGGCAGCCGCAGGAGCATTCCCAGATGTTCAGCGGCGTACCCCAGTAGCGGTTGCGGCTGAGTCCCCAGTCCTGTACATTTTCCAGCCAGTCGCCGAAGCGCCCCTTGCCGATGCTCTCGGGTACCCAGTTGACGGTGTTGTTGTTGCGCACGAGGTCGTCGCGCACCGCCGTCATGCGGATGAACCACGATTCACGCGCGTAATAGAGCAGCGGCGTATCGCAGCGCCAGCAGAACGGGTAATCGTGCTCGAATTTCGGCGCGTCGAACAGCAGGCCGCGGGCGTCGAGGTCCTTGAGCACCTCGGGATCCGCTTTTTTCACAAACAGACCGGCAAACGGCGTTTCCGCCGTCATGCAGCCCTTGCCGTCCACCAGCTGGACAAACGGCAGGTCGTATTTGCGGCCGACCTGCGCGTCGTCCTCGCCGAAGGCGGGGGCGGTGTGGACGATACCGGTACCGTCGGTCATCGTGACATAGTCGGCACAGGTGACGTAAAAGCCCTTCTTGTGCTGCTTTTCGGCGATCTCCTTGGCGCAGGCGTACAGCGGCTCGTATTCGCGTCCCTCCAGCTCCTTGCCCGCAAAGCGGGAGAGCACGGTGTATGCCGGCTTATCGTCCGCGGCGAGGCGGCCGAGCACGCGGTCGAGCAGCGCCTCCGCCATGTAATAGGTGCGCCCGTCCGCTGCGCTGACCTTGCAGTAGGTGTCGCGCGGGTTGACGCAGAGGGCGACGTTTGAGGGCAGCGTCCAGGGTGTGGTCGTCCAGGCGAGGAAATAGGCGTCCTCGCCGACCGCCTTGAACCGCACGACAGCGGAGCGCTCTTTGACGGCTTTATAGCCCTGCGCTACCTCGTGAGAGGAG
Organism: uncultured Eubacteriales bacterium; assembly: GCA_934667845.1. Taxonomy (GTDB): domain Bacteria; phylum Bacillota; class Clostridia; order Oscillospirales; family Acutalibacteraceae; genus HGM12789. The sequence continues at coordinate 22,580 of CAKUMQ010000010.1, read as the reverse complement.
AGCGGGGTGCCGCAGCGGGGGCAGTAGGGGACGATCTTGAAGCCCTTGTACAAAAGTCCGCGCTCGTAGATCTGCTTGAGCGCCCACCACTCGGATTCGATGTAGTTGTTGTCATAGGTGACATACGGGTGATCCATGTCCGCCCAGAAGCCGACGGTGCGGGAGAACTGCTCCCACATGCCCTTATACTTCCACACACTGTCCTTGCAGTGGGCGATAAACGGCTCCAGACCGTATTTCTCGATCTGCTCCTTGCCGTTGATGCCGAGCATCTTCTCCACTTCAAGCTCGACCGGCAGACCGTGGGTGTCCCAGCCCGCCTTGCGGGGCACCATTTCGCCCTTCATGGCGTGATAGCGCGGGATCATGTCCTTGATCACGCGGGTCAGCACATGGCCGATGTGCGGCTTGCCGTTTGCTGTGGGCGGGCCGTCATAGAATACATACGGCTTCCCCTTGCGGCGGCTGTCGATACTCTTTTCAAAAATGTGATTTTCCTGCCAGAACCGTTCGATCGCTTTTTCCCGATCGACAAAATGCAGATCGGTCTGTACCGGCTGATACATAAACATTGTCCTCCTTAAAAACAAATAAGCCCCCATCCCGCGAAACGGGACGAGAGCTAATGCTTCGTGTGTGAACCACCCATTACGGCATACCAACATATGCGACCCGGATAACGGCGGGCAGCCGGCGAGGTCTACTGCATGTTCGACCCGCAGCTCAGAAGGGATATTCTCCGCAGGGCTACCGGCATCGGGCTTCCACCGTCCCCGACTCGCTGTGGCTTTTGCCAAACGGATACTGTCTTCATCACAGCCTGTGACTGTTTTCTAATGGTATTGTAACACGTCTTTTAAAAAAGTCAAGCCCCTTTTCCGGCAGACGGCGCCGATTCGGGCGCAAGGGCGTGATGCTTGATCGCCTCAAAGGACGCATCACTGATGTCATGCTCGATTTTGCAGGCGTCGTGGGAGGCGGTCTCCTCATCCACGCCGAGCTGCATGAGAAAGCGGGTCAGCAGGCGGTGACGCTCATAGATCTTTTCGGCAATTTCCCGCCCGGCGTCGGTCAGCGACAAAAAGCCGAAATGATCGGCAGTGACATAGCCGCCGTCCTTCAGCAGACCGATGGCGCGGCTGACGCTCGGCTTGGAAAAGCCCATATATTCCCCGACGTCGATCGCCCGCACATCGCTGCGCTGCTGAGACAGCACGAGGATGGTCTCGAGGTACATCTCGCCGGACTCCTGTATATGCATGAGCAAAGCCTCCTTTGCGGTTACCATATAGTATACCACATTCCGGCGGATTCTTCAAGTAAAAAAACTGCGGCAAAGCGGTCGAATATATGGCTGAAATTATAGCTGACCGGTGAATAAAATGTGTGCCGGGATGAAAAAAGCACGAGGGAAAGGGGATACGCATGACAGGGCGATCCGTGAAAGGGAGCCTGTCCGATTTTTGTCGGGATATGTATTTTTCCTTGACAAAAAATGTCGTACATGATACACTACCTTTATAGTGAATACCGAAAGGAAACAGGGGGTAGACGGAATGGCAATTGTCGATGTTCTGAAGTTTGATTCATCTCCGGATATTTTTGCATGGAAGTATCCGAATACGGAGCTGGCGACGTGGTCGCAGCTGATCGTCAATGAATCGCAGGAAGCGATCCTGGTGCGCAACGGACAGGCGACCGATGTGTTCGGACCGGGGCATTATGTGCTGTCGACGGACAACATCCCGGTGCTGCAGGCGCTGATCAACCTGCCGTTCGGAAAGCGCTCGCCGTTTTCCGCCGAGGTCTGGTTCATCAACAAGGCGTTTTCGCTGGATATCAAGTGGGGAACGCCCTCGCCGATCCAGATCCAGGACCCGAAATACCGTGTATTCATTCCGGTGCGGGCGTTCGGGCAGTTCGGCATTCAGGTGGTCGATTCCAAGCGCTTCCTGATCAAGCTGGTCGGCACGATGCGGTTTTTCAACCGCAATACGCTGACGGACTATTTCAGAGGGCTGTTTATCACCCGTGTGAAGGACCGTATCTCCCAAAGCCTTATCAAGTCGCAGGTCTCCATTCTGGAGATCAATGCCCATTTAAACGAGCTGTCCGGCGATCTGCGGGAGGCGCTTCGCGCGGAGCTTGCGGAATACGGCATTGACCTGGTGACGTTTTTTATCAACGATATCAATGTGCCGGAAAGCGATCCGGCGGTCAAGCAGCTGAAAGCGGCGCTCGCCAAGCGGGCGGAGATGGATATTCTCGGCTATAACTATCAGCAGGAGCGGACGTTCGACACGCTCGAGACGGCAGCCGACAACCAGGGGACAGCCGGTGCCGTGATGGGATCGGGCATCGGGCTTGGCATGGGCTTCGGCATCGGCGGCGTGATCGGCGACCGGGCGAAGGAATTGAACCCGTCGGAGGATCGTACATGTCCGTCCTGCGGCACGGCGGCGCCCGCAAGCGCGCAGTTTTGCCCGAAATGCGGCGCTTCGCTGACCGCACCGCAAAAGGAGCGCGTGGTCTGCTCGTCCTGCGGAACAGCAATTTCGGACGGCGCAAAATTCTGCCCGAGCTGCGGCAAGCCCTATACGCCCTGCCCGAAATGCGGCGCGGATGTGCCGGAGGGCGCGGCGGCGTGCCCGAAATGCGGTGAGGCTATGCCGAGAAGCTGCCCGAGCTGCGGCAAAACGGTCGCCGGATCGGTGAAATTCTGCCCGGAATGCGGAGCGAGTTTCGTCCGCAAATGCACAAATTGTCAGACCGTACTGCCGGACGGCGTGAAGTTCTGCCCGGAGTGCGGGACGAAAAATGAATGAGGGAGGGGTATCGGATGAAAAACCGAAATACGGTGCTGGTCTCCGGCATCGCCGTGTGGGTCATTACGCTGGTGCTCTATCTGCTGCTTTGTGACAGCCTGTTCAAGCTGCCGATCTGCTGGCTGGCGGTCGTTTTCACGCTGATCTCCGAAGCGGTGACGACGGCGGCGTTTGCGTTCTCCTTCGGAGAGCCGCGCCGCGTCGGCGGTGCTGTGGCAGCGCTGATGCAGACGCTGCTGACCATCGGCCTTTCGGTGGCGTTTATCGCTTCCGCGACGGTGTGGATCCGGCTGCGCCTTTTTGTGGGGGCGTATCTGCTCACGCAGGCGGTCGTGCTGGTGCTGCTCTATGTGCTGTTTGCCTTTGCGCAGAACAAGGCGGAGGAGCGGGCGCAGATCAGCGGGAGCAAGCAGGCGGTCGCGCGGTACCGCATGCTGGTGCAGTCTCTGCTGCATTCACCCGCCGGAAAAGAGTATACCGCGCTGCTGAACGGGCTTGACGAAGAGCTGCGGTTCATGGACGACGGCGTGACCGATCCGCTCGATGAGACGATCTTCACGAAGCTGCAGACGCTGGCAGACGGTATCGGCACGGAGGGCTTTTCGGTGGCGGATGCCGTTGAGGATGTGAAGGACGTTATCCGGCAGAGAAATTTCTCGGTGAAGGCGCAGCGCTCCAACCGATAGATCCAGGATAAAAAATATCCCGCGTTCGGCTCAGACCGGACGCGGGATATTTATACAGATCACCGTATGAAAGGGAGCGCAGATCATTCCTCGCCGTAGAGGTTCATGCGGAACAGGCGGGACTCGTCATCGGGATCTTTGCAGACGACGGTGGCCTCTTCAATGCTGCTGCCCTTTTCCATGACGCTGGACAGCGCCAGAAGCTGGGTCAGACGGCTCTTCAAGTTGAGCACATCCCCCTCGGGCGTTTTTAAAAACATATCCCCCTTAGCGGTTTCGGCGAAGGCGATCAGCTTTTTCAGGTCAAAGTTGTGGATAGTGGTCTCAGCCATCGGTCATATCTCCTTTCCTATACCGGGAGCAACTCCCGTTGTTTTCAGTATACCGCATTTTTCCGGCAAAAGCAAGAGGAAGTTTTGGAAAAAATCCCCGCCTTTCCGCGAAAAAAGCCGTACGGCAGCGCGCTGCCGTACGGCTTTCGTTTATTCGGCGCGATGGGTTACGGTGTGCCCCGCCTGCACGATCCGCACGATGGCGGGCGCGAACACGGCGTTGAGCGCAAACTCGATCAGGAAATTGACGCCGAGCAGCCCGAACACGATATAGGCGGTCAGCGCGGAGCCGTAGCCGCTGTCCAATGCCCAGCTCAACAGCACATCGCGGAACACGAGCAGCGTGCCGCCGAGGAAGATGCCGGTGTTGACGATCGGTGCCAGCAGTCCGGCGATCCAGCAGCCGACGGCGGGGTGCTTTCCCTTGGCGAATGCCGCGGCGACAAGGCCGGGCAGAAGTCCCGCCAAAACGCCTTTCAGCAGGCAGATCAGCGCAGTCATCCACGGATTTTGCTGCCATAGTACGGCGCCGCCGGCATCCAGCCCGGCAATGCTGGCGATCGTGACCACGACGCCGAACACGCCGCCGAGCAGCGCGCCGGTGCGCGGGCCGAGCAGGCAGGCACCGACCACGATCGGGATCAGCACCAGCGCCAGATTAAACGGGCGGATGGGGATCACATAGCTGAGCACCTGCATCACCACGATCAGGGCGGCGAGCAGCGCCGTCACAGCCAGACGGCGGGTACGCGCGGTTTCGTTTGTCATAAAACATCTTCTCCTTTACTGCCGCCCGACGTGCAGCCGGTGCAGCGCAAAACAGGGGTGGATGGGCGGACATGCCGTTTTGAAACGGCATAAGCGAAAAAGGCTGAAGTGCCCGCACAGGCGGGCTGCCTCGCCGAAACGCTTCTCAGTTGTTTTTCTCCCACAGCAGGCGCAGCCCGTCGAGCAGCAGCGTGTCGTCAAACTGCACGGGCAGGCGGCAATGGGTGACGATCTCGCGGCTCAGCCCGCCGGTCGCGATGATCGGGGCGTCGCAGCCCAGTTCCTCGCGGAAGCGGGCACTCATGCCGTCGATCATGGCGGCGTTGCCGTAGACCGCGCCCGAGCGCATGCAGTCGACTGTGCCGCCGCAGATGGCGCGGGCAGGCGCTTCTAAACTGATGCTCGGGAGCAGCGAGGCGGCGGCGCTCAGGGAGTTATAGGAGGTGCGCACGCCGGGCATGATCGCACCGCCGCGAAACGCGCGGTCGGCGTCCACCGCCGACACGGTAGTGGCGGTGCCGAGATCCCAGATGATGCAGGGCGCGCCGTATTTGGCGACGGCGGCGACGGCGCCGGTCAGCAGATCCGCGCCGAGCTGCGCGGGATCGTCAATGCGGATATTCAGTCCGGTGCGGATGCCCGGACCGACCCGCAGCGGCGTGATGCCGGTCACGCGCCGCACGGCATCGCAAACGCTTTGGTCGAGCGCGGGCACGACCGAGCTGAGGATCGCCCCGCGAAAGCCGTGCAGATTCGCCTCATACAGCCGCAGCACGCTTTTTAGCTCGACCGTATACTGGTCGGCGGTCTTGGTATGGTCGGTGGCGAGACGGGACTCAAACAGAAGCGTCTCGCCGCGGAACACGCCGAGCGTGATGTTGGTATTGCCCATATCAATGGTCAGCAGCATAGTGTATCCCTCACTTGGCGGGCGGGCGGTCAATCGGCGGCGCCGTCCCCGAAAAAATGGTGGATGCCCCGCTCCGCCTCGGGCGGCGGGGTCATGTAATCGCCGTAAATGCGGGTCAGCAGCCGTTCCGCCTCCTGCGGGACGGGGTATTCCCCGTCCTCAAAGGGCACGAGCCGCGGCTCGCCGTACCAGCTGACCGGCGCGGTCTCCTTCCGGCGGTCATAATAGCTGCCGCTGTTGACGCAGAAGGCGTCGCCGGGGGCAGATAACGCCGTCATGCAGCGGTCGAGCCGGTCAAACAGAAACCGCAGCGAAAACGGGCGGGACAGCACCCGCCACAGGATGTTTTTGGCGTTATTCAGCGGGCGCACGCGGGTCTTGCCCATCAGCAGCGCCCGATAGATGCGGAAACGGCGGGTCTGCCGCCTCTGCGCGGGGCTGTCCTCCGCCGGAACGGAGTCGAGCGGGAATATGTCGATATACGGTCCGTTCTGATCGGTCAGATGGGTGATGTGCTGCTGCGCAAACCGGCGGTTGTCCAGCAGCCGCACCTTGGCGGTCGGCGACCAGTAGCGTTTGACCGTTGTGTGGTGCTGCACCGCAAGCGTCGACGGCAGCTCCTCCCGCAGCGCGAGAAAGCGCTCATAGTCGGCGCGGGGCATCAGGATGTCGAGATCGTCGTCCCACGGGATAAAGCCGTGGTGGCGGATGGCGCCGAGCAGCGAGCCTTCGCCGAGGTAATAGGTCAGGTGGTGGCGGCGGCAGAGCGCATCTACCTCCCGCAGGATCGAAAGCTCCGCAAGCTGAAGCTCGCGGAGGGAAAACGGCGCATCGGCCATGGCGGGTTCCTCCTGTTATGTCGGTTCTGTTCCGTTGACGCAGCGGACGTAGAGCTGCCGCAGCGTCTCCTCGGACAGCCAAACGGGGTTGTTGCCCAGCCGTTCGGGGTTGACCGACGCGGCGAGCAGGTCGAGCGCCGCATTGGTCGCATGCGGCGGCTCAGGCAGCGCAAGCGAATCGAAAAACGCGATATAGCGCGCGGCGGCCTCCGCCGCGTCAGATGCCGCAAACAGCGTCGCCAGACGGTCAAATACCGCCTGCTGCGCCGCCTGCCCGCCGGGCAGGCGCGTGTCCTGCGTGTGCGCGCACATGTACGGCCACAGCGCGGTCATGCACAGCCCGACGGCGTGACCGTGCGCCAGCCCGTACAGTGAGGTCAGCTTATAGCTCATCGCGTGGGCGGCGGTCGTCGCGGTGATGTCGATGGCACAGCCCGCCTCATACGCCGCCTGCTGGATCTCGCCGTTTACGGCGCTGTCGCCCGCGAGATAGGCGTCCTTATGGGCGAGGATGCGCCGGATGGCGCTTGAGGCAAAGGCGCGGCTCTCCTCGGTCGCGCTCAGCGCCCAGAAGGATTCGATCGCCTGGCAAAGCGCGTCTGACAGCGTGGCTTTTTTCTGATACGGCGGCAGCGTATCGAGCAGGGGCGGCAGCAAAAGCGCTGCGTCGGGGCGCAGGCTTTTGTGCGCGACGCTCTGTTTTACGCCCTCGTAATAGATCACGGCGTAGTGCGTCGCCTCGCTGCCGGTGCCGGCTGTGGTGGGAATGGCGGCGAGCGGTATGCCGGTGTCGCCGTAGGGGCGGCGCAGAAACGGCACCTCGCCCGGCGTCTCACGGCACCAGAGCTTGATGCATTTAGCGGTGTCGATGGCGCTGCCGCCGCCGACCGCCAGTATGCCGTCGCAGCCCTCCTGCCGGAACAGGGAGACTGCGGCGCAGATGTCCTCATAGCGCGGATTCGGCCGCACCTCGTCGATCCAGACGCAGGGCAGCGGCAGGGCGCTCAGCTCCTGCCGGACGGGCAGCTTGCGAACGATGGGGTCACTGACTACCAGCAGCCGCCCGATGCCGCGTTCCTGCAGCCACGGGAGCAGCCGGTCGAGTGATGTCAATACCTGCGGCATATGTGCCGCCTCCTTTTCACGTTCAGTGGGCGTTTTCCAGCTGTTGATCAATATGCAGGAGATCCTCGGGGGTGTCCACCTCATCGAGGATGTGCCCGGCATAGGAGCGGGCGAGAATGTGCAGAGACGGCGTGATCGTGTTGAGCGCATTTTCGGCATATACGCCGGTGTCGCCCGCGGCGACAAATTCCGCCACGCGGTCGAGCCACGCCGCCGCCGTCGCTTTGGACAGCTTGTAGACCGGTTGGAAGGTATAGCAGCCGTCGCCGGACAGTTTGACGGATACCTCGCGCAGCTCGCCGTCCGCTAAGCGGCACTTGAAGTCCTTTTCGGGCAGCGGGCGGGTGGGGTCATACAGGCAGATGTCCTTTTTCGGGTCAGCCAGCACGGCGGGCAGCAGGGTCTCGTCGAACACAAGGTCGCCGTGCAGCATCAGCAGGTCGTCGTCAAGCGCCGCCCGCGCCAGATGGAACGAATAGATGTAGTTGGTCTCGCGGTAGCGCGGGTTGTCGATCAGCGTCACCGTAAGCGACGGAAACTGCGCGGCGGTCGCCGCAAGCTGTTCCCGGAACGGGCCGGTCGTGATCACGACCTCGCGGATCCCCGCGGCAGCCAGCAGCCGGAGCTGGCGGTGCAGGATCGTCTCCCCGCCGGTCAGCTCGGTCATGCATTTCGGATGGCTGCGGGTGCTGTCGCCCATACGGGAGCCAAGACCGGAATTGAAGATCAGTGCTTTCATGCGCTCAGTCCTCCCCGGCGCCGAATGTCGCCATCAGTGCCCGTTTGTTTTCGGCGGGCGTCGTTGTCGGCCGCCCGAGGTCTGCCCGCGAGCCGACACGGGTCAGCAGCATCAGCGCGCCGCGCGGCTTGTCGGCGATCGCCGCAAGCCCCGCCGTGATCTCCTCTGCCGTGCGCGCCGGTTCGACGACCGAAAAGCCGCACGCCGAGAGGATCTCCGGCACGTTGACCGCGAGCGCGTCGGTCGGCTGGCCGCCGACGGATTCGTGCGCGCCGTTGTTGATCAGCAGATAGCGCAGATTATCGGGCGCATGCTGCCCGAAAACGGCGGCAGAGCCCATATGCATCAGAAATGAACCGTCGCCGTCGATGCAGTAGACGGGACGATCGGTGCCCGCCGCCATTCCGCAGGCAATGGACAGTGTGTGTCCCATGGAGCCGACCGTGAGAAAATCGCGGCCGTGACCCTCGCCCCGCCGCTCCCGCAGCTCAAACAGCTCGCGCGAGGTCTTGCCGGTCGTGGATACCACGACCGCGCGCGGCGGCAGCGCGTCGAGCACGACGGACAGCGCCTCCTCCCGCGTCAGCGGGAAGGCGGGCGCCGTTGCCTTGCGGGCAAAGGGGGCAAACGCGTTTTTGCGCACCACGAGCGCGACCGGCTTGCTGTCCCGGCGCATCCGCGCGATCAGGCGGTCGAGCGCCGGTTCAAACTCGTCGGTCAGCACTTCATAGGCGATGCCCATGGTGTCCAGAAGCGGCAGCGTCAGCCGCCCCTGCGTGACGTGCTGCGGCTCGTCGTGTACGCCCGGCTCGCCGCGCCAGCCGATGATCAGCAGCATGGGAACGGCATAGACCTGCTCATCCGCCAGCGACAGCAGCGGATTGACGGCGTTGCCGATGCCGGAATTCTGCATATACACGACGCCGCACCGGCCGGTCGCCATATAGTAGCCGGCAGCCGCCGCAACGGCGTTGCCCTCATTCGCGGTCAGCACATGGTGCGGGGCATTTTCGGTCAGGCAGGCGCACAGCTCCTTGAGCAGGGAATCCGGCACGCCCGCGAAATAGGCAAAGCCGCGGGCGGTCAGCCCGTCTAAAAAGCGTTTCGGTTCGATCATCTCATTTGCCTCCCGGGATCAGCTCAAGCACCTGCTTGATCGGCATGCAGTATTGCTCGCTTGCCTCCTTGCTGCGCCCGTGAGTCAGGATGCTGACGGCGGTGCGCTGCATGGCGGGATAGGCGGAGCGGAGCAGGTGGTTTGCGTGGATCAGAATATTTGCGCCGTGGGCGTGCAGCTCCTCCTCGGTGAACTGGTTATACGTCGTCGGCACCAGCACGACTGGCACCTCGGGCGCAAACTGGCGGAACTGCCGCAGAAATTCGAAAATATCCTCGCCGGACGGCTCCTTGCTGTGGATCATGATGCCGTCCGCGCCGTATTCGAGATAAATTTTGGCGCGGGAGAGCGCGTCGTCGATGCCGTAGCCCGCGATCAGGCTTTCGAGCCGCGCGATGATCATAAAGTCGCGGGAGGTCTGCGCCTGCTTGCCGGCGCGCAGCTTCGCGCCGAACGCGTGGGGATCGTCCAGCTCCTGCCGCACCTCGGTGCCGAACAGCGAGTTCTTTTTCAGCCCCACCTTGTCCTCGACGATGATGGCGGAAACGCCCATGCGCTCCAGCGTGCGGACATGGAACGCGAAATGCTCCGGCTTGCCGCCGGTGTCGCCGTCCAGAATGATCGGCTTTGTTGTGACCTCCATGATCTCGTCGATGGTGTGCAGACGGCTGCTGTTGTCCACAAGTTCGATGTCCGGCTTGCCCTTGAACGTGGAATCGCAGAGGCTGCTGACCCACATGGCATCAAATTCCCGCACCGTCGCGGTCTTTTCGTCCGTCACACGGGTGTTTTCGGCGATAAGCCCGGTCAGGCCGTTTGACACGTCGATGGCGCGGATAAAAGGCTTCAGCTTCAGGGCGCGGCGCAGTCTTGCCCGCCGTGCGTCGGGGGAGTTGGTCATCTCGGCATAACGGTGGGACAGCTCCTCGGAATCCAGCCCCTTGGTATAGGGCACCTCGATCAGCCTGCCGCCCCACTCCTGAAGCAGCGTGATGACCTCCGCCCGCACCATGCTCTGCACGCCGGTTTTCCAGTCGTCGCCATGCAGCACATAGTCGGGGCGCAGCGCCCGCAGGTTGGCGGCATAGGACAGTGTGTCCTGCCGCACGACGCGGGACACGCCCTTGATATTGGAAAAAATGCAGCAGCGGGTCTCATAATCGAGCATGGGCATCCGCTTATAGGTGGCGATGGCTTCGTCGGTCAGCACGCCGACGATCACATCGCCGTATGCCGCGCCCGCCTCCAGGATCCGGATATGGCCGGAGTGGATGATGTCCGCCGACATGGCGATGTATACGGTCTTATTCAAATACGGTCACTTCCTCATTTTTGATTCAGAGAGAGTCGGTATCCAACACGTCATAGGGGGACAGCACGCCCAAAAGCGGGCGGTCGGACCGTCCGCCCGCGGTCACGAGCAGGAGTTTCAGCTTGCGATTGCGGCTGTAGGCGCTGTCAAACTGCTCCCGCGCCTTGCGCAGGCGCAGCTTCGGGTCGACAAAGCGGAAATCCTGCCCCATGTGGCGGTCAAGCGGCAGCCAGCGCGCAAGGTCGCCGACCGTGGTCCCGGCGTCGAGCGAGCGCACGCCGCCGATCGCCGCCTGAAACACGGTGCCGACGCTGAACACGCTCTCAACGCAGCCGTCCGATAAGATCGGCACATGGCTGATGTGGCGGCGCTCCATCTCGGTCATCAGCGGCAGAAGCGGGTCGGAAAGCGAGGCGACGGTCAGCCGCTCCACCGGCGTCATGCGGTCGCAGACGAGCGGCGGATCCTCGACAAGCTGTAAGATCTGCCGCAGCGAAGCCATGATGCCGTCGCCGGGCAGGATGGCATAGCTGCCGCCCACCTTCGGCTCGTGACTCAAAAAATTGCGGATCTCGCGGATGCAGTCCAGCTGATCCGCATAGCGCAGATAATCCGGATGCTTTTCGAGCCGGAATACGGCACTGCCGCGGCCGTTGTCGCCGACGACGGATTCCGCCGCCGATTCCAGCCGACGGTAGAGATCCAGAAATTCTTCGACACGTTCCTCCGCCATTGCCGCCACTCCTTTTTTGCCCGATAAACACAGACAGTATACCACGAAACGCGCGGAAAAGCAATTGTTTCCCGAAAAGAACGGGGGAATACGGAAAAAAGTCCCCGCCGCCCGAAAAAGGCGGCAGGGACGTGGGGAAGAAAAATATGCTCAGTCGGCTTCGATCAGGCAGGCGCTGCCGGACGGCAGGAGACCGGCGAGGTCAGCCGTGAGCTGCGGCTGGATCTGCGGCTTTTGCCCTTTGACAAATTCGATCCGCGTCGTGACGGCGGCCAGCGCACGGGAGAGCAGCTCTTTTTTGTCGGTCGGCACGGGGGCGGAGCTGTCGTCCGCCGTCAGCGTTTTGGCAAACGCCGTCAGCGCCGCGTCGTCAATGCGCGGGCAGACCGCATCCGCGCCGAAGGTGAGCGGATTGCCGCCGTAGACCGCCGTATCGACGCCGAGCACGGCAGAGAGCGGCGCGGAAAGCAGCAGCTCGGTCTGGTCGCCCAGAGCCTTATTCAGCTCGGTAACAAAGGTGGTGAGCGCACCGGCATAGCCGTCGGCGGTCTCCGCATCGGTGCCGAAATACGCCTGATAGGTGTTTTTCGGGAAGCACACGCCGTCAAACAGCAGGGCAGTAACGCCGCTGTCCTTCAGCGTGACCGCAAGCTCGGTCAGATAGGCGCGGGCGTCGGCGGAATAGGGATTCAGCCACGCCTTGCCGCCGTTTGACGCCTTGGCATCGAGCCACAGCGTCGATTTATCGCCCGACCAGTTGATGCGTGCGCTTTTCAGGCGGGTCGGCGCAGCGGCATCCTCAAAGGCGAAGAGCCGCGGAACGGCGGTCAGCCCGCGCGCCGTACAGTCGGCGAGCAGGGCAGACAGCTCCTCCGCCGTCAGGGCATCCTCGGCGACGGTGCGGGCTTTTTGAGCCAACTCGCCGTCAAAGGCGTAGTGCAGCACGCCGTCGGCGCCCTTGAGATCAAAGACGACGGCGGTGCAGCCCTGTTGCTTGAGGCTGTCCAGCGCGGTCTGCCGTGCGGCGGCGTCTTTAAGCTGCGCAAGCGGCAAAAAGGCGGCGCGGCGGGCGGCGGTGTCCGGCTCTGTCGCGGTGGTCGTTGTCGTCGGCGCGGCAGTTGTTGTCTCCGCGGGACGGTTCTCGGGAGCGGAAACGGCGGAATCAGCCGGGGCGGCGGGGGTGCGGTTCAGCAGCGACACGGTGTAAAAGCCCGCCAGTCCCGCGACAGCCAGTGCCAATACCCAGCCGACGATCTTGCCGACCGGACGGCGGCGTTTGCCGAACATCTGCCGACTGCGGCGGCGGTGCAGTTTTTTGCGCATAGAGATGACCTCCTGTCAGACGATCGGATCAGAGCAGATTGACCATCGGCGTAAAGCCGGAAAGCGCCAGTGCGAGCAGCCCGAGATAGAGCAGGGCGATCGGGAAGCCCTTGAAGGCGGCAGGCATATCGGGATTGTCCGCCCGCCGCAGGGCGTCGGCGATCAGCCGGGACAGCAGCAAAAAGCCGAGGCTTGCGCCGATCGCGGCGCCGATCGCGCCCCACAGATTGGTGGACATTGAAAATTCTGTGATCAGCAGCAGGCCGATCAGCAGATTGTTGAACGCCGCGAGCGAAAGGATGCGCTGGATCCGGCTTAACAGCTGCGGCGCGCGCAGGCGCAGGATCAGCACGGTGAGCAGATACAGAAGCACCACAAGCCCCACGATAACGACGGGGCTGAAAAGCCGCGCCGACGGGAGCGAGGACAGCCAGAACTGCTTGAGCGGATAAAACAGCAGGGTGGAGAGGACGGAAAAGCCGCAGAGCAGCCCGCCGTAGAGCGTCAGGTCGCGCGGCTGACGGGTCATGCGCAGAATGACCGAGGTGCCGAGTCCGGTGGACAGCACGGCGTTCTGCACCAGCGCCAGCGCCAGCAGATACCACAGAAGATCACGCATGCGGATGCCTCCTTCCCCGGTCGGCGGCACGGGACAGCGCCGCCTTGAACCATTGCAGACCGGCAGCCATAAAGGCGAGGATCAGAAATCCCGCAAACGGCAGCGCCGCGGCGGCGACCCGGTGGCGGAAGGGCAGGGCGATGCCCCAGAGCGTGCCGAATACCGCCGCCTCCCGCAGGGCGGACACGATGCAGATGACCAGCCCGAAGCCAAGCCCCGAGCCGAGCGCGTCGAGCAGGGCAAGTCCCGGTGAATGCTGCACGGAATAGCCGCCCGCCCGGTAGGTGAACAGTGTGTTGATCGCCATCAGCGGGAGAAAGATGTACAGCCGGGCATAGACATTCTGGGAGATATAGCGGTCGAGCACAAATGCCGCCGCCAGCATGAGGCCGGACGCCAGCAGGGTATACAGCGGCGGACGCAGCCATGCGGCGAGGCGTTCGCCGATCAGCGACATAATCAGGCTGACCGGCAGCAGCACCGCGAGGGTGCAGGCGGCAAGCGCCGCGCCGTTTTGCAGCGTAGTGCCCGCCAGAATGATCGGGCAGACGCCGACAGCCTGTACCAGGACGATATTGCGGGAAAGAAAGGAATCGAAAAAGGAATTGTGACGGCTCATGCGCGCTTGACCTCCTTTCGCTCACGCCAATGGGTAAACCCGCTCTGCAGCCGCCAGCCGAGGCGGTCGAGCATGGGGGCAAAGGCATTGGCGATCAGCACGGCAAAGCAGGCGCCCTCCTCAAACTGCCCGAAGTGGCGCAGCAGCATGACGAGCAGTCCCGCCAGCACGCCGTAGGCGATCCGTCCGGGGCGGGAGCAGGGGGTGATGCAGCTGTGCAGCAAAAACACACCGGTAAACAGCAGATAGCCGGAGCACAGCTCGGTGATCACGCTGTTGAGCAGCGAACCGTCCATGCGGGGGAACAGCAGCGCAAAGGCCGCGCAGGTCAGGATATACGGGCAGGTGACCCATAAAAAGGCGCTGCGCCGGATGCAGAGAAACGCCGCCGCTGCCAAAAGCACCAGCACGCCGGTGGCGGCGATGGGGCCGGGCACCATGCCGAGCAGAAGCGACATATGGTCGTTGACCGTGTAGGCGCCGGTGAACAGCTGTCCCGCCGGGGAGGTCTCGGTGACATAGGAGGAGAGTGTGATCTCGCCCGTCAGCGGCAGGGGCGTGGACAAAACGGGATAGGTGAACAGCCGGTGCGGCCAGCACTGCGAGAGCAGGGCGAGCGCCGCGGCGGCGGGGGAGAAGAGATAGCGGCCCGTTCCGCCGAACGGCAGCTTCACGATAAGAATGGCAAACGCCGCACCGATGACCGGCATCCAGTAGGGGCAGAGCGGGGACATCAGCGCGCCGATGAGCGCGCCGGTCGCTGCTGCCGAGCAGTCGCCGACGGTCGGCTTGCGGCGCATGCACAGGCAGCCAATCAGCTCGCAGAATACCGCCGTGACCAGCCCGGAAAGCACCAGCAGGAGCGGGCGAAGCCCGTAATACAGCGTCGGGAGGATCAGGGTCGGAACCAGAGCGATGAGAATATCGGCATAGTGGTGATAGACCCGATCGCCGCAGTGCAGAAAAGGAGCCTGTTGTCTCATGGCGCATCCTCCAGATCAACAAAAATCGTGTGCTCGACCTGCCCCGCTTCCTGTACCGAGGCGGCGATATCCCGCCGCGCCGGGCAGATAAAGGTGCAGGCGCCGCAGCCGTCGCAGCGGCTTGCCTCCAACACGGGAAGCCGGTCATACTGCCGGTTTTCCACCAGCCGGTCGATCTCGCAGGGGAGCAGCCCGCGGTGGCAGACGCGGATACACGCGCCGCAGCCGCAGCAGGGCGCGGGCTTTGGGGACGGCTGCGGATAAATGCCGAGCAGACAGGTCATGCCCGCAGAGACGGGGAAATCCTCCACATCGCACAGCACGCCGGTCATGGCGTCCCCGAGGATCAGCTGCTCCGCGCCGTCGCCGCCGCACAGGTGCAGCAGATGGTGGGCGGAGGTGCCGGCAAGCACCCGCAGGTTGCGCGGGCGGTCCACGGCGCTGCCGCTGACCGTGACAACACAGGTGTCGGCGGCTTCGTTCCAGTCCTCGGCGCGCGCCAGGGCGACCAGCGCCTGCACGCCCATGACGGCGACCGGCGCTGGGCAGGAGCGCGGCGCCAAGCGGTCAACGGGATAGCGGCGGCCGGTGACAAAGCGGTGACCGCGCAGGGCGGTGCGCACATGCCGTCCGCCGTCTGCGCCGGGGGTGACGGCGACGCCGTAGGCCGCGGCGCCGGTGTAACCAGCGGCAAGCTGCAGTCCGCGCAGGACAAGGGCGGGATCCTCGCACAGCACCCCGACGGCAGCGGCGTCATGAGAGCCGACACCGGCGGCGTCCGCCACCAGCGTGCCGCCGAAGCCGCGCAGCCCGGTGAGCTTGGAAAACAGCGGGATGCCGTCCGTTTCGTCCAGTATCGCGGCAGCGCGCGCCTTTTCCGCGAGATCCTCCGGCGTATTTTCCGGCAGCAGGATCGGGCGGCACGGCTTCGCGGCGGGGGACAGCGTCAGATAACAGTTTTTCCCGAAAAGGGGGTGGTTTAATCGCAGAATATCCGATACCGTGCCGTCCGCCGGGCAGTAGACCGGCAGATGGCTGTCGTTTTCCCATAAAAACTGCCCGCGTTTGAGCCGTTCGCCGGGCGAAACGGCGGTGAGCCGTTCCTCCGGAACCGGGAGAAACAGCGGTTCGGTCGGGTCGGGGGTTTCGATCGCGTGGGCGAGCACAGCCTGTTTGCTGTCCGGCAGACGCACGCCGCGATTGCCGCCGATGCGCATAAAAAGTCTCCTTTCCGCAAGCAAGGAAAATTTCGGACAGACTGCCAGAAAAGATCCGCTTGCCAACCGCTTGGACGGTGAGTATGATGATAGTAGACCCCCGGTCACGGGGGAAAGATCACAGACGGGGAGGTGCAGTCCGTTGCAAATGGAACGTCTGGAAAACGGCTGCCTGAAAATTGTATTATCCGAGCAGGAGCTTTGTGACCGGCGGCTCAGCTTTTCCCTGCTGGACTACCGCAACACGGAGACCAGACAGGCGCTGTCCCGCCTGCTGCGGGAGGCGGAGAGCCGTACCGGCTTTCACGCGCCGGGAACACTGATGATCGAGGCGCTGCCGCTGTCGGACGGATGTCTGCTGCTGATCACGCCGGAGCAGTCCCGCCCGCGGCTGCGGCTGCGCCGGTCGGTCGGACCGTTTGTATACCGCCTGCCGGATGCCGACTGCCTGCTTTCGCTTGCCGCGGGCTTCGGGAGCGATCCGCTGCATGCGCGCGGCCTCTCCGCCAGCTCGCTCTACCGCGAGGGGGAGGGGTACTGCCTGGTCGTCTATCCCGCGCTGACGTTTTCCAAGAAAACGCGGCGGCTGCTCGAGACGTTTTCTGTCTCGTGGCGGGAGGGCGAGGGCGCGGCGGCGTTTGCGGCGGAGCACGGGAAGCGGCTGATCTGCGGCAATGCGCTCCTGCAGCTCAGCGCGGCGGTGCAGCGGTCAAAGGCGTGAGATCCTGGCGGCAAGCGCGGCGGGATCGGGCGCGTTGAACAGCGCGCTGCCGACGACCGCCACCGTGGCGCCCGCCTCGGCGACGGCGGGTGCGGTGGCTTCGCCGATGCCGCCGTCAACTTCAATGTCGATAGGGCGGCCGGTGCGGGCGATCTCCTCGCGCAGTGTGCGGATCTTCGGCAGCATGTCCGCCATGAACGACTGTCCGCCGAAGCCCGGCTCGACCGTCATCACGAGCACCATGTCAAGACGGTCGAGATAGGGGAACACCGCCGAGGCGGGGGTGTTCGGCTTTATGGTCATCGCGCATTTTTTGCCGAGGGTGCGGATATGGGCAAGCGTCTCATCGAGAGGAGACGCGCATTCGACGTGGATGTTGATGAGGTCGGCGCCCGCCTTGGCAAAGGCGTCGATCAGCCGGTCGGGGTATTCCATCATCAGGTGGACGTCAAAGGGAAGGCGGGTCAGCGGGCGCATACGCGCGATGACCGGCGGGCCGAACGTCAGGTTCGGGACAAAAACGCCGTCCATGACGTCGAGATGCAGCATATCGGCGCCCGCCTGCTCGACAAAGCGCAGCTCGCGGTCGAGATGGGCAAAATCACAGGTCAGAATGGAGGGAGACAGCTTCATAGGGCAGGATCCTTTTTTATTTTATAGATACGCACAGTATACCGCATTTTTCGCCATCCGTCAACGGGTGATTCGGGCAAAACCTAAGCGCCGGAGCAAAAATCGTCTGCTCCGGCGCTTATATTTGTGTATTTGAGTGAAAGACAGCGCGTTTTGCGCACCTGTATCAGAACAGTCCCGTGATGCGTCCGTCGTCCGTGACGTCGATCTGCTCGGCGGCAGGCACACGGGGCAGCCCGGGCATTGTCAGGATATCACCTGTCAGCGCGACGACAAAGCCCGCGCCCGCCGACACGCGCAGCTGGCGCACCGTGACGGTGAAGCCCTCGGGCGCGCCGCGCCTGGCCGGGTCGTCGGAAAAGCTGTACTGCGTCTTGGCGATGCAGACCGGCAGGCTGCCGAAGCCGAGGGCGGTCAGCTGCGCAAGCTGCCGCTTGGCGGCGGGCAGGAAGGTCACGCCGTCGCCGCCGTAGATGCGGCGGACGACCGCCTCGATCTTCCGGTCGAGCGGCAGCCCGTCATCGTAGCAGAACGTGAACGCCTCCGTAGCGGGGGCGTCGCACAGGCGCAGCACCTCCTGTGCCAGCGCTATGCCGCCCTCGCCGCCCTTTGCCCATACATCGGACAGCACGGCATTGACACCGCGCTCACGGCAGGCGGACAGCACGGCGTCGATCTCCGCGTCGGTGTCGGTGGGGAAGCGGTTGACCGCGACCACGCAGGGCAGGTGATAGACCTCGCGGAGGTTGTACAGATGGCGCAGAAGATTCGGCAGTCCGTCCTGCACAGCGGCGACATTTTCCGCGGCAAGCGCGGCCTTTTCCACGCCGCCGTGCATTTTCAGCGCGCGCACCGTGGCGACGAGCACAACGGCGGAGGGGACGAGTCCGGCGGCGCGGCATTTGATGTCGAGAAATTTTTCCGCGCCGAGATCTGCGCCGAAGCCCGCTTCGGTCACGGCGTAATCGGCAAGCCGCAGCGCCGTTTTGGTGGCGATGACCGAGTTGCAGCCGTGGGCGATGTTCGCAAAGGGACCGCCGTGGATCAGCGCGGGCGTACCCTCGAGCGTCTGCACCAGATTCGGGCAGAGCGCGTCCTTAAGCAGAGCGGTCATGGCGCCGACCGCTTTAAGGTCGCCCGCCGTCACCGGCTTGTCGTCATAGGTGTAGGCGACGACCATGCGGGACAGGCGCGCCTTGAGATCGGCAAGGGAATCCGCAAGGCAGAACACCGCCATGACCTCCGAAGCAACCGTGATGTCAAAGCCGTCCTCGCGCGGGACGCCGTTGGCTTTTCCGCCCAGCCCGTCGGTGATATACCGCAGCTGGCGGTCGTTCATGTCGACGCAGCGCTTCCAGGTGATGCGCCGCACGTCGATATTCAGCGCGTTGCCCTGCTGGATGTGATTGTCGAGCATGGCAGCCAGCAGGTTGTTTGCGGCGCCGATGGCGTGGAGGTCGCCGGTGAAATGCAGATTGATATCCTCCATCGGCACGACCTGGGCATAGCCGCCGCCTGCCGCGCCGCCCTTGATGCCGAATACGGGGCCGAGCGACGGCTCGCGCAGTGCGGCGACCGTCTTTTTCCCGAGGCGGTGCAGCGCATCCGCCAGCCCCACCGTGGTGGTGGTCTTGCCCTCGCCCGCCGGGGTCGGGGTGATGGCGGTGACCAGGATCAGCCTGCCCGGCTGCTGCCCCGCGCCGACGGTGAGCGGCAGCTTCGCCTTGTATTTGCCGTAGGGTTCAAGGCAGCCGGGGTCAATGCCGGCTGCGGCGGCGATTTCGGTAATGGGGCGCAGGGGGCATGCCTGCGCAATCTCAATGTCAGAGAGATGAGCCATCGGGCAACTTCCTTTCCGGTGTGCCGCCAAAGGCGGCGGGGTGGATGGGCGGCAGGGGCGTCTGCGCTCCGCCCGCCCGCTCGAGCGGACGGAGAAACTGGGTCTGATACAGCTCGCGGTAATGCGGGCTTTTGTCGAGCAGCTCGCTGTGCGGACCGCGCGCCGTGATGACGCCGTGCTCCAGCACGAGGATCTCATCCGCCGACAGCACGGTGGACAGCCGGTGGGCGACCACGAGCGCCGTGCGGTGGGCGAGCAGGGGGCGGATCGCCTCCTGAATATGGCTTTCGGAGATGGAGTCGAGCGAGGAAGTCGCCTCGTCGAGCAGCAGAATCGGCGGATCCTTCAAAATGACCCGCGCGAGACTCAGCCGCTGCTTTTCGCCGCCGGAGAGCTTGAGCCCGCGGTTGCCGACGACGGTATCAAAGCCCTGCGGCAGGGCTTCGATGAAGTCGAGGATATGGGCGCGGCGGCACGCCTCGGTCAGCTGTTCCTCCGTGGCCGAGGGACAGGCGTAGAGCAGGTTCTGCCGGATGGTGTCGTTGAACAGATAGGTGTCCTGCGTCACCATGCCGACATGGCGGCGCAGCGAAACAAGCGTCAGATCCCGCACGTCGTGTCCGTCCACGGTGACGGCGCCGCCGCAGACGTCAAACAGCCGCGGGATCAGACTGATGAGCGTGGTCTTGCCCTCGCCGGAGGTGCCGACGACGGCAAAGGTCTGCCCGGGGCGGACGATGAAGCTGACGTCGCGCAGGATCGGCCGCTCGGGGTGATACCAAAACGAGACATGGGAAAAGCCAAGCTCGCCCGCGATCTCGTCGGGCGACAGCGCACCCTCGCGGTCGGTGATCTCCGGCTCTAAGTCGAGATAACCGAATATGCGGGAAAACAGCGCCAGCGAGCGGGTCAGATCGACGCCGAGATTCAGAAGCTGGTCGAGCGGGCGGAACATGCGGTTGAGCAGCGAGACCATCGCCGTGATGCTGCCGACCGTGAGCGCGGGGCCGATCGGCGCGCGCAGCAGAAGAAAGCCGCCCGCGAGATAGATCAGCAGGGGACCGATGTTCATAAACAGCGAGATCGCTGCATGGAACCAGCCGCTGCCGACCGTTTCGCGAATGCTCAGCTGCCGCGTCTCCTCATTCACACGGCAGAAGCGCTCCCGTTCGCTGTCCTCGCGGCAGAACAGCTTGACCAGCAGCTGGCCGCTGACGCTCATCGTCTCGTTGAGCAGCTGGTTCTGCTCGTCCCATTTTTCCTGCGTGCGGGCGGCGATGCGCCAGCGGTAGCGCCCCGCGAGCCGCGCGGGGATCACAAAGCAGGGCAGCAGCACGACGCCGACGGTCGCCAGCACCCAGTGGATGCGGTACATGGCGACGAGCGAGACGACCAGTACCGACAGATTGGCAAACGCGCCGGTCAGCGTGTTGCTGATGACCGCCTGTACGCCGCTGATGTCGCCGGTCATGCGGGTGATCAGCTCGCCCTGCGGCCGGTCAGTGAAAAAGCGGTGGGACATGTGCAGGAGATGGTCATACATCTCGTTTTTCATGTCGAATGTGATGTGCTGGGCGATGTAGGTGTTGAGATAGGACTGAAATACCCCGATCCCCTGTGACAGCAGCACTACGCCGAGGGAGAGCAGCACCAGCTGCCACAAAACCGCCCAGTTCTGGGCGATCAGCCCCTCGTCGATCATACGGGCGGTCAGCAGAGACGGCAAAAGCCCGACGGCGGCAGAGACCAGCACCACGAGCAAAACGAGCACAAGCCGCAGACGGTAGGGACGCAGATAAGAGAAGATACGCCGCAGCAGCGCGGCGGAAAGCGCCGGGCGCTGGGCTTTTTCCTCCTCGGTCAGCGGGCGTCGGCGTCCCGGCCCTCCGCCTCCGCGAAAGGCGGGCGGCGGTCCCATTCCGTTCATATGTCACCTTCTTTTCCGTTTTTGCCCAGTATACCACATCTGCCGCGGGATGACAACCTGCGGCGGCAAAAAAACGCAGCCCGGCTGCGCTTGAAACGGCGGGCAGGCTGTGGTATACTGGACAGATCAAAAGAAAGGAGCGGACAAGGAATGGAACAGCAATATGCGGAATACGCCTTTGAGCAGGCGGCGGCACTGCTCGCGATAGATTCGCCGACCGGCTACACCGAGCAGGCAGCCGAATGGGTGCGGGCGGCGTTTGACGCGCTCGGCTTTGCGGCGCACCGCACGGTCAAGGGTGGCGTGCTGGTCGATCTCGGCGGAAAGGATACGCAAAACGCCCTGCTTTTGGAGGCGCATACCGATACGCTCGGCGCCATGGTCGCCGAGGTGAAGAGCAGCGGGCGGCTGCGGCTGACGCCGCTCGGCGGGGTGGCTCTCCACAGCGTCGAAAGCGAAAACGTGCGGATCCACACCCGCAGCGGCGGGGTCGTGGAGGGGACGATTCAGCTGATCAACGCCTCTGTCCACGTCAACGGCGACTACCGGACGACCGCGCGTGACTGGACGACCGTCGAAGCGGTGCCGGACGAGGATGTGCGCAGCGCGGAGGATACGCGCGCGCTCGGCATTGAGGCGGGCGATATCGTCTGCTTTGATCCCCGCACGCGCCGCACGGCGTCCGGCTACCTGAAAAGCCGTTTTCTGGACGACAAGCTGTCGGTGGGCATCCTGCTCGGGCTGGCGAAATATCTGCGGGATACCGGCGCGGTGCTTGCACGCCGTGTCTATGTGCATGTCACGGTCTATGAAGAGGTCGGTCACGGCGGATCCGGTTCGGTACCCGAGGGGGTGACCGAAGCGGTCTCTGTGGATATGGGCTGTGTCGGCGACGGACTTGGCTGCACCGAGCGCAAGGTGTCGATCTGCGCCAAGGATTCCGGCGGGCCGTACAGCTATGACACGGTCGGCAGCCTGATCGCGGCGGCAAAGGCGGCCGGCGCCGACTACGCGGTGGACGTCTATCCGCACTACGGATCGGATGCGGAGGCGACGCTTCGTGCCGGAGCGGATATCCGCCACGGCCTGATCGGCGCAGGCGTCTACGCCAGCCACGGCTATGAGCGCAGCCATATTGACGGCGTGAAGCATACGTTAGCGCTGCTTGCCGCCTTTCTCGGCGTGTGACAGAGTAAACAGCAATGCCCACCGGCAAAAAGCCGGTGGGCATTGCACAGCCTGTCAAAGAACTACCCAAACGGCCCTGTTTCTGGTATAATAGAGGAGACGGGGGTGATTTCATGGAAGACTG
>CAKUMQ010000009.1 GCA_934667845.1 uncultured Eubacteriales bacterium | reverse complement strand
TGGCGGTGGCCAGCCCGTGATCCCCCCCCACGGCAGAGCAGCTTGTTCTCGTTTTCTCCGTATCTTATACAAAGCTCGCTCATCGGATACCGGCGCACCCTTCCGAAGCTGTTACGAAACACCAGCCACTCGCCGTTATACCGTATCCGCCAGATCTTTTGCAGGATCATCAGCAGCACACACCCTGCACAGGATGTACCGAACACCCAGTACACCCATGTCCGCGGCTGCGGCGCCTCCATCTCCCCCCAAAGGGCAAAGCAGAACAGAAAAGAGCAAAATCCGCCGAAAAAAAACACCCAGTCTGCTATCGCAAACGTCTTCCACTCGCCCGCAGGAGCCTTTTTCCTGCGGCGGAGGATAACGGCGTTTCCCGCCATAAGAACCAGCGCCACCACCTGATACAGCCGCAAAACAGTGACCATTTCCGTTTCCTCCCACATGATCTGTCCTGCTTAGTATACAGCGCATTTTAAGGGCTGTCAATTCCCTCCCCCGAAAACGACAAAACCCCCATGGACATTTTCGGGCAAAGCGGGTATAATGGGACGGTATTCCCTGCCGTATATCTTATACATATTATTATAGAAAGGAGGCGACGGCATCGTGGCTATCCCGAAGCGCCCGTTTGCCGCGCGGCTTTCGGACCGTTTAGACCGGCTGCAGCCGCCCGCCCCGACGCCGCTGCGCCGAAGCGGCAGCGCGGCGGTTTTCTGCCTGCTGATCGCCGCCGCCGCAATTACGCTCTGCTCCAAATCCTCGCCGCTCTATCCGTTCAACGACTGGGTGGACGCCAACTGCTATCTGACCATCGGGCGCGGCATTCTGCGCGGGCGGATGCCCTACCGTGACCTCATCGACCACAAGGGGCCTCTTTTATACCTGCTCCACGCCCCTGCCGCCGCGCTGGATGCCACCGGCTTTTTCGGGGTATATCTGCTCGAGATCGCCGCGGCGGCGGCATTTCTGTATGCGGCGCTCTGTCTGCTTCGCCTTTACGGCGGGAGACGCATGGCGCTTGCGCTGCCCCTGCTCGCCGCCGTCGTCTACGGCTGCGGCTCGTTTTGCCACGGCGACAGCGCCGAGGAGCTTTGCCTGCCGCTGCTCATATACCCGCTGTATCTGTCGCTGCGCACCGTCCGCGCGGGGAATATCCCGCCCGTGCGCGACTGTCTGCTGATCGGGCTTTGCGCCGGGGCGGTGCTGTGGATCAAGTTTTCCCTGCTCGGGCTGTTTATGGGGCTTTTGCCGGTGCCGATCGCGCTCGGGATCCGCCGCCGAAAGGGGCGCGCGCTCCTTTTGGGTGCCGCGGGGGCGCTCGGCGGGCTGCTGATCGTAACGCTCCTGCTGTTTCTCTGGCTCGCCGCCGGCGGCGCGCTGTCCGACTGCCTGAGGGTCTATTTATATGACAACCTCTTTTTATACCCCTCCGACACGGCGGGTTTTCTCCCCGAGGTGATCTTTACCCGCCTGATCGACGGACTGTCTGCCGCGCTGCCCCGCGACCCGCTGACCTTCCCGCTCATTCTGTTCGGCGGCGCGTTTCTGTGCCTGTTTGAAAAGAGCCGTGCCGTTTACCATTTGCTTTTCGCCTTTTTCGGTCTGCTGCTGACCGTCTACGGCGGCGGACGGCATTACGCCTATTACGCGCTGCCGTTTGCCCTGTTTGCCGTATTCGGCTTTGCGGCGCTGCGTGCGCCGGTGCGCGCCGTTTTCCCCGCGAAAAAGCCTGCCGCAGCCGCCGCGGCGGTGCTTGTCCTCCTCCTGCCGCTGGCGGCGCTGTGGTTTACCGCGCCAAACGCGGATATGCGCGGCTATACGCGCAGTGAGCTGCCGCAATACCGCTTCGCCGCCGTCATTGCCCGGTCGGAGGAGCGCACACTGCTCAACTACGGCTTTCCGGACGGCGGCTTTTACACCGCGGCGGGCGCGGTGCCGGTCTGCCGCTATTTCGGCACGATGAACCTGCCGTTTCCGGACATGCACACCGCCCAGCAGGAAGCCGCACAGAACGGCGACGCCGCATTCCTCGTCACGCGGAACCGCCGCGTGTATTTTCCGCGCTACCGGCTGGTCGACACGGCGGCTTTCCCCTATGAGGGGCAGCTCAACACCTATTATCTCTACGCCCGCGAATGATTTAACTCAGATTTAACACTCCTGCGATTTCGGACTTAACACCGGGTATACTATACTTATGGCGTACCAAGGAAAAAGATAAGACGAAATCGAAAAGGAGTGTTTTTTCATGAAAGGAATTCGTATGGCGGCACTGACCGCCGCCGCTCTGCTCAGTGCGGCCATGCTGTTCGGCTGCTCGGGCGGCAAGGACCCGGAAACGTCCGGCGGCGACTCCGCCGCCCTGTCGGGACAGATCACCGTGCTGTCCCGTGAGGAAGGCTCCGGCACCCGCGGCGCGTTTATCGAGCTGTTCGGCATCGAGGTGAAGGACGCCGACGGCAACAAGGTCGATCAGACCGTGAAAACGGCAGAGATCGTCAACTCCACCTCCGCCATGTCCACCTCGGTCGCCGGCAACAAAAAAGCCATCGGCTATGTCTCGCTCGGCGCGCTGAGCAAAGAGGTCAAGGCGCTGAAGATCGACGGTGTCGCCCCCTCCGCTGCCGGTGTCAAGGACGGCAGCTACAAGGTGTCGCGTCCGTTCCATGTCGCCACCAAGGGCGATGCGACCGGTCTCGCCGCCGATTTCCTCGCCTATGTGAAAAGCCCCGACGGACAGAAAGTGGTCGAGGACAAGGGCTACATCTCCGAGGGCGCAGGTGACGCCTACACCGCGTCGAACCAGACCGGCACCCTGAAGATCTCCGGCTCCACCTCGGTCTACCCCGTGATGGAAAAGCTGGTCGAGGCCTATAAGGTGCTCAACCCCGATGTGGATATCAAACTGCAGCAGAGCGATTCCACGACCGGCCTCAACGATGTGAAAAACGGCATCAGCGATATCGGCATGGCGTCCCGCGATCTCAAGGACAGCGAAAAAGAGGCGGGACTGGTCCCGCAGGTCATCGCCCTCGACGGCATCGCGGTCATCGTCAACCAGAGTAATCCGCTCGACGGACTGACGGCTGAACAGGTGCAGAAGATCTACACCGCCGCCATCACCGACTGGAGCGAGTTAAACTGATTTCTTCATTCCCCCATCTTTCCCTTTTGCCCTGTTTCACCGAAACAGGGCAAAAGGTCTGTCAAAAGAAAGGAGGCGGCAGCCGAATGAAATTCCGTGAATCCGCCATGCGGGTCGTCTTTTTACTGACAGCCTGCCTGTCCATCGCCGCCGTGCTGCTGATCTGCCTGTTTCTGTTCTCCGGAGGACTCCCCGCCATCGCCAAGATCGGTGTGCGGGAATTTCTGCTGGGTATGGAATGGGCGCCGGGGCAGAATCTCTACGGCATTTTCCCGATGATCGTCGGCAGTCTCTATGTCACGGCGGGCGCCATCATCGTCGGCGTGCCCATCGGCGTGCTGTGCGCGGTATTCCTCGCGCGCTTCTGCCCCAAGGGGCTGCACCGCCTGTTAAAGCCCGCCGTCGATCTGCTGGCGGGTATTCCCTCCATCATCTACGGCTTTTTCGGACTGACCGTGCTGGTGCCGCTCGTGCAGCAGTGGTTCGACACCAGCGGCAAGGGCATCCTCACCGCCTCCCTCCTGCTCGGACTCATGATCCTGCCGACCATCATCAGCACGACCGAGGCGGCGCTGCGCGCCGTGCCCGAGCCGTACTACGAGGGCGCGCTGGCGCTCGGCGCCACCCATGAGGGCAGCGTGTTCCGCGTGGTGCTGCCCGCCGCCCACTCCGGCACGCTGACCGGTATCGTGCTCGGCATCGGCCGCGCCATCGGCGAAGCCATGGCGGTGTATATGGTGGCGGGCAACCAGGCGATCCTGCCCAAGAGCCTGCTGTCGGGCGTGCGCACCATGACCGCCAACATCGTGCTGGAGATGGGCTATGCCCAGGATCTCCACCGCGAGGCGCTCATCGCCACCGGCGTTGTGCTGTTTGTGTTCATTCTGATCATCAACCTGAGCTTTTCACTGCTGAGAAGGCGGGGTGAGCGCCATGGCTGACCGCAAAAGGAAGCCGCTGCCGTCCTGGCTGCGCTATGCTGCCCGCCATCCCGGCTCGCTGCTTTTGCGGCTTGCCGTCGGGCTGGCTGCCCTCGTCACCCTGCTCGTGCTGCTGTTTCTGATCGCCTACATTCTCATCCGCGGCATCCCGCATCTGAAGCCGTCGCTTTTCGCGTGGGAATACACCTCGGATAACGTATCACTGACGCCCGCACTGATCAACACCGTCACCATGACCCTGCTGACGCTGCTGTTCGCCCTGCCGGTCGGCATCGGCTCCGCCATTTACCTCGCGGAATACGCCAAGCGCGGCAGCCGCCTTGTCGACTGGATCCGGCTGACTGCGGAGACGCTGTCGGGCATCCCCTCCATCGTCTACGGCCTGTTCGGCTATCTGCTGTTCAACGTCACGCTGCGCTGGGGCTATTCGCTGCTCGGCGGCGCGCTGACGCTCGCCATCATGATCCTGCCGCTCATCATGCGCACGACCGAGGAGGCGCTGCGCGCCGTGCCCGACGCCTATCGCGAGGGCTGCTTCGGTCTCGGCGCGGGACGGCTGCGGACGGTATTCCGCGTGGTGCTGCCGAGCGCCGCACCGGGTATCCTCTCCGGCGTCATCCTCGGCATCGGGCGCATCGTCGGCGAGACCGCCGCTCTGATCTTCACCGCCGGTACCGTCACCGGCGTGCCCGAATCGGTCATGGGTTCGGGCCGCACCCTCTCCGTGCATATGTACGCTCTGCTCGGCGAGGGCTTCTACACGAATGAAGCGTATGCCACCGCCGTCATACTGCTCGTTTTGGTGGCACTGCTCAATGCCGCCAGCGGCGCCGTCGCCGGCCGAATCGGGAGGAACCATGGATAAAGATACCGTAAAAATGACAGTGGAACAGCTTAACCTGTTCTACGGCGCGTTTCAGGCGCTCAAGCATGTGGATCTCGCCATCCCCGAAAACCGCATCACCGCGTTTATCGGCCCGTCCGGCTGCGGCAAATCCACGCTGCTCAAATCGTTAAACCGCATGAACGATCTTGTCGAGGGCTGCCGCATCGAGGGCAAGGTCCTGCTCGACGGCGAGGACATCTACGGCGATATGGACCCGAGCCTGCTGCGCAAGCGGGTCGGCATGGTGTTCCAGAAGCCGAATCCCTTCCCCATGAGCATTTACGACAACATCGCCTACGGCCCCCGCACCCACGGCGTCCGCTCCCGTGTGAAGCTCGACGAGGTCGTGGAGCGGTCACTGCGTCAGGCAGCCATCTGGGACGAGGTCAAGGACCGGCTGAAAAAAAGCGCGCTCGGGCTTTCGGGCGGGCAGCAGCAGCGGCTCTGCATCGCCCGCGCACTTGCCGTTGAGCCGGAGGTGCTGCTGATGGACGAGCCGACCAGCGCGCTCGACCCCATCTCCACCTCAAAGATCGAGGAGCTGGCGATGACGCTCCGCGACAAGCTGACCATCGTCATCGTCACCCACAACATGCAGCAGGCGGTCCGCATCGCCGACCGCACGGCGTTTTTCCTGCTCGGCGAGGTCATTGAATACAACGACACCGCCACCATGTTCTCCACGCCGTCTGACCGGCGCACAGAGGAATACATCACGGGGAGGTTCGGATAATGCGCACACAATTCGACCGGCAGCTTGAAGAGCTGCACATCGGACTGATCACCATGGGCGCCCTCTGCGAGGACGCCATCGCCTCGGTCGCCAAGGCGCTGATCGACGGCGACGACAAGCGGCTTCCCGCCGTCTTTGACGCCGACAGCCGCTTAAAGCAGATGGAGCGGGATGTGGAATCCCAGTGCCTGCGGCTGCTGCTCCGCCAGCAGCCCGTGGCGCGCGACCTGCGCGAGATCTCCTCCGCCCTCAAAATGATCTATGACTTAGAGCGCATCGGCGACCAGGCGGCGGACATCGCCGAGCTGATCCCCTATGTGCTGCGCCATCCGCTGCCCGAGACGCTGCCGCTCGGCGACATGGCGCGCGCCGTCATCGGCATGGTCACGGACAGCGTCGAGGCGTTTGTCAAGCGGAACGCCGATGCCGCCCGCGCCGTTATCCGCAGCGACGACACGGTTGACGCGCTGTTTTGCCGCGTAAAGCAGGAGCTGACCGCCCTGATCCGCGGCGAGGCAGAGGACGCCGAATGGTGCCTTGATCTGCTGATGACCGCCAAATACTTTGAGCGCATCGGCGACCACGCCGTCAATGTTGCGGGCTGGGTGATCTTCTCGGTCACCGGCCGCCACGAGGAGGAATGACTATGGTCACCTACGCTTCGCTTCGCAAAAACGAAGCGGTCAACACCTATATCGACCAGGCGGACAAATCGCTGCGCGCGCTCGGCTATACCGAGCACAGCTTCATCCACGTCACCCGCGTCGCCGAGACCGCCCGCAAAATTCTGCAGACGCTCGGCTATTCCGAACGGGAATGTGAGCTGGCCGCCATTGCCGCCTATCTGCACGATATCGGCAACCTCGTCAACCGCACCGACCACTCGCAGAGCGGCGCTTTGATGGCGTTTCGCATCCTCGACAAGCTCGGGATGCCGCCCGCCGAGATCGCCGCCGTCGCCACCGCCATCGGCAATCATGACGAGGGCACCGGCGTGCCGGTCAGCCCCATGGCGGCGGCGCTGATCCTCGCCGACAAATCCGACGTGCGGCGCGACCGCGTGCGCAACCCCGATCCCGCCTCCTTTGACATCCACGATCGCGTCAACTACTCCGTGCGGGAATCGCGTCTGCGCATCTCGGAGGATAAAACGCAGATCGAGCTTTCGCTTATTATCGACACCCATGCCGGCTCCATCCTCGACTTTTTCGACATCTTCATGAAGCGGATGCAGCTTTGCCGCAAGGCAGCGGAAACGCTCGGCATGACGCTGCGGCTGACCATCAACGGACAAACCATCCTCTGAGTGCTTGCACATGCGGCAAAGCTGTGCTATACTTGAAGCCGTAACCGGGGCAGAAACGCCCCGCGGAAAGGAGCGGTTTTCGGTGATCTATCTTCTCGAGGACGATGAGAGCATCCGCACGCTGATCGCCTACACCCTTGAACACAGCGGTCTGCCCGCCAAGGGCTTTGCCCTGCCGTCCGCGTTCTGGGCAGCTATGGAGGAGGAGCTGCCGCAGCTTCTGCTTCTGGACATCATGCTGCCCGAGGAGGACGGGCTAAGTGTCCTCGCGCGGCTGCGCAAACAGCCCGAGACGGCGCGCCTGCCCGTCATTTTACTTACCGCCAAGGGCACCGAATACGACAAGGTGCTGGGGCTGGACACCGGCGCGGACGACTACATCACCAAGCCGTTCGGCATGATGGAGCTGCTCTCCCGCGTGCGGGCGCTTCTGCGCCGCACCGCGCCGGACGACGACCCGCCCGCCTTCCGCCACGGCTGCCTGTATGTCTGTCCCGCCCGCCACGAGGTCACGGTGAACAACGAGCCGGTGGCGCTGACGCTCAAGGAGTTCAAGCTCCTCTGCCTGCTGCTGCAGAAGCAGGGGGCGGTCGCCGACCGTGAGGAGATCCTGCGGCGAATCTGGGGATATGACTACGACGGCGAGAGCCGCACGGTGGACGTGCATGTGCGCACCCTGCGGCAAAAGCTCGGCAGCGCGGGCGCGTATATCGAGACCGTCAAGGGCATGGGCTATAAGATCGGAGGGCTGACATGAGCAAGCGTATCTTCCGTTCCGCCCTGCTGTGCTCCCTGCTGACGCTGCTGTGCGCGCTCGCGCTGATCTTCGGCGTGCTGTACACCTATTTCGGCAACCGGCAGATGCGGGATCTGCAAAGCGGCGCCCGCTATCTCGCCGCCGGTGTCGAAGCGGAGGGCATCCCCTATCTCAAAAAGCTGAACGACAGCGCCCGGCGGATCACGCTGATCGACGCCGACGGGCGCGTGCTGTTTGACAGCGTTTCCGACGAGCAGTCAATGGAAAACCACGCCGACCGGGAGGAGATCCGGGAGGCGCTTTTGACCGGCGCCGGAGAAAGCACCCGTCTGTCCTCCACATTGATGAAAAAAACGCTCTACTATGCGCTGCGGCTCGAGGACGGCACCGTGTTGCGGCTCTCCTCGGAGCAATCCTCCGTGCTGACGCTGCTGCTCGGCGTTGTGCCACATATTCTCGCCGTCGCGCTGCTTGCGGCGCTGTTTTCCGCCCTGCTGAGCTATCGCCTTGCCCGGCGGATCACCGAGCCGATCAACGCGCTGGATCCCGCCCATCCCGAGCAGGGAGACTGCTACGAGGAGCTGACGCCGCTGCTCTCCCGCCTCGCCCAGCAGAATCGCACCATCGAGGCGCAGCTTCGCGAGGCACGGCAAAAGCAGGAGGAGTTTGCCGTCATCACCGAAAACATGAGCGAGGGCATCCTCATCATCGACCGCTCGACCCATCTGCTCTCCTATAACCCCGCCGCGCTCGCCTATCTCGAGGTGACCGCGCCCGACACGAGCAGCGTGCTGACCCTAAACCGCTCCGCCGCCTTCCGCGAGGCGGTCACAGAGGCGCTCGACGGCCGCCACGCCTCCCCGCTGCTGCCCCTGCACGGGCGCACATTCCGGCTGATCGCCAACCCCGTGCGGCAGGACGGACAGGTGGCAGGTGCTGTGCTGCTCATTCTCGATGAGACGGAAAAGACCGAGCGCGAGCAGCTGCGGCGGGAATTCACCGCCAACGTGTCCCACGAGCTGAAAACGCCGCTGACCTCGATCTCCGGCTTTGCCGAGCTGATCACAACGGGGCTGGCGAAGCCGGAGGACGTCCCCGATTTTGCCGCCCGCATCTACGGCGAGGCGCAGCGCATGATCCGGCTGGTCAGCGATATTCTCCGCCTGTCCGAGCTGGACGAGGGCGGCTCGCTCTATGAGATCACCGCCGTCGACCTCACCGCGCTTGCCGAAAGAGCCGCCGCCGATCTGCGGGCGGCGGCGGAAAAGCAGCAGGTCACGGTCAGCGTCTCAGGCTCCGCCGCCCCCGTGCGCGGCGCAGAGCCGCTGCTCTATGAGCTGATCTACAACCTCTGCGACAACGCCATCAAGTATAACCGCCCGGGCGGGCAGGTCTTTGTCACCGTCTCCGAAACCGGCGGCGCGCCGGTGCTTTCCGTGCGGGACACCGGCATCGGCATCCCGCCCGCCCATCAGCAGCGGGTGTTCGAGCGCTTCTACCGCGTGGACAAGAGCCACTCCCGCCAGATCGGCGGCACGGGACTCGGGCTGTCCATCGTCAAGCACGCGGCGGAGTTCCACCACGCCGCCCTGCGGCTGGAAAGCCGCCCGAACGAGGGCACGACCGTCACCGTGAGCTTTCCGCCCGCCGATTTATCCGCCTGAACCAAAAAAGACCTGTCCGGACTGACCGGACAGGTCTTTTTTCATGTTTTCCGCTGTTTTTCCGTTCAGCGGGACAAGCCGAGCCGCTTCACCGCATCGGTCGACTGCAGGATCGACATCACGATGCCCGCCGTGACGACCGCCGCCGCGCCCTGCAGCAGGTTGCCGGGGACGGACGCGAGCGCCGCGCCGAAGCCGTAGAGACAGCCCTCAAACACATAGTAGCCGCCGACCATCAGCAGCTCGGCTGCCGCCGCGCCGAGCCACAGCCCGGCGATCCCGAGCGCCTTGCCGCGCCGCGCCGCCGTATGGGCGATCACCGCCGCGAGAAGCGCCATCAGCGCCTTGATCACCAGCGTGACCGGTGCATACATTGTATAGCCGAGCGCCAGATCAGCGACCGCCGCGCCGATGCCGCCCGCCGCCGCGCCGTACCATCCGCCGACGATCCACGCCGCCAGCAGCAAAAACGCATCGCCGAAATTGAAATAGCCGTAGGGCAGAGTGACGTGGAGATAGAACGTCCCCACAAAGACCAGTGCCGCAAACAGCGCCGCCAAAACCAGTCGGATGAGCTTTTTGTTGTCCATATCTGTTCGCCTCCCGCAGAATATCCGCCGTCTTTTTCTTGACAGCGTCCATACTCTGTATTATACTGAAAACTGGACATATGAAAATCATCAGAAAGGAAATATTTTTTAAGACCAGATGCTGACCTATTCCCTCAGCGGGCGAAAGGACTGCCCGCTCTATCTCTACCTCTATCGGCAGATCAAGGCGGACATCACAGCGGGGCGCCTGAAGGCGCAGACCCGCCTGCCGTCCAAGCGCGCCTTTGCGGCGCACAACGGCGTCAGCGTGATCACCGTCGAAAACGCCTATCGCCTGCTTGCGGACGAGGGCTATATCGTCTCGCACGAGCGCAGCGGGTATTTTGTCTGTGACCTGCAGATGCCCTCCGCCGCGCCGGAGCCGATCGTGCCGCCCGCAGCGTTTCCGCCGGCTGCGGCGGCAGCCGACCCCGATTTCCCCTTTGCGACGCTGTGCAGGATCATGCGGCAGGTCATCTCCCGCTACGGCGAGGCGCTGCTCGTCAAGCCGCCGCACAACGGCTGCGCCGTGCTGCGCACCGCCATCGCCGATTTTCTCCGCCGCTACCGCGGCATGGCGGTGGATCCCGGGCGGATCGTCATCGGCTCCGGCGCGGAATACCTGTACATGATGATCGTCCAGCTTTTGGGGCGGGAGCGGGTCTACGGGATCGAATCCCCCTCCTATGACAAGATCCGCGCCGCCTATGCGGCGTGCGGCGCGCGCTGCGAGCTGCTCGGCATGGACAGCTGCGGCATCGCAAGCGAGAATCTGGCGCAGACGGCGGCAAGCGTGCTGCACGTCACGCCGTACCACAGCTTTCCCACCGGCATCACTGCGCCGATCGCCAAGCGGCTCGAATATTTAAGCTGGGCGGAGCGGGTCGGCGGTATCGTGATCGAGGACGATTTCGACTCCGAATTCGCCCCGGCGGGCAAGCCGGTCGAGACGCTGTTTTCCCTCGACAAAAGCGGCTGCGTCATCTATCTCAACACCTTTTCGAAAACGCTCGCGCCGTCGATGCGGATGGGCTATATGGTGCTGCCCGAGGCCCTTGCGGACGCCTATGCCGACCGGCTCGGGTTTTACTCCTCCTCCGTGCCGGTGTTTGACCAGTATGTGCTGGCGGAATTTATCAACGGCGGCTATTTTGAGCGGCGGCTCGGGCGGCTGCGCCGACGGGCGGCAAGGGCTGATCCGCCGTCCGACCCGGCGGCAAAAGCGTGAGGCAGCACACCTCCGGCGGGTTGCTAAAGCGCGGGAGATGACACGGGTTGCCGAGTCCGCGGCTGACCAGCAGCCGCCCCTCATACAGCCCGCCGGTCAGGGCGGGCAAAAGCCCCTGCCCCGGGGCATAGATCCCCCGTCCGCCGATCTGCCACTGCCCGCCGTGGGCATGCCCCGCGACCGTCAGGCGGATCGGCAGCGGGCGGATATACGGCGCGTACAGCTCCGGATGGTGAAAAAGCAGCAGCTTTTCCCCCGGCGCGGCGGCAAAGCGGGCGAGAAATGCCGCGTCCGGCTCGATAAAGCAGGCGTTCCCCGCGGCATCCGCCGCATAGGGCGACGGCAGCCCGCCGATCAGCAGCCCGCCAAAGCGCACCGCTTCGTTGTCGAGCAGCACCGCGCCGGTTTCGCGGATATCGCGGCAAAGCGCCACCCGCCCGGCGGGCGGACACGCCGTCTCGTGGTTCCCGAGCGAGCAGAAAACAGGCGCGATGCCCGCCGCTGCCCGCAGGCAGGCAAGCCCGCGTTCCCGCTCCCGCCCAAACGGGCGGTGCAGCGTGTCTCCGCAGAGCAGCAGCGCCTGCGGACGCAGGGCGCGGACGCGTTCCCAAAGTCCCTTAGGCGGTCTGCCGTGCAGATCTGCAAGCACAGCCAGCCGCAGCGGCGCCGGCACCGCCGCGGACACGGTATAGGCAGATACGGTCATTCTCATTCCCCCTTTGTCTCATCAAACGGTCTTTCCTATCTGACAGTATAGCACATTCCCCGCCGTTTTGCTCCTTTTTTTGCTGTTGCTATTCGGGGGAAAATCGTGTATAATACCGTTGAATGATCCCACGGGCGGCGCGCCGTCCGGTCAGAACCGGCAGCTTTTGCCGAAACGGAGGATATTTACCCGTGCGTTTGCTTCTCTTGGATGCCAACAGCATCATCAACCGTGCGTTTTACGGCGTCAAGCCGCTGACCACAAAGGACGGGCAGTACACCAACGCCCTGTTCGGTTTTTTGAATATTCTCTCCCGCCTGCGGGAGCAGGTGCAGCCCGACGGCATTGTTGCGGCGTTTGACCGCCACGAGCCGACGTTCCGCCACAAAATGTACGACGGCTATAAGGCGGGACGCAAGCCCATGCCCGATGAGCTGCGCTCCCAGATGCCCATTCTGCGGGAGCTTCTGCCGCTGCTCGGCTGCCACATCGTCGAGCAGGCAGGCTATGAGGCGGACGACATTTTAGGCACGCTCTCCGCCGCCGCGCGGCGGGCGGGCGAGCGCTGCGTCATCGCCACCGGCGACCGCGATTCTTTGCAGCTCATCGGCGGCGGCGTGGAGGTGTGGCTTGCCGCCACCCGAAACGGCGCGCCCGATACCGCCGTCATGGACGAGGCGGCGGTGCAGGAAAAATACGGGCTGACCCCGCCGCAGCTGATCGACCTCAAGGCGCTGATGGGCGACGCCAGCGACAGGATCCCGGGCGTGCCCGGCATCGGCGAAAAAACGGCGCTTGAACTTCTGCACACCTTCGGCAGCGTAGATGAGCTGTATGCCCATCTCGACGACCCGCGCATCCGCGACAGCGTGCGCCGCAAGCTGGCAGACGGCAAGGAGAGCGCCGAGCTGTCGCGGCGGCTCGGCACCATCTGCTGCGATGCGCCGATCGACACCGACCTCTCCCATTATCTGTCCGGCGAATGGCAGAAAGCGCCGCTCGCCGCTTTGCTGACCCGGCTTGAATTCTTCCGCCTCATGGAAAAATGGGGGCTGTCCGCCGCCGACGCCGATGCTGCCGCCGCACCGAAAGCGGCGGTTCCCGCGCTGCCTGCGCTGCGGCGCGCGCCCCTTGGTCTGATCACCGACGGCACGGAACCGGTCGCGGTGTGGCTTGACGGCGACAGCACGATCTGGCTCGCGTCGGGCGGCGCGGCAGCGGAGCTTTCGACCGGGGATGCGGCGTTTGCCGCCGCGGCAGCGCTGTTTGCCGACCCGAAGCGGGAAAAGGTGATCCACGACGGCAAGCCGATGTTTGCTCTGCTGCTCGCGCACGGCATCGTGCCCGCGGGATTTACGATGGACACCGCGCTCGCCGCCTATCTGCTCGACCCGCTGTCGAGCGACTATTCGCTTTCCCGGCTCGCCCCGATGTACGGGCTGACCCTCCACGGGACGGAGCTGCCCGCCGAGCTTTGCGTGCTGCCCGCGCTCGCCCAGATCTTACACGACCGCGCACAGGAGCAGGGGCTTCTGCCGCTTTTGCAGGAGACGGAGCTGCCGCTCGCCGTTGTGCTGGCGGATATGGAAAACGCCGGCTTCTCGGTGGACACCGACGCGCTCGCCGTCTACGGCAAAATGCTCGGCGAGCGGGAGGAGGAGCTGCGGCAGGGCGTTTGCGACGCCGTGGGCTACACCTTTAACCTCAACTCCCCGAAGCAGCTCGGCAAGGCGCTGTTTGAGGATCTGAAGCTGCCCGCGGGCAAAAAGACCAAGTCCGGCTATTCCACCAATGCCGACGTGCTCGAAAAGCTGCGGGATGAGCCGGTCGTGGATATGCTGCTCAAATACCGCACACTGGCGAAGCTGCGCTCCACCTACTGCGACGGACTGCTCAAGGCGGTCGGCGCGGACGGGCGCATCCACTCCTCCTTCAACCAGACCGAAACACGCACCGGCAGGATCTCCTCGACCGAGCCGAACCTCCAGAACATCCCCGTGCGCACGCCGATCGGGCGTGAGTTGCGCCGCTTCTTCCGGGCGCGCGAGGGCTGCCTGCTCGTGGACGCGGATTATTCGCAGATCGAGCTGCGCGTGCTCGCCCATATGGCGAAGGACCCGACCATGTGCGAGGCGTTCAACACCGGCACCGACATCCACCGCGTCACCGCGTCGCAGGTGTTCGGCGTGCCGCTCGACGAGGTGACGCCGCTGATGCGCTCCCGCGCCAAGGCGGTCAACTTCGGCATCGTCTACGGCATCGGGCCGCACTCGCTTGCCGAGGATATCGGCGTCAGCTACACCGAGGCGAAGCGGTATATCGACGGCTATCTCGCGCATTATGCCGCCGTGGACGGCTTTATGCGCGGACTGATCGAAAAGGCGAAGGCGGACGGCTATGCCGAGACGCTGTTCGGCCGCCGCCGTCCGCTGCCGGAGCTGCGCACCGGCAACGCCGTCACGCGCGCGTTCGGCGAGCGGGTCGCCCGCAACATGCCGATCCAGGGCACCGCGGCGGACATCATCAAGCGCGCCATGGTGCGCGTATGGACGCGGCTGCGGCGGGAATATCCCGACGCGCGGCTGATCTTACAGGTACACGACGAGCTGATCGTGGAGGCACCCGCCGAAAAAGCCGACGCAGTCGCCGCGCTGCTCGCCGGGGAGATGGCAGCCGCCGCGCAGCTGAGCGTGGCGCTGGAGACCGATGTGCACACAGGAAAAACCTGGTTTGATACAAAAGAGTAAGGGGCTGATCTGTCAATGAAAGTGTTGATCCTCTCCTGCAATACCGGGCAGGGGCATAATACGGCGTCGAAAGCGCTCAAAGAGGAGTGGGAGCGCCGCGGCGTGACCTGCGACATCTGCGATGCGCTGGCGTTTGGCGGCGTCACCTTTTCCCGCGGCACCTGCCGCGCCTATACCGAGATCGTTATCCACACCCCCGCACTGTTCGGCCTCGGCTACCGCGCGGCGGGCGCGCTCAGCAGCGCGGCGCGCATGAAATCGCCCGTCTATCTGATCAACAAGCTGTACAGCCGCCGGATGTACAAATATATTGTCAGCGGCGGCTATGACACGCTGATCATTCCGCACATCTTCCCGGCGCAGACCATCACGAGCATACGCAAGCATTTTCCACTTGACGCGGGCTGCTATATGGTCAGCACCGACTATACCTGCGTGCCGTTTTCCAGGGAGCTGAACCTCGACGCGATCTTTGTTCCGCACGAGCAGCTGCTGCCGGAATTTGAGGCGCACGGCGTCACCTCACCGCTCGTCGCCACCGGCATCCCCGTCTCCGCCCGCTTCGCCTCACATATTCCGCAGGAGCAGGCGCGCGAGGAGCTGAACCTGCCGCAGCAGGTGCCGATCTACCTCATCATGAGCGGCAGCATGGGCTTCGGGCATCTCGACGGGCTGATCCGCATGCTGCTCATACGCGCGCCGCAGACGGCGCAGCTGGTTGTGATGGGCGGCAACAACGAAGCGCTCAAGACGCAGCTGCGCCGCGAATTTGCCGGCGACCGCGTCACGGTGCTGGATTTCACCGACCGCGTCAGCGACTATATGGACGCCGCCGATGTGCTGTTCACCAAGCCCGGCGGACTCACCACCACCGAGGCGGCAGTCAAGACGATCGCGCTCGTACATACCGCCCCCATTCCCGGCGTGGAGACCGCCAACGTGGAATTTTTCCGCAAAAACGGGCTGGCGGTCACCGGCGACACGCTTGAAGAACTGATGCACAACGCGATGCCGCTGCTCGAGAGCGAGCAGGCGCGGGCGGAAATGCGCGCCCGCCAGTCGGCGGTCATTCACCGCCGCACCGATCTCGAGATCTGCGATTATATCGAAATGGACTATGTCCGCGTCCACGGACATGCCCCGACGCCCTGATCCGCCGCTGCGGACGGGTGTCTTGCCCCCGCGCGGAAAAATTTTTCGCGCGGGATCTTTTTTGCTTGACAACCTCCCGTTTGTATGGTATAGTTCAACTGTACCAACACTGTTAATACAGCTGGGAGGGATGATATGTTTCATGTAGACACCATGTCGCGTGAGCCGATCTATGAGCAGTTGATCCGGCAAACGGAGGATCTGGTGCTGTCCGGTCTGCTAAAGGCGGGCGACCAGCTGCCCTCAGTGCGCGGGCTGTCCATCGAGCTGGCGGTCAACCCCAACACGATCCAGCGCGCCTATAACGATCTCGACGCGCGCGGGATCCTCTGTGCCGTGCCGGGGCGCGGCTGCTTTATCACGGCGCACGCGGCGCAGCTTTTAGAGGAGCGGGCACGCAAGCGCCTGCCGGAGCTGGACGCACTGGTGCGGGCACTCGCCCTGGCGGGCGTTTCGAGGGAAGAACTGGCGGCGCATATTGACGCCGTCTATGCAGAGGAGGAAAAACCATGATCCAGGTCTCGCATCTGACCAAGCGGTTTGACACCTTTCCGGCACTGACCGACATCTCCTGTACGATTCAGCAGGGCTGTATCTACGGCATGGTCGGCTCAAACGGCGCGGGAAAATCCACATTTTTGCGGCTGATCACCGGCATCTACCGCGCCGACGGCGGCACGGTCACGCTTGACGGCGAGCCGGTGTGGGAAAATCCCGCCGTCAAGGAGCGCATCGGGTTTGTGCCGGATGAGCTGTACTTTCTGAACAACGCGACGATCGAGCGGATGATGCAGCTGTATGCCCATGCCTACCGCCGCTTTGACGAAAAGCGGTGCCGGGAGCTGGTCGCGGCGTTCCGGCTGGACCCGAAAAAGCCGATCGCCCAGTTTTCCAAGGGCATGAAGCGGCAGGCGGCGATCCTGCTGACCATCTCCTGCCGGCCGGACTACCTCTTTTTCGACGAGACGTTTGACGGTCTCGATCCCGTCATGCGGCGGGTAGTCAAGGGGCTGATCTGCGGCGATGTCGCCGAACGCAAAGCCACGGCGATCATCACCTCCCACTCACTGCGGGAGCTGGAGGATACCTGTGACCAGCTCGCCCTGCTGCACCGGGGCGGTCTCGTATTCGAGCGGGACATCAGCGATCTGAAGACCTCGCTTTTAAAGGTACAGATCGCATTTCCCGGCGATTTCTCGCGCGAGAATTTCCCCGATCTAGACATTCTGCACTTTTCCCGCCACGGATCGGTCGCCACGCTCATTCTGCGGGGCGAGCGGGAGCCGGTGGTCGCCGCGCTGTCCGCGCGTCACCCGCTGCTGCTCGATGTGCTGCCGCTGACGCTCGAAGAAGTGTTCACCTATGAGATGGAGGCGCTCGGCTATTCCTTTGATGAGCTTTGGGAGGGGATCAAATGAAACGTCGATGGTTTTCCCCGTCGCTTTGGCGGGAGGGTATTCGTCAGCTGACGCTGATCGGCATTATGTCGCTTGTGGTGCTCGAGCTGTGCGCCGTTTTGGTGCCGATCGGCATCCGCGTGGTCGCCGTTGATCCGCTGTTTGGCATGAGCCTGTCGTCATCCACGCGTGTGCAGTCGCTCGACGGCATTGCCGGTATACCGCTTCTGGTGCTGCTGCCGACAGTCATTGCGCCGCTGATGGTGCTGTATCTGTTCCGCTTTTTGAACAGCCGCAGCGCGAGCGACTTTTATCATCAGCTTCCCGAGCGGCGCGAATGCCTGTTTCTGAGCTTTTTTGCCGCCGTTTTGTCCTGGCTTGCCGTGCTGGCGGTCGTTCCGGCGCTGACCAGCCGTGTATTTTTCCGCATTCTGCTCGCGGGCGCCTATGTCATCCCGTCCGGCAGCCTGTGGATCTATGTGTTCAACATGATGGCGGGCGCCGTGCTCGCGGCGGCAGCTGCCGCCATCGCCATGAGCGTAACGGGCAACGGCTTCAACAACGTCATCGGCACGGGGCTTTTGTTGTATCTGCCCCGCATCGTCCTGATCGCTATCGTGCTCCTGCTGCGCGAATCGCTGCCGATCCTCTCGTCCGGCGAATCGCTGCCGCTTCTCGATGTGCGGTATAACGTGCCGGCGGGGCTGATCTTCGGCCTGGTCGGCAACTGGAGCGAGGTCGTGACAAAACCGAGCTCCGGGGTGTATTCCCTTGTGCTCGGTCTGCTGTACGCCGCCGCCGCGCTGTTTCTGTTTGTCCGCCGCCGCAGCGAATCGGCGGAGCGCGCCGCCCACAGCCCGCGGATCCAGCGGCTTTTGTGCATCGTCGTCGGCTTTGCCGCGAGCCTGCTGCCCGCCTCCATCATCACCGACCGCCTGCTGTGCGGCAGCGAGGGACTCAAGGACTGGATCTTCTGGCTTGTCGTCATGTACATCCTGGCGCTTGTGACCATGCTGATCTATCAGCTCATCACCATGCGGCGGTTCAAAGCGCTCCTTCGCGTTTTCTCCGCCTTCGGCATCGTGCTGGCGCTGAACGTCGCCTATGGGCTTGCCGTCTTCGGTTTCCGCGAGGTCGTGCTGTCCTATACGCCTGCGGCGGAGCAGATCTCGGGCGTGACGTTCTACAGTGAGGACGATTTCTTCATGGACCGCACCTCCGCGCCCGAGCTGACCGACCCGACGCTGCGCCACATGACGGCGGAGCTTTTATCGGAGCATGTCGCCGCCATCCGCAGGCACAACTTCTCCAAAGGCAACGGCTCTCAAGGGGCGGTCACGGTGCGCATCCGTTCGGGCGCCCGCACCGTGACGCGGGTGCTGTATCCGAGTGAGGAGCAGAGCGCACAGCTGACCAAAGTGCTCACCGCCAACGAGACGGTCATCCGCGCCTACAGCACCCTGCCGCAGATCGGGTCAAGCGGTCTCTCCCTCTCCTGCACCCCGGCGCTGACCGATTCCGCCGCGCTTCCGGAGATCTATGAGACATTCTGCGCAGAGGTGGCGGACTATGCGAAGTCCCATTTTGTCGACTGGTACCGCTATATACGCAGCAGCGTCGATCCAGACGACCTCTCGCTGACCGCATCGCCGTTCACCCTTTATCTGACCAGAAACGGCTCCACCGAAAACGTGTATATCCCCTGGGAATTTTCCCGCACCATCCGGCTGTATATGGCGAAGCTGCCCGACAAGGACGCTGCGCTTGAACGGGTCAAGTTGATGGAAAGCGGCGCATACTGGTCGTATCATTTCTCGATGAACACCTGCAACTCCGTGCCGGACGGCATCAAGCTGTCCAAGGACGCTGCCCCCTACTATTTCGGGGACAGCGAAACCGGCGACTCCGCCGCCATATGCCGCGCTCTGCATGAGCTGCTGAACAAGGCTCAGACTGCCGATGCCGGCTCGACAATCTTCACGCTCCTCACCAACTGCTATGACAACGACGGCAGGGCTTGGATCAACGAGTATTATTTCTCGCTGCCTGCCTCCGCGCAGCCCGAGCTTGATGAGCTGGTCCGGCGTCTGAACGAGGCACAGCAGGAGAACGGAGAGCCTGAAACCTCTCAGGAAATCTCCTACAATTCCGATGCCACCGACGCGGCGGCATAAACCGTCGCCGCATACGCAAAAAGGGGGTCTCCGCCCGGAGACCCCCTTTTTGCTGCGTTTGCCGCTTGACGGCAGACGGAAAATGGGGT
Organism: uncultured Eubacteriales bacterium; assembly: GCA_934667845.1. Taxonomy (GTDB): domain Bacteria; phylum Bacillota; class Clostridia; order Oscillospirales; family Acutalibacteraceae; genus HGM12789. The sequence goes on along the minus strand of CAKUMQ010000009.1, from coordinate 46,350 downwards.
AAACTGTAGACAAAGTCACTGTAGGCAATACAAATCAAGCGGAGGGTGAAGCCATATGGAATGGATCGGCTATGTCGGCGCCGTTTTGGGGCTGATCAACGCAGTGCTGCTCGTCGTTGTGCTGCTGCGGCAAAAGGGCGGCAGCGAGGACAGGGAGACACAAGCCCGGATCAAGGAGCTGGAGGGGCGGCTGACCGATGAGCTGCACCGCAACCGGCAGGACAACGACGCCGTCATGCGCGAGCTGCGGGACGCGCTGACCCGCCTGCGCGGCGAGCTGGCGGTGGAGCAGCAGAAAAGCCGCACGGCGCTTTCGGATCGCGTCGGCGAGCAGCAGGACAAGCTGTTCCGACTTTTGTCCGAGCGGCTGGACCGCGTCACCGACGTGCTGACCCGGTCGGTCACACAGCTGCAGACCTCCAATGAGCAAAAGCTCGAGCAGATGCGGCAGACGGTGGACGAAAAGCTGGAGGCGACGCTGTCCACCCGGCTGGATCAGAGCTTCAAAACGGTCGGCGAGCAGCTGCAGAACGTCTACAAGTCGCTCGGCGAGATGCAGAAGCTCGCAGGCGGCGTCAGCGACCTGCAGCGGGTGCTGACCAACGTCAAGGCGCGCGGCACATGGGCGGAGGTGCAGCTCGGCAGCCTGCTTGAGCAGACATTGACGCCCGACCAGTACGCCCGCAACGTCTCGCCGCGCAACAACGGCAAAATGGTGGAATACGCCGTGAAGATTCCGGCGCGGTCGGGCGACGGCACCGTTTGGCTGCCGATCGACTCCAAATTCCCGCAGGAGGACTATCTGCGGCTGTCCGAGGCTGCCGACCGGGCGGACAAGGCTGCCGTCGATGAAGCCACGCGCGCGCTTGAGCGCACGGTGCGCAGCGAAGCCAAGACCATCCACGACCTGTACATCGAAGTGCCCGCCACCACGGATTTTGCGATCCTGTTTTTGCCGACCGAGGGGCTGTATGCTGAGGTGCTGCGCCTGCCCGGACTGGTGGAGGAGGTGCAGCGCGACTACCGTGTGATGGTCTGCGGTCCGACGACCGTGACGGCATTCCTCAACACGCTGCGCATGGGCTTCCGCACCATTGCGCTCGACAAGCGCGCCGCCGAGGTGTGGAAGGTGCTCGGCGCCGCCAAGCAGCAGTATGACCAGTTTGCCGCCGTGTTCAAGAAGGTGCGCCGCAAGCTGGAGGAGGCCGGAAACACGCTCGACGAGGCCGAGCGCCGCAACCGCGTCATCCGGCAAAAGCTCAAAAATGTGGAAGAGGTCGGCGGCGCCGAAGCCGAGCAGTTGCTCGGCATGGAGGCAGGCGCGGCGGATACCATGCCGGAGGATGAGACATGACCGAGCGGCTGTATGAAACAGACGGTGCCTGCCGGGAGTTTACGGCATCCGTGCTCTCCTGCGCGCCCGCGAAGGACGGCTATGCCGTGCGGCTCGACCGCACCGCCTTTTTCCCCGAAGGGGGCGGGCAATACGCCGACACCGGCACGCTCGGCGCGGCGCATGTGACGGATGTGCAGCTTGTCGACGGCGACCCCGTGCATTACACCGACATGCCGCTGGCGGCGGGTGAGGCCGTGACGGGGCGGCTTGACTACGCCGTTCGCTTTGCACGGATGCAGCACCACACCGGCGAGCATATCGTGTCCGGGCTGCTCTTTCGCCGCTTCGGGCTGCACAATGTGGGCTTTCACCTCGGCCACAGCGACACGACGCTGGACCTCGACGGCGAGCTGACCCGCGCGCAGCTTTGCGCTATTGAGCAGGAGGCCAACGCGGCGGTCGCGGCGGATATTGCGGTCGAGATCCGCTTTCCGTCTCCGGAGGAGCTGGAAAAGACAGATTACCGCAGCAAAAAGGAGCTGACCGGCGCCGTGCGGCTGGTCGTCATCCCCGGGGTGGACGTCTGCGCCTGCTGCGCCCCGCATGTGTCCCGCACGGGGCAGGTCGGCGGGATCAAGCTGCTCGACGCCATGCGGTATAAGGGCGGCACGCGGGTGCACATGCTCTGCGGGCAGGCGGCGTTTGCGGCATTTGAAGCCCTCTACACCGAAGCGGGGCGCGCCGCCGCGGCGCTCTCCGCCAAGCCGGAGGAGCTGCACGCCGCCGTGACCCGCCTGCTTGCCGCCCGCGAGGAGGACGCCCGTCGGGCAGCCGCCGTCCGGCGGGCGCTCGCGGAGATGACGGCAAAAACGCTGCCGCAGGATCAGCCGCTCTGCGCCGTTTTTCTGCCCGATGCGGACGCCAAGCTCTGCCGCCCGCTGCTGACGGCGGCGCAAAAGCGGAAAAACCGTGTCTGCGCCGTGTTTTCCGGCAGTGACCGCGAGGGCTACACCGGCGTGATCGGCAGCGAGAGTGTCGACCTCTCCCCGCTTGCGGGATTGCTGCGGCAGGAGCTGTCCGCCCGCGGCGGCGGTGCTGCCGCCTGCTGGCAGGGCAGAATCGACGCATCGCAGCACACGATCGAGACCTGTCTCGCCCGTTTTGCGGCAGCGGCGGAATAAATTATCCTGAAAAAACAGACCGACCCGCACAGGGAGTACCCCTGTGCGGGTCGGTTTTTTGCCCGGTCTCAGCGGAACCGATAGGTCACAATTTTTTTGGCGGGAACCGTCAACTTCGCCTTGCCGTCCGCGATCGGCAGCGCCTCGCCCTCGTTTTCCGCGAGGTCGGACGCATACAGCTCTTTCACGGCGGAATCCAGCGTCAGCGTGGCGTCCACATCGCGGCAAAGCGGATTATACAGACGCAGCACCGTCGCGCGCTTATCCTCGCTGCGCTTGCAGGCGGAGGTCACGAGCGCGGGCGCATCCACGGCGACCAGCGTCTGCACGGGCGGCAGGCTGCCCGCCTGCGCGTCCACATCGCCCGTGACAAAGGCATCGTCTGCAAAGCTGTGCGCCAGCGCAAACGCCTGCTCGCGGTTTGCCGCCGCATACGGCACCACCGCATATTCCAGCGTCTGTACGCCCTTGCACTGCATGTGCGGCGTCGGGAACACGCCCCAGTCGCCCATATGCCCCACGCAGCGCAGCAGCGTCAGCGCCATCGTATTCTCGCCGTCGCGCAGGATCTCAAACTCATGCAGTCCGCGTCCCGCCACAGCCAGTCCGCGCGCGGCATCCTCCAGCGCGAAAAACGCCTGGCAGCGCTGGCAGTTCGACGGGTTGATCCACTCCTTCCACGGCGTGATGCCGCGCTCAACGAGGTCAAACTGTCCGTCGGCGAGGCTCTTTTCCGTCTCGATATGCGGGCGGAACAGCGCGCGCACACGGTGATCCTCGCTCTGATTGTCAAATGTCGTGCGCACGTCCACGCGGTCGATCCCCGCCGTCAGCGTGACAAACGCCGTGATCACGGTCTCGACCGTCTCCGTCTTGCGCGCCTTGCCGTCGCGCCCGACCGGCAGCGCCCAGCGGTTTTCCACGCCGAACGTCACCGAAACCGGGGACTGCCGCTCGATCCAGATGCGCGCCGTATCCGCCGCCGTGGACACCGGCACATCATCCGCCAGCGGGACAAAGTTATAGGATTCGCCGGCATCGGCAACGTCCTCATATTCGTTCAGCCCGCTGTAGGTCACGCCGCTCTTCTTATCGGTCACGGCAAACGTGCCGTTTTCGGCAAAGGCGAGCTTCATGGTCGCGGTCTCGGCACCGCGCGCCGTCACGGTGATCGCGGCAGCCGCAGGGGCAGCCTCCTCCCGCACGGTATACAGCGCATAGCCGATACCGGTCATCGTCACCGGGAAGGTGACGGTGTAGCGGTGGACATAGCGCGGCTTGCGAAACGTGGTCTTCGGCAGCGTATAGGTAAAGGTGCGGCCGTTGTCCTGCAGCACGGCGGGAATCACCGTGCCGTCCGGCGCGATCAGCGATACCGCCGTCAGCGCCGCTTTGTCCTCGGGATAATCGAGCGTCGCGGTCACTGTCGCCGTCTCGGTTCCCGCCGTCGTATGGCAGACAAGCACGCTTTTTTCCGCCGCGGTCACATGGTGCCGCAGATAGTCCATCGCCTCGTCGCGCACATACTCGCCGACCTGGCGGGAATGCTCAAAGCGGGAGACCATCTCATCGGTGACCTCGTCGCTGCTGCAGCTGCAGATGGAATCGTGCGGATGGTTCTCCATCAGCTTTTTCCACGCGAACAGCAGCATATCGTCGCGATAGGTATCCCCCTCGCGGGCGGCAAGCACGCTGATCGGCTCCGCCTGCTGCGTCAGCAGGTTCTGCCCGCGGTGGTTGCGCTGCTTCAGCGGAATATGGGTCGAGGCGGTGTTGATCAGCAGGTGCATACCGTTGGTGCCCTGCCCGTTCAGTTCGCCCGTGACCTGCGGAAACGACGCTGCATAGGGCTTGACCGCCGCGACGTACTCCTTGAAATTGCTCTGCCTGACCGTGATATCCTGCCCGGCCAGCAGCTCGTTTGCCGCTTTGATCACCTCGGGCAGATCCGTCTGCACCGGCTCATGGTCGCAGCCGTTGAGTCCGAGCAGATGCGGGGTGTAGGCGGAGGCTTCACAATCGCGGATCAGCGTTTCAAGACGCGGCGCGAGCTTCTCCTTGTCGGTCGGCAGCTCCATGGCGTTATGGTACCAGTGGGCAAACATCACGCCGACGACCTCGCTGCCGTCGGGGGAGCGCCAGCGCCACTCCGAGGGGTTGCGCTTGACGCCGATGGCGTTGTCCGCGCCGACCTCGCTGACGCCGCGCCCGAAAGCGGCATTGTCGATGCCGAAGCCGCGCAGGATCTGCGGCACCTGCGAAATATTGCCGAACGCATCGGGGAAATAGCCCGTCATCACGGGATCGGCGCCAAGCTCGCGGCAGAGTCGGATGCCGTAGAGCATGTTGCGGACATTCGACTCGCCCGAGGTGAGGTATTCATCCTGCAGCACATACCACGGCCCGACCTGGATCCGGTCGGCGCGGATCAGCGCCAGCAGACGGTCCTTCATCTGCGGACGCACCTCTAAGTAGTCCTGGATCACGACATACTGCCCGTCCATGTGGTAATAGGTGTAGTCGGGGTTTTCCTCCATCACCCGGATCAGCGTGTCAAACAGCTCCACGAGACGCATCCGATGACGTTCAAAGCCCATATACCATTCCCGGTCCCAATGGGAGTGGGGAATGATATGCAGCGTTTTCTTTTCCATTGTGTCACTCTCCGCTTGTTGAATTTAAAAGGGAATATCCGCCTTTGGCTGTCTGTATACGCACAAAAGGAGCCGACAGCCGCCGCCCTTTCGTATTGACCGGACGGAGATATCTCCCAAGCCGGTCAAGCTGTCTTACAAATCGGCATTGTTCGCCGTTTTGCCGCAAAAAAACTGTTATTTGCTCCTATATTATACCGAAAAAAAGAGGTTTGGTCAAGTAAAAAAGAGACATTTGGGACATTCAAAGCGTTTTTTCGGACATTTTCCGCTTGGTCTCCCTGCCAGAATTACCGGATCATGGTAAATTTGCATACAAAGCCATCCAAATTTGTATGCCTATACGGGAGTGCGCATACCGACGCAGGCACAAATGCCTGTCGGCATGCGCAAAGCAGAAGCCGCCGCTCCGCTTTTTGCCGCCGCTCCCGACCGGCATGGGCCTTTTTCACAAAAATATCCGCCTTTTTTCTCCATCCCCGCCGGGGAAAAGGCGAAAAAAGACTTTTCTTTTCATGTAAAACATGATATACTGGATATGTTATGCCGCACATAGGGTAATGGCGGCGTGAACGTGCTTTCCGCCGCGCTGGGGAAAGCAACTAACAGAAAGGTGTTGACTGCACGCATGAAAACTCTGGAAGAGCTGAATGCCGTCCGCGAACAGTACCGCGACGTCATCAGTGTCCGCAAACAGCACAAGCCGGACAGCGTAACCCGGCGGCATGTGCTGGTCTGCGGCGGTACGGGCTGCACATCCTCTCACAGCGAGGAGATCATCCAGACGCTGCATACCGAGATTGAAGCGCAGGGGCTGTCCGACCGCGTGGAGGTCGTCCGCACGGGCTGCTTCGGTCTTTGCGCCCTCGGCCCCATCATGATCGTCTATCCCGAGGGTTCCTTCTACTCCATGATGAAAGTGGAAAATGTCCACGAGATCGTGACCGAGCATCTTGCCAAGGGCAACGTCGTGACCCGTCTTCTGTATGATGAGACGGTCAAAGGTGACGAGATTCTGCCGCTCGATGCGACCCCCTTCTACCGCCGGCAAAACCGCGTGGCGCTGCGCAACTGCGGCGTTATCGACCCCGAGTCGCTCGAGGAATACATTGCCACCGACGGCTATCAGGCGCTCGGCAAGGTGCTGACCGAGTACACGCCGGAGCAGGTCATCCAGGTCATCACCGATTCCGGACTGCGCGGCCGCGGCGGCGGCGGATTCCCCACCGGCCGCAAATGGGCGCTCACCGCGCCGAACAAAGCCCCGCAGAAATATGTCGTCTGCAACGCCGACGAGGGCGACCCCGGCGCCTTCATGGATCGCTCGGTCCTCGAGGGCGACCCCCACTGCATCGTCGAAGCCATGGCGATCGCGGGCTATGCCATCGGCGCGACCAAGGGCTTTGTCTATGTCCGCGCCGAATACCCGATCGCCGTTCACCGCCTGCAGGTCGCGATCGACGAGGCGCGCGCCGCCGGTATTCTCGGCGAAAACATCTTCGGCTCCGGCTTTGACTTCGACATGGAGATCCGTCTGGGCGCAGGCGCATTCGTCTGCGGCGAGGAGACCGCGCTGATGACCTCCATCGAGGGCAACCGCGGCGAGCCGCGTCCCCGTCCGCCCTATCCGGCGGTCAAGGGTCTGTTCGGCTGCCCCACCGTGGAAAACAACGTTGAGACCTTTGCGAACGTCCCGCAGATCATCCTGCGCGGCGCGGAGTGGTTTGCCTCCATGGGCACCGAGCGCTCCAAGGGCACCAAGGTGTTCGCGCTGGGCGGCAAGATCAAGCATACCGGCCTTGTGGAGATCCCGATGGGCACCACGCTGCGCGAGATCGTCGAAGAGATCGGCGGCGGCATCCCGAACGGCAAAAAGTTCAAGGCGGCGCAGACGGGCGGCCCCTCCGGCGGCTGTATTCCCGCCAGCCTGATCGACACCGAGGTGGACTACGACAACCTGATCGCCATCGGCTGCATGATGGGCTCGGGCGGTCTGATCGTCATGGACGAGGACACCTGCATGGTCGATATGGCGAAATTCTTCCTCGAATTCACCGTGGACGAGTCCTGCGGCAAGTGCACCCCCTGCCGTGTCGGCACCAAGCGCCTGCTGGAGATGCTGGACAAGATCACCCGCGGCAAGGGCACGCTCGAGGACCTCGACAAGATGGAGGAGCTGTGCCAGTACATCAAGACAAACTCCCTGTGCGGCCTCGGCCAGACCGCGCCGAACCCCGTTTTGGCGACGCTGCGCTTCTTCCGCGACGAATATGTGGCGCATGTGGTGGACAAAAAATGCCCCGCCGGCGTCTGCAAGCACCTGCTGACCTTCCATATTGATCAGGACAAGTGCATCGGCTGCGGCAAGTGCGCCCGCAACTGCCCGGCTGACGCGATCGCCAAGACCGATTACACCGCGCCCGGTCACAAGCTGCCCTCCATGCAGATCGACCCGGCGAAGTGCCTCAAGTGCGGCGCCTGTGTGGACGGCTGCAAATTCGGCGCAATTGAGAAGATCTGAGAAAGGAGCTGCTTTTGATGGATATGGTCAATGTAAAGGTCAACGGGATCGCCGTCAGCGTCCCGAAAGGCTCCACCATTCTGGAGGCGGCTCGCGCCGCCGGGGTGGAGATCCCGACCCTGTGCTTTTTAAAGGATATCAATGAGATCGGCGCCTGCCGCATCTGCGTCGTCGAGGCGACCGGTGCGCGCGGCCTTGTGACCGCCTGCGTCTATCCCGTTGCCGAGGGGATGGAGATCAGAACCAACACCGAAAAGGTGCAGAAATGCCGCCGCACGACGCTGGAGATGATCCTCTCCACCCACGAGAAAAAATGTCTCTCCTGCGTCCGCTCCGGCAACTGCGAGCTGCAGAAGCTCTGCCGCGACTACGGCGTTGAGGAATCGAGCTTTGAGGGCTACGCCCCTCACTACGAGCCGGACACCTCCTGCGCCCACCTCGTGCGCAACAACAACAAGTGCATCCTCTGCCGCCGCTGCGTGGCAGCCTGCAAGCAGCAGTTTGTGTCGGTCATCGGCGCCAACGACCGCGGCATCGACACGCACATCGCCTGCGCGTTTGAAAAGGATCTCGCCGATGTGCCCTGCATCTCCTGCGGTCAGTGCATCAACGTCTGCCCGACCGGCGCGCTGACCGAGCGGGACGACACCGACAAGGTCTGGGCGGCGCTCGCCGATCCCGACAAGACCGTTATCGTCACCACCGCGCCCTCTGTGCGCGCGGGCCTCGGCGAGAGCTTCGGCTATCCCATCGGCACCAATGTCGAAGGGCAGATGGTCGCCGCCCTGCGCCGTCTCGGCTTTGACAAGGTGTTCGATACCGACTTTGCCGCCGACCTCACGATCGTGGAGGAGGCAAACGAGCTGGTGCAGCGCATGAAAAACGGCGGCGCGCTGCCGATGATCACCTCCTGCTCCCCCGGCTGGGTCAAATTTGCCGAGTATTACTATCCGGAGCAGCTGAAAAATCTCTCCACCTGCAAGTCGCCGCAGCAGATGGCGGGCGCGACCATCAAGACCTACTATGCCGAGAAAATGGGCATCGACCCGCAGAACATCGTCAACGTCTCCGTGATGCCCTGCACCGCGAAGAAGTTTGAGATCGGCCGCGACGATCAGGCGGCGGCGGGCGTGCCGGATATCGACATTTCCATTACCACCCGCGAGTTAGCGCGCATGATTGAGCGGGCGGGCATCCGCTTTACCGCTCTGCCGGAGGAGGAATTTGATTCCCCGCTCGGCGAGGATACCGGCGCGGCACTGATCTTCGGCGCGACCGGCGGGGTGATGGAGGCGGCACTGCGTACCGCCAACGACTGGCTGACCGGCAAGGACAACGAGGACGTCGACTTTACCGAAGTGCGCGGCACCGCCGGGCTGAAGGAGGCCACCTACACCATCGCCGGCACCGAGCTGAAGGTCTGCGTCGCGAGCGGCGCGGCAGCGGCGAACTACGTCATGAGCCGCGTGAAGGACGGCACCGCCCCTTGGAGCTTCATCGAGATCATGGGCTGCCCGGGCGGCTGCGTCAACGGCGGCGGCCAGCCCATTCAGCCGGGCTATGTCCGCAACACCGTGGACATCAAGGCGCTGCGGGCCAAGGCGCTGTACGACGCTGACAAGGCGTCGAAGCTGCGCAAGTCCCACGAGTCTCCGGTCGTCAAGGCGCTGTATGCCGAGTATTTTGACGGCTTTGGCGGCGAAAAGGCGCATCACATCCTGCACACGAGCTATACGGCGCGCAAAAAGTTCCGCTGAGCGGAATTTTGACGCCTGCTCTGTCCCCCTGCGGAAAAATTTCCGCAGGGGGGGACAAAAACAGACCCGGCTTTGCGGTTTATTTTGAACCGCAAAGCCGGGTCTTCGTTTATCCGTTATCGTGTTTTGCGCCTGCGCAGGATCACCGCGACCGCCGCACCGGCTGCCGCGAGCACGGCGGCGATCCCGCCGCCGATCCACCCCCACGGCGTCCCGTCTGCGGGCTTTGCCGCCGCGGAGGACTCTGCCGCCGTCGTTGTATCCGCGGGCAGGGCACCCGATTCCGTCGGTGCCGGGGAGGATGCGGCGCTGTCCTCTGCCGCCGTCGGCTGCGGCACCGTCGCCCCCGCCGTACCGGCAGCGGTCGTCGCCTTTGTCCCCGCCGTGGTATTTTTCTTACCGCCTGCCGTCGTTCCTGCCTTGGCAAACTGCTCATAGGCGTTTCGCGCCGCCCGCAGCTCCGCATAATTTTTTATGTAGATCACGCAGGGCTTGCCGTATACGACCAGATAATAGTCCAGCTGATCCTCCGCTTCCTCGATCAGCTCCCGCTTTTCGCGGTAATTCTGCGCCGTCACCTTGCCGATCTTGCTGATACAGTATTCGACCGCCTCGGTATCCTCCGCCTTCGGCACCTTATCCGTGACCGGCATCTTGCTCTCAAAGGCACTGATATCGGCATAGGGAATCGTCTTGAACCACTTGATGATATACGGCGTCAGCTGATCGTAGCCCTTTGCCGAGGGGTGGGCGCCGTCCGGCAGATAGACCTCGGAATAGTTGTTCAGCAGCGTTTTCGTCACATAGCTGTCGTTTTGCAGATCCAGACAGGCGACATTCCACTTCCTGCAGATCTGGCGCACCACGTCGTCATACAGCCCCATATCCTTGTCGCTGCGCAGGTCAAAATTGATGATGAAGCCGAGGCGGGCACTCGGAAAACGCAGATAGGCGTTGAAAAACAGCTCCTCCAGCGCGCCCGCCACCGTGGAAATGTCAAAATCCACCGGGCTGTAGGAATTTGTCATTTTTCCCGCCGGTGCGGGCGGGGTCTCCTTGAAGTTGTTGCCCCAGGCGTCGTTGATGCCACCGTGCATGATCACATAGTCATAGGCGTTTTCCGGCGCTGTTTTCATCGGGTCGATCACACGGGCGGAACGGATCGTGGACAGCGAAAGCCCGCTGATGGCGCGGTTGTCGGCGCGGATGCCGATCAGGTCCTGCATGCGGCCCGCCCAACCTAAAACCTCGCGCTTCTGGTCGTCGCCGTAACCGGCGCAGATGGAATCCCCCAAAAACAGCACGCGCTTGTTGGCATACGGGTTTTCCTTATAGGTCTTTGTATCGGGCATACGCTCCATCCACGCGCCGATATACGGCGCCAGCCGGTCATAGCCCGCCGCCGTGGGATGCAGCGCATCCTTGAGATAGGCGTTCGGCGCCGTTTTGACCTCCAGCATCGTGTTGGACACATAGCGGTCATGGTAGAGGTCGAGCACCTGCACGCCCCACTTGGCGCACACCGCATCCGCCGCCGCGTAATATTCGCTCATATCGCCTGTGCGCCCGAGACCACTCGTCGGTGTGGCAAAGGTGTAGATATACCCCACGCGGGCATTCGGGTAATACCGGAAGGTGTAATAGAAAAACTCCTCCAGCGCGCCCGCATAGGTCTTGGTGTTGAACTGTTTGACGTCGAACGAATCCGTCACCTTGCCGACCGGCGCGGTCTCGCCGGTGGTCACGTTGCCCCAGGCATCGTTGACGCCGCCCTGCAGGATCACATAGTCATAGGCTGTCTTGCTGCGCTTCGGCTTGATCTGGTCGATGATCCGCTCGCTGCGCACCGGCGTAAAGCTGCTGCCGCCCACCGACTCATTTTTCACCTTCATGCCGTACTGTTCGGCGATGCGTCCGGCAAATGCCAGCCGTTTGCCGTCGTCCCATTGCCCCCAGCCGATGGAATCGCCGCAAAACAGGGCGGTCTTTCCGTACAGCGGACTGCTCGTGTCGGCTGCCGACACCGCAGGCGCCGCTCCCGCCAGCAGAGAAGCGCATATCCCCAAAGCCAGCACGCCCAAAACTCCCTTCCCGATCTTCATTCCGTTTTCCTCCTTCTTAGAGTAAACAACCACGCGCAGGAAAAATGCACTTGTATTTTCTGCCCGTCTATGCTAATATCATAAAGGAATACCGCACGGTTCGCAATGTATATTGCCAACCTGTTTTTTGTATTTTTCGAACATTCCGTCAAAAAGAGGAGAGAGCCGCGTGGTCAGACAGATATCCCTTTGCGCTGCCCTTTCGGGCAACCGGTTTTCAACGGAGGATCTCACAAACGGCTGGGTCAGCGACACAGAGGAGGATCCGCACGCCGCGTTTTACACCGGCGGCTTTCTGCCGGTGCGCGCGGGCGACCGGGTATATTTCGGCGCCGCCGTCGCGACGCAGTGGTGGCATCTGGTCGCCTATGACGGCGAAAAACAGCCGATCGAGCGCGGGCTGCTCGGCTTCGGGCTGACCGTCTGCGACCGCATCGACAGCGAGACCGCCGTGTTTTGTTATGAGGTGCGGGACAACATGCGGTATGTCCGCATGGTCTGCGACGCGCATTATGTCCACGCGTTTCTGGTCACGGTCAATCAGCCGTTTTCAGCCGCAGACTACGCCGCGCGCATGACAGCGGAGGATGCCGCACCGATGACGGCGCTTGAACGCTGCGTGCCGGACGAGTGGACGCTGCTGTTCACCCTGTCGGGCGAAGGCACCGCCGCGGTCGGCGGGAGGTCCCTGCCCTTTTCTGCGGGCACGCTGATCGCCGTACCGCCCCGTGTGCCGCTGCACAAGACTGCCCGCGCGGGCTTTGTCGACGTGCTCATCGGCACCGACAGCTTTTTGCCCGCCGACGCCTTTGCCGTCCCGGACGACCAAAGCCGGACGCTTCGCACGCTCTTTTGCCTGATGCTGCGGCTGTACTGGGCATCCGCCGGGCACAACCGCGCCCTGATCGAGCCGCTCTGCGGGCTGATCGGGCAGTATGCGCAGTCCGCCAGCGGCGGGTCACGCCGCTCGCACTGTGTGGATGCTCTGTACAACACCCTGCTCCTGCGCTTTGCCGATCCGGAGCTGTCACTGGCGGAGGAGCTGCGGCGCGAGCCGTACAGCCCCACGCACCTCCGCCGCCTGTATAAGGAGCAGATCGGCTGCTCGCCGATGGAGACGCTGATGGCGCTGCGCATCCGGCGGGCCAAGACGCTGCTCGCCGATGAAAACGGGCTGCCGGTATCCGTTGCGCAGGTCGCGGCGCTCTCCGGCTTTCCCGACCCGTACTACTTTTCCCGTATATTCAAGCAATACGTCGGCTGCTCCCCGCGCGAATACCGCCGGTCTGTTGCCGGAAAACGCTGAAAAAAGCCGCTGCGAAATATTTCCGCAGCGGCTTTTGACCGTTAGGATACCCACCCGGCGGCGATCCCGCCGGGTTACAGCTTTTCGGGCGAGAAAAACACCCGCGCGTTGCCGATCTCCGAGCCCTTGAGCGACGACGCCTCCGCGATCGCCAGCAGGCGGGACGTGTCATAGGTGAGATAGCGCATCTTCACCTCGCCGTCCTCGATCAGCATATAACTGCCGCCCTTGCAGCAGCCGTCCGGCCCGAGCCGGTAGGACAGGCTGCCGGGATTCAGCAGCATCGCCCCGGCGCGGACATACAGCGCCGTACACTGATGGGTGTGTCCGTAGAGGATGCGGCGGGGCTCGCCGGGCACATCCTCGCCCATCTTCTCCCGCCAGACCTGCTCAAAAAAGCGGCCGGAGCGGAAAGCGACCTGCTCCTCCAGCGCCCGCTGCTGGTCGTGTACATCATAGGAATGCGCCATATAGTAGGGGATGCCGTCCACCGTCTGCCGGCGTTCCTCCGGCAGCGTGCGCAGCCAGGCGATATCCTCCGCCGTGACCAGCGCGCGGTCGTAGTCGATAAAGCGCTCCGCCGCCTCCGGGGGCGGGCAGGGCGCGCCGCTGTCCCACTCGTTGATCAGGCGGCGGTCATGGTTGCCCATCACCGCTTTGACCTCGTGCTCCCGCATCCAGGCGATCACCTCGTGCGGATGGAAGCCGTAGTCCACCATATCGCCGAGGAACCACGCCTCGTCCCAGTGCTTTTCGGCACTTTCCAGCGCCTGCAGTGCGTCAATATTGGCATGCACATCCGAAAACAGCAGAATCTTCATCGCCGCAGCTCTCCTTTACTCCGCGTTCAGCGTCCGCACCGACCCGTAATCCGCAAAGGCTGTCGGCACATATTCGACAATGTTGTGGCCGTCCGGCTTGACCAGATACTGGTACAGCCGCTTCGCAGCCGCCTCGCCGATGCCGTCATAATCCTGCCGCACGCAGCTGATCTTGCGCCCGACCGCATCCCAGTAGCGGGTGATGTCATCGTGCGCCATCACGGAAATGTCCTCGGGGATCCGCACGCCGCGGCGGGAATACGCCTGATAGGAGGTGTAGAGACTGACGGCGGCGCAGTAGACGACCGCGGTCGGCGGATGGGGCAGATCCAGCAGCGCCAGCGTATCCGTGTAGGCGTTGCCGGTGCAGCGGACATATTCCTGCGGCAGCTCCAGTCCGCGGCTGTGCATGGCGATCGCCGCCATCCGCAGGCGCTGGCCGACAGAGGACCGGCTGACCGGATCATGGCCGACAAAGGCGATGCGCCGGTGTCCGTGCTCTACCAGATGGCCCACCATCTGATCCATGGCGGAGATGGGATCGGACATCACGCAGTTGGCGGGCAGATTGTTCGGCAGCTTATCCACAAAGACCAGCGGCTTTTTGTCCCGCACCAGCTCATACATCAGGTCGATCCGCTTGTTGGAGTCGATCGGATAGATCATCAGCCCTGCGATCTCATCGTTTTTGAGCTGTTCCAGCACCTCCTGCTCCACTCTGTCGAAATCCTCGCCGGAATAGCGGGTGGAGAGGAAGATACCGCGTTTATGCAGCACGCGCTGCGCTCCCTCAACGATCTGCGCCGTCTCGGGGTCGATCTCGTTGAGCAGAAAGACCGCATTGCGGTTTTTGGTCATGGCCAGATGGGATTCAAAGGTCACAAACGTACCCGAGCCGATGACGCGCTTGACCATCTTCCCGCCGATCAGCGCATTCATCGCCTGCTGAACCGGCACGCGGGAAACGCCGTATTTCGCGGCGATCTGCTCCTCGGTGGGCAGCTTATCCCCCGCCTTGTACTCGCCGTTGTAGATGGCGGCTTTGAAATCATCGTAGATCCGCTCGTATTTTTTCATGACTTTATCCTCCCGGGACTTTTTGGTTGCCGTTTGCTGCCGTCAGCCGACAATGCCGCTGTTTTCGATACCCTCCACCATCAGCTTCTGTCCGAAGATGAACACCAGAAGCAGCGGCGCCAGCAGCATCATGGTGGCGGTGTTGATATACATGCCGGAGGTCAGCGTGCCCTGCGTCACACCGAGGCCAGACATATAGCGAGCCGTAGAAACAATACGGGCGACAATGTCATAGCCGGAATAGAGCACGTTGGCATAAAACGTATCCGTCCACATCCAGGAGAACGACAGCAGGAATACCGTCACCATCAGCGTCCGCCCCTGCGGGAAGATCACGCTGAAATAGGTGCGATAGACGTTGGCGCCGTCCACATACGCCGCCTCCATCAGCTCCTTCGGGATGCCGTTGTAAAACTGCCGCATCAGGAAGATGAACAGTCCGCCGCGGAAGCCGAAGCCGGTCACGGACAAAAGCGCCACCGGAAGGAAGCCGCCGTTGGTCAGGTTGGGCAGCGACTTCACGCCGCACAGCCGCAGGATGCCGAATATGTCAAAATACCGGAACTTTGTATACAGGGAAAGCAGGATCGTCTGCGGCGGCACGATGATGGATAACAGCACGATGCCGAACATCAGCGTGCGCCCTTTGAAGGAGAACTTCGAAAAGCCGTAGCCGCAGAGCGCCGCGCAAAGCGTCGTCAGAAGCCCGACGGTCACACACAGGATCACGGAGTTGCGCAGCGCCACCCAGTAGTCGGTGTACTCCGCCAGATAGCGGTAGTTGTCGAGCGTCGGCTCCTTGGCGAAAAACTCGACCGTCTTATCCACCAGATCGCTCTGGGTCATAAAGGTGGTGGCGAGCTGGGAAAAGAGCGGGTAGAGGATCGTGAAGGACAGCTCCACCAGCAGCAGAACCTTGAATATCGTCACCAGATAGGACATATACCGCGCCCGCACACGGTGGAGCGCCCGTTTTGCCGTTGTCATTACCGTTCGCCCTCCTTTATCGCGTGCTGCGCAGCACGGTGAGCTTCAAAAAGACCACCACGATCAGCAGCACCAGCAGGATCAGCACGAAATACATCCATGCGATCGCCGAGGCATAGCCGATCTGTGCCACGCCGAGGTCATTGACCATCGTCATGATCTGGTTGTTGGCGGCGGTAAAGGAATCCACCACCGTGTACACCGCGTTGACCAGGATCATCGGCCCGATCAGCGGGAATGTGATCTTCCAGTAGCAGTCCCAGCCGTTGGCGCCCTCGATGGACGCCGCCTCATAGACAGACGGGTTGATCGCCTGCAGGCCGGAGATGAAGATCAGGATCTGCACGCCGCACTGCTTGATCACGTTGAAGATGTTGTTGATCGCGCTGAGGATATAGGAAAACAGTCCGTCATTCAGCACGGCGGCGCCGAACAGGCTCTGCAGATCCTCGATGCGGAAGGTGTCCGCCGTCGCGCCCGTCGTGATGCCGCCCATCTCGCTCATCGCATTTGACAGTGCATTGCCCGAGGTGGAGGCGGCGATCGCGCCCGTCACCAGCACGGCGGGGATAAAGAATATCGCACGGAACAGCGAACGCCCCGGCAGCTTGCGGCTGAGCAGCGTCGCCACGAACAGGCTGAAAATGATGACCAGCGGCACGCTGTACAGCGTCTGCCAGGCGCTCTGCACCACGCTGCGCACGAAGTCGTTTTCCACGAACAGCGCGCGGTGGAAATGGGTCAGACCGGCAAACGCCGTGTTAACCATGCCGTCGCCGGGGGTGACCTCCGAAAAGGCGAAGCGGAGCGACTGGAGCAGGATATCCGCATAAAACACGACGAAGCCGATGACCAGCGGGCTGATAAATACCCAGCCGTGCTTGGCCATGCGCTTGTCAAGCGACAGGTTTTTCGGTTTGCTCGGTTTGCTCATCTTGCTCCCTCCTCTCCGTCGGCGGACGCGTCGGCTGTCGCCGGGGCACGCAGCGCCGCGCGCTGCGCCTCGGTCAGCGATGCCGCCGCATAGTCGCGCGCAGCCACCGTCACGCCCGCCACCGTCACCGGCTTTTCGTTGTAGTTGACCAGAATCTGCTTGCCGCCCGCATAGACGGTCAGCGTTACGCCGTCTGCCACCGTCAGGTGATCGACGATCGCCTCGCCGCAGACATCGCCGACCGCAACCTGCACCCGCTCATAGGCGGCAATCGCCTTGTCGAGCCAGTAGTCCGCGTCGACGGAATAATAATAGGAATAGGCGGTCGAGCGCAGCTTTTCGGTATTCTGCTGTGCCAGCACCACCGACACGCCGCTGCCGTATTCGATCGCTTTGAGCACGGCGGTCTCGGTATCTGCTTCACGGTTGAGCGCCGTCAGCGCGTAGTTTTTGCTGCCGTGGAGCACCATCGCCGCAAACGGCACGCTCTGCGCATAATCGGCGTATTCCGAGCTTGTCGTCGGCAGCCCCGTCAGGTGCGCCGCATAGGGCAGCGCATAGGCATTGCAGCCGGTCAGCAGCAGGCTGTGATTCTCGGACAGCGCCTGCAAACTGGAGACGATCTGCTGCTTGCTTTCGGCGCGGTTGATATGTACCTGAGACGTGTGGCTCTCCGCCAGCATCTGGGCAAGGCCGCCGACCGCGATCGCATCGGTGCAGAGCCGGTCTTTTTTCAAAAAGCTCCGCACATAGTCCGATACGCGGGTCGGGCGCACGATATAGGCATAGGCATCTGTCTCCGGCTCGTCGGTCGCGCGGTTGATGACCGAGCGGCTCAGATACCGCTCATTCAGCCCGCGCGCCGCATCGCTTGTCGCACCAAAGCCGTCAAACCAACCATCCTTTGTCACGGCGTCAAACACGACGTCGGGGTACACGCTGATGCCCGCCTCCTTTGCCGTTTCCAGCAGGCGGTTCCAGTCCGCATGGCTGCCCAGCACGCCGCACAGGCGGCTCTTGTTGCCGGGCTTGTTCATCAATCCGCCGTTGAGTGCGCCGGTCAGCCGGAATACGGCATTTTTCACACCGGCGTCCGCCACGCGGCGGATCAGCTCCGCATCCTGATCATAGGTGGTCAGCGCCACCTCATGCTCGACCGGAAACGCCAGCACCCGCTCACGGACATCGACGCTGCCGAGCGTTTCGACATAAAACGGCAGGGTGTCGTCCGCCTTTGTCCCGCCGAACGCGCCCGTTTCCGCGAGGTAGTCGCGGTAGCTGTTCGCCAGCGCCGCATACCCGGTCTCACCAAGCAGCCGGTAGCGCACGGCAAACGTCACGTCGCCGGGCAGCTCGGGGTTATAGCTGTTCATCACGATATTGTTCCAGCCGTCCTGCGCATAGGAGTTATACATCGCCTGGTGCACAAAGCTCGGCCAGACGCCTGCCACGGCGCCCGCATAGGAGGCGGTGATCTCCGCCATGGCTTCGCCCTGCTCAAGCACGGCAAGCAGCGCCGCATTTTCGCGCTCCATGGCAAACACGGGGAACGACGCGCTCTCGCTGCCGTAGCTGCCCGCGGGATCAAATCCGTCGCCGTAGACGGTGCGGGTGATCTTGCCGAGCCGGTAATTCTCCCGCGTCAGATCCACGACCGCACCGGTGCCGTCCGGCAAAAACAGCTCCTTGCCAACGCCGCGGTCACACGCCGTGAGGTTGCGCAGCACGTCGATGCGGTTGAGCACAAAGGCGGAGGTGTCAAAGCGGATGTTCTCCGCGTCGATCGCCGCCACGAGGTCGCCCTTGTCGAGATACAGCGTCAGCGGCACCTCAAACAGCGGCACCGATTTCGCCGTTTCATCCTCAAACCCGATCGCCGCATATTCGGCATCGAGCATCTCCTCGGTAAAGCCCGCCTCGCGCGTCATCTCGGTCAGCTTGTTTTTCTCCCGTGTGCCGACGCCGGAGCGCAGAACATACAGGTCGCTCTTTTCAATGATCGGATACTGCTCTTTGAGCGCCGCATAGGCGGCGTCCTCCTCGGGGTAATCCTCCTTAGAGTATAGAGTATACCTTTTTGCGAAATAGGTCAAGTCCGATTCGTCCAAATGGGCAAAAATTTTGCTTTCCATCTCGCTTGCACGGATGACCTGCGGCGCCAGAAGGCGGGTGGAGAGGGTGCCGATGGTGAACACGGCGTTGACACGCCCGTTTTCGATCGTCACCTCATACTGCGCCTTCTGGATGCAGGACACATTGGCGTCCAGCACGAACTCGTCGCCGCCGATCTCCAAGCCGTACAGCACGAGCGGCGAATCATACGCCGTGTTCTCCTCGGCTTCGTCGCCGGATTCGTCACGGCTTTCCCAGACCGTATCGCCCCGCGTCAGCCGGATGGCAAACGACGCCGGCTCGATCTCCAGCTTGGTGCCGTTTTGCTCGTCCACCGTCACCCAGCCCATGGAGGGCGCGTCAAAGTCCGTCTGCGGCACCCAGTCCGGATACGCTTTTTTCGCGTGCTTGCCGTTTTGGCAGCCCGACAGCCCGCCGGCTGTAAGGCAAAGCGCCAGCAGCAAAGCAGCCGCTTTTTTGCATTTCATACGGATCAGCCCTCCTTTTTATAAGCGGTAAGACAGCTCGACGATCACGTTGTGAATAAACATGCCGAGCTTCTGGGTCAGTGAGGCAAACAGCAACAGCAGGAAGGTGATCACCAGCATCCCGAGCCCGGACATCAGCATGGCCGCGAGATTGCGCCCGGGACCGTAGTGGTGGATCGAGGTCATGCCGAGGAAGATCAGCCCGATCGTCCAGCCGTAGGCCACTGTCGTCAGCAGGCTGACGATCATGCTCTCCTCTGCGGACAGCACATTGCACATCACGGTCGTCGGCAGAAGCAGCAGCGGCAGCGGCAGCATGGCGTAGCCGACCGTCACGAAGATGTCGTGGAAGCTGCCCTCGCCGTCAAACAGGCTCGTGATGCAGTAGTTTGCCACGATGAACAGCAGAAACGGCATCAGAAACTGGACGGCATCCCTGAGGTAGTTGGTGTCCGCCATCATATCCGCCGAGAAGATGTACCCGGACAGATAGCGGTTGATGAGATAGGACAGCGCAGCCGCCGCCATGATGATCAGCGCGCCCGCCGTATTGCCCCGTTTCTGCCGCTTGATGCAATAGAAGCCGTCGATCGGGTGGAACAGCGGATACACCGCATAGCACAGCTGCTTTTTGACCCCGATCCTCTCGGGCGGGTTCAGATCGTCCGCCCGGTTGACCGCCGCGAGCTTTTTCAGCACAAAGGAGAGCAGCACGCAAAACGCCGACACGCCGACCAGCAGTCCGAGCACCACCCAGCCGGCATAGTCCGCCCGCTTGCGGGAAAATGCGTCGGAATAGGATTCCTTGTCGCCGATCGTCTCAAAAAATTGCATAGCGAGATCATAGCTGCCCTCGCGCAGATAGGCGTCGCCCATATCCATGTAGATGCTGTCGAGATTGCGGTCGAGCGGCAGGATCTCCTCCCACTTTTTCAGCGCCTCGTCAAACAGCAGATCATTTTGCAGCGCGATCGCCTCTTCGATCTTTTTGCCGATATCCGACAGCGCCATCACGGTCAGCACACCCGCGGTATCGTCGAGCACCGTCAGGGAATGTCCCTTGTAGGCGACGGCGGTCGCAGACATGAACTGACCGATCGAGGTGCCGATCCCGCCGCAGACGCCGAGCAGGCTGCCGTTCCCGTCATAGGTGAACAGCCGCTGCGCCGTGCTGTCGAGCACGGTATACAGTCCCAGATCGTTTACCGTCACACCGGCAAACGCCGACACGGCGCGGTCGATCTTTTTGGTGGTGTCGATATCCAGATCGCCCGCCGGCGGGAAAAAGCCGTTGCGCTTTAAAATATCGTCGCCCGAAGTGTTGAGCCGCTTCACCGGCGCATAGTCGCTCGTGGTGCTTCTGCCGACCAGCGCCGAATACTGCTTGGATTTGTCGATCGCCGCCGAGGTCACGAACAGGAAGCCCTCGCTGTCCATCTCGATATCGTTGAAATCCACCGGGATGTTCTGCACACTGCGCTCGCGCTGCGCCTCGGTCATCAGCGACCGCCAGAAAAGCTCCGACGTCGAGTAGGTCACCTTCTGCACGCCGATGAAGTTTTCAAATTCGCCGTTCGGGTCAAAGCTCAAAACGCCCATATTGGAGGACTGCGACACCGCATAGATGCGGCCCGCGGCGTCCGCCGTCACCGAAACGGGCTTATACAGAAATTCCGCAGGAATACCCGTGCCGGTGGGCGCCCCGACAATGCGCACCAGTTTCCCCTCGGGCGACAGCACCACCACACGGTTGTTTTCGGTATCCGCCACATACAGGCGGTTCTCACTGTCGACAAATACGCCGGACGGACCGCTGAAGCTGTCCGCACTGCCGTCCGCCGCGGTGAAGCCCGTGATCTCCCGCGTAAAGCGGAAGCTGTCGTCAAACACGAGCACGCGGTTCGTGCCGTGATCCGCCACATAAAGGGCGTTGTCCGGGCCGTAGCACATGTCCACCGCCTCGGTCATCGGCGTTTTCAGCTCCGCCGACAGCTCGATGCGCCGTGTCGGCTGATACAGCGGCACCGATTTCTGCCATTTGCCCTCGCTGGAATAGATATAGCCGTCATACGCCGACACCGGCAGCGCCGCGGCAAGGAGCAGTCCGGCCAAAAGCGCCGCTGCCCGTCGGAATAGTGTTCTCATGGTTCCGTTCCCGCCTTTCCGCTGTCTCATCAGTCTTTCATGCCGGAGGTCGCCATCGTCTCCAGAACGTTGCTCTGGGACACGATGAACACCACGGCGGGCACAGCCATCATCACGACGGCGGCCGCCGCGCCGATGCCGGCACGCGCCACGCCGCCTGCCAGGATCTGCTGGAGGGCATAGTTGAAGGTCTTCATGCTCTCGGCGTAGATATAGGTGTTTTCACCCACCGCCCAGAGCGCCTGGAACGAGAAGATGATCAGCGTGATCCACGCGGAGCGCACGATCGGCATCACGAGGCGGAACACGATGGTCAGCTCGCCCGCGCCGTCCAGCTTTGCCGCCTCGATAATGGAATACGGCACCATCTGATCCATAAACTGGCGCATCAGGTACAGTCCCATCGGGGTCGCAAACGCCGGGATGATATAGGCAAGGTAGGTATCCAGCCAGCCGAGCGAGGAGATGATCAGAAACGTCGGGATCTGGGTGACGGCGGTGTTGAACATCAGCGTCAGCACGACGATCCTGAAGATCACCTTTTTCCCGGGAAATTGCCGCATGGAAAACGCATAGGCACAGATAGAGGAGAAAATGACGTTGCCCGCCGTGCCGATCACCGCAATAAATGCGGTGTTGAACAGATAGCGCGACAGCGGCACGGTCGCGTCGTTCATCAGCGTCATCAGATCGCGGAAATTGTCGAATGTCGGGTTAGTCACCAAAAAGCGCGGCGGATAGATCCACAGCTCATTGAGCGGCTTGATGGAGGTGCAGATGGTGTACACGAGCGGCAGCACCATGAATATCGCCATGAACAGCAAAAACAGCAGATTCAGTATGCTGCCCACAAGCGACCGGTTTTTCAGCGCATACCGATGATGGCGGCGCGATTTGACCGCAGATCCTGTCATACTCATTCACCTACCTTCGAAATCAGCCGCTGCACCAGCATGTTAAACCCTGCCATCATCACAAACAGCAGCGTCGCCAGCGCGCAGGCGTAGCCCATCTCATACCGCAGTCCGCCGTAGTCGGTCAGATGGTTCATCAGTGTATGTACCGCATATTTATTGGAGGGGAAGCCGCACAGCGCCGTCGAAATCGCGCCGACGCCGAACGCGCCGGAAATGGACATAACGGCGGAGAACAGCATCTGCGGCCGCATGATCGGCAGCGTGATATGCCACAGCTCCTGCCAGCGGTTGGAGATGCCGTCGATCATGCCCGCCTCGTAATACTGGCGGTCGATGCCCTTAAAGCCGGCGACAAAGGTCAGAAAGCTCGTGCCGAGGCTTGCCCACAGGGAGACGATCAGCACGATCGTCATCATATATTTGGTGTTCTTCAAAAACTGGATCGGCTCGCTGATCGCGCCGAGATTCAGCAGCATACCGTTGATATAGCCGTACATATCGCCGCTGAACAGCACCGTCCACATCAGATAGACGTTGCCGGAGATGGAGGGCGCATAGAACAGAAACGTCACAAACGGGCGCAGCCGGTCGGACAGCTCGTTGATCATCCAGGCGAAGAACAGGCTGAGCAGATAGCCGCCCGGGCCGACGATGACCGCCATGAACAGCGTGTTTTTCAGCGCGGTATAGAACACATCGTCCGAGCCGAACATCCGCACATAGTTGGCAAAGCCGATGAACTGCGGCGCCTGCAGCATATTGAAGCGGGTGAAGCTGAAAAAGATGGCGATCAGCACCGGCAGCACGCTGAACGTGAAGAAGATCAGCATATACGGCGCGATCAGGGCGTAGCTTTTGGCATTTTCCGCGGCAGCGCGACTGCGCGCGAGTTTGGATCTTTTCATGATACGCCCTCCTTTCACGGCTTGGACGAATGGAATTCGTCGTATTTGCGGAGCAGCTCGGTGTCGATGCTGTGCAGGCAGTCGAGCAGCTCGTTGCGCGGGTTGGAATTGTTGTTGTAGACGTCG
The DNA here is from genome assembly GCA_934667845.1 of uncultured Eubacteriales bacterium. Lineage (GTDB taxonomy): Bacteria > Bacillota > Clostridia > Oscillospirales > Acutalibacteraceae > HGM12789. The sequence goes on along the minus strand of CAKUMQ010000009.1, from coordinate 22,981 downwards.
TTGAACGCAAAGCCGATCAGACGCTCCGCCTGATAATAGCCCGGGACGGTCGGGATGCCCACTGCCGTCTCCTGCTGCTTACGCAGCGCCGCATATTCCGCCGTGGACCACGGCAGCAGGGACGCCGCCTCAACATTCGCGGTCGGCTGCTTCGCGGAGGGGCCCAAGACCGCCTCCATATCGGTGCCGAAGCTGACCTGCGCCTCGGTCGACGTCCACCACTTCAAAAACGCCCATGCGTCGTTCGGCTTATCCGTCTGCGCCATAATGATGCAGGCAGTGGAGGTCGCGACGACGGTGCGGTCAACGCTGCCGTCTGTCTTCACGGTGCCGGGCACCGACGTCATCTCCCACTGTCCGCTGATCTCGGGAGCAAACACGGTCAGCTGGTTGTAAAACGCATAATCCGCGACAAGCAGCGGCATTTCGCCGGAGCGAAAGCGGTTGGCGGCATCGTAGGTGATCGGCAGCTTATACTGCGTAAACAGATCGCACAGCTTTTTGAACGCGCCGACCCCCTCGTTGGTGCCGAGCGCGGTGTGATAGCCGTCTGCGGTGTAGAGCGTACCGCCGTTTTGATAGAGCATCTGGAGATAGCCCGCGTAGCCGACGAGCATACCGAATTCGAGGTTGCGGCGGCCGAGCGTCGGCAGCAGCGTCAGCAGCTCATCCCAGGTTTCGGGGACCGACACGCCCAGCTCGTCGAACACGTCGCGGCGGACAAACATCATCGGCCACGTCTGATTTTCCGGCAGGCCGTAGACCTTGCCCTCATAGGTGAGCGGCGTCAGCGCACCGGCGGAAAAGCGCCCGTAGATCTCCCCGGCGTCCGCAAAGCCGTTGAGCGGCAGCACGGCGCCGCGCAGTGCATAGTCCACCGGCACATGCTGCGCATTGGAGAGCGCGACGTCGGGTCCGCGTCCCGCCAGTGTCGACGGCAGCAGCGCGGTCGGCGCCACCAGGCGCACGTTGACCGCCTTGCCGGTCTTGACGGTGAAATCATTCTCCGCCAGCGTCCGCACGATCTGGTACTGATCGCGGCCGGTCGGCACCCACACCTCCAGCGGATCCTCGTCCGCCGTATCGGCGATGCGGTAATCCTGCGTGAAGGAGTTGACAAACAGCGCCGTGTTGAAGGACAGGCTCTCCCAGAAGCTCGCCTCGGCGCGCAGCGGCTTGCTCTCCTCGCTCTGCAGCGTGATCGTATCCAAAAGCAGCGGCTGGTCGGTCATATTCTTCACCCAGTCGCCGAGCGAGCTGATGTTGCTCTTGAAGGTCTTAAACTCCCGTGCGATCCGATAGGGACGTGCCGTCATCCGCTCCAGCTGCTGCTCCATTGTCTGAAGGGTGGAGAGCATCTGTCCCGACTGACCGGTGATCGCATGCAGCGTTTCGGCGGCTTTGGCGAGCGCCTTCTGCTGCTTGGCAAGATTCGCCAGCACATCGGGGATCACATCGGGGAAGTTATAGTCGCGGTTGACATCGGGGCTGCTGCCCGTCACGGACAGGATGCCGCGGTAATCGCGGTTTAAGGCGGTCAGGATCTCGCTGACCTGCTCGGTCAGCTCATAGGTGTCGCCGAGCACCACCCGCATGGTCAGCGTGTGTCTGCCCTCGGACAGATAAAACGCATACGGCTCGCCCGCCTCATCGGACAAGACCGTGCTCTGCCACCGCCCGCCATAGGAAAAGCGCAGTCGCGCCGCCTCGGCAAAGGGAAGCGTCCCGTCGATCGTCAGCTCACGGCTGACAAACACGCCGCGCAGCGCATTCTGCTTATAGCGGACGCCGATATGGTACAGTCCGGACTTTTTCACGTTGACCGTCCAGCTGATCCACTGTCCGACGGTCTTCCAGTTCGAGCCGCCGATCGCGTTGAGCGTCAGCCCCTCCGCCGACTGCGGCTTTGTCGCCGCAGAGGAGCGGTCGGAACGGGGATAGAGCGAATTTTCCGATTTGGCTGTCGGCTTTTCCGCCTCGAGTGTCAGATCCGCCTCCGTTCCCGCAAAGGTGTAGCCCGCGTTGTCCCACCCCTGCTTCACTTCGGCATAGGCGGGCATTACCGGCTCGGGCGCCAGCGTCAGCGTGTCGATCACGAGCCGCTCACGGGTGGCGGTCAGCGTAAAGGTGTGTTCGCCCGCCGTCAGATACAGCGCATAGGGCGCGCCGGACGCGGCATCCAGCCGCTGATCCTGCCACACAATTTTGCTCTCGGTATCCGGCCGCAGCTGGTTGCCGCTTTTGTCCTTCTGAAACTCCCCGTTTTCCAGCACATCACACCAGTAGCGGGTGAACGTCAGCTCGGAAAGTTCGGGAAACGGCGTTTCGCCGTCGACCGTCAGCGCGCGGTGCGCCGCCGCCCGTTTGGCAGCCTCGGTCGACACGCGCAGGGTCAGCGTATAGCGCCCGTCGGCGGGAACCGTCACCGTCAGCCGGATGACCGAACCCTCCTCCGTCGCCAGTGCGGCGCCGCCGCTGCATCCGCTTTCCTGCCGCACAGCGGCATCGCCGGAGACGATCTGTGCGCTCTCCGCCTCCACGGCGACGGTCTGCACTGCCGCAGGCTTATCGGCGTTTTCCGCGGCATAGACGGCGTAATTCTCCGCCGCAGCCGCATCCTGCGCCGCAGCCGCCGTCTGATCCGCCGTCTTAGCACCTTCCGCCGCCGTCGGCTGCACCGCCGGCAGCAGCGTGCAAAGCAGGGCCGCCGCTGTCAGAAAGGTGAGTACCTGTTTTTTCACGACTTCCATCCTTCCTTTCCGAGGGAACTGGGGTGGGGTATGGGGTATATCCTAAGGTATCCGAGCCGGGCATTCCGCAAAACAGCAGCCCCGCCGGATTCGGATACCTTAAACTATACCCGCAGCATCTACGCGCCGTTTTCAAAGCCCCGCCCCGCAAGGGGGCGGGCTTTGAAACGGGCGGGCGGCGGCCTTTCGACCGTCGCCCGCCCCAAAGGCCACAGGCTTTACTTCTGCCCGTAGAAATTGTTGATGGTTGCCTGCGAGGGATTCTTGATCGCCGCCACGGTGCCGGAGATCTCGGCATTCGCCTTGGTGCAGGCGTCAAGGATCGGCTGAACGGTGCTCTTGAGGAACGCCGACGTGTTGTCGAATTCCCAAGCGTAGCAGTTCATGCGGTCAAACACGCCATCCACGACAGACAGGCTGAGCGTGTCGCCCTCTTCGAGATACAGCTCCTTATACAGCTCCAGCCGCTCGGGGATGAGCTTCCAGTAGGCAAAGGACATCGCCTCGAGGAGCGTGCCGACCTTGTCGAGATCCTTCGTCGTCGAGGGGATCATCGCCGCCGCGCAGTTGTGGTCGACCAGCGCCTCATAATCCTTGCGGTCGCCGCCGATCGGCACCGGCAGAATGCCGATATCGCCCTCTTCGCGGATGCTCGAAAGGATGGAATGCGCCTGATAGCCCCAGAACAGCACCTTACCGTCGGTGCCCGCCGCCATCTGATCCTTGTTGTTGGTCACGGGATAGCGGATGCCCTCGGTGCACATGATCTTGTTGATCTTCTCGAGAACGGAGATCGCGTTATCGTTGTTCAGACCGTACACACGCTTACCGCTCTTGTCCACGTCCACGAACGAAGCGCCGCCGGACGCCATCATCGCATAGATAAAGTCGGTACCGGGAGCGGCAAAGCCCCACTGATCCTTTTCGGTCAGCTTGCCGTCGCCGTTTTTGTCCTTGACCGCCTTTTTCGACCAGGCGATGAAGTTGTCGACCGTCCAGGTCTTGTTCTTGATCATATCCGACAGGACGGCATCGGTCAGACCGATCGATTTGGCGATCTTCTTGTTATAAGCGATGTACCAGGAACGGACGTCCGGCTCGGTGATGTTCGACAGACCGAGATAGACCTTGCCGCCTATCTTACTGCCCTCCGCCATGGCCTTGTTCCACCAGGGCTTCGACATATCGACGTTTTTGAGCTGGCCGAAATCGGTCAGGAGCTTTGCGGACATCATGTTGCCCGCCTCCCACAGAGAGCCGAGGATCACCTGCGGCACCGAGTTGGTTGCCGACACCATGATCGCCTGGGAATAGGTCTGCGACAGCTTGCCCGGCTCATAATACACCGGTGTGATCGTGCAGTTGAAGCGCTTTTCGACATTGGCAAGCGCATTATACCGCAGTTGGGTCGCCTCGTTCGGCTCGGTATAGTCCTTATCGCCCTTTTTGCGCATGTTTTTGATCAGGCTTTTGGACGTCAAGGCGATCTTCAGGGTGTAACCCTTCATATCCACCGTTTTGAGGCCGTCCGTATCATATTTATCCACCTCGGCGACCACGCCGGTCTGCTTGGTGGAAGCAGACGTTCGCTTGGTGGTATTTTTGCCGGAATTCTTGCTCTCCTCGGCAGTGGTCGCAGCACCGGAATCCTCGGCGGAGGAATCCTCCTCCGCACTCTGATCCGTGCTGTCCGGCTCTTCGGAATCCGCCGAATCGGCGGCGGTGGTGGAGGCGGTGGACTCCGCCGCCTCCGAGCTTTCCGCCGGATCCTTTTGGCATCCGCCAAACAGCAGGCCCGTCGCCATCACGACCGCCAGCAGAGCGGTCAACAGCTGTTTTTTCTTCATAATCAGTCTGATCCTTTCTCAATTGCCGCGACGACGGCGCAGGGTGACGACAGTCACAGCCGCCGCACCGAGCAGCAGAGCCGCCGGCAGAACCGCGGAAGCCGCACCGGTGTTCGGGTTGTTTTTGTCGCTGGTGTCGGGGTTCACATTGCTGTTGTCGGAATCGTCGGAGGACTCGTCGCTCTCGTCCTGCTCGTTGCGGTTGTGCAGGCGGATGTTGTCGAGGCGCACCGTCAGCTCCTCGCCGCTCTTGTCGGCAAGCAGGAAGATGCGGGACGAACGCAGATGCTCAAGATCCAGCGAGCCGGGATCCATGGCGAGCAGCGGCACCAGAACGGTGTTCCAGCCCTCGGTGAGCGTGCCCGTTTCCACATTGTACTGCAGCTCGTCGGACGCATCCACCGCAATGGAGGACAGCTCAAATGCGAGCTGCTTCACCAGCGACGGATCGCTCAGATAAATGTCAAAGGTGACATAGCTGTTCTTCCAGTCGTCGATCGCAAAGTTGAGCTGACCGGTCTTGTTGACCCAGCGCATACGGCTGTCGGCATCGGAGGTGTTCGCAAGCGTGAACGCATACGCCTTGCCGCCGCCGTTGCCCTCCCCGATCGTCGGGGTGGGAATGTACTGGTACTTCGTGTCGTTGATCTCGTCGCAGTCATCGTTAAACTGCTTCTCGGGATCCTTGTTGTTCTCGTCGTCAATGACGATCATCTTCACGTCGTCGATCCTGACCGTCACGGTCTCGCCCGTGTTGTTGCCGAGCAGATAGACGCGCCAGAAGTTGATGGAATCAGTCGTAAACGCGTTTTCCGTGCCGTTGGGGTTGGTCTTGGGACGCGAGCCGTTTTTCAGCATCAGCGTGACCTGGTTCCAGCCGTCGGACAGGCTGCCGCGGAACTCCCACTGCATCTCGTCATAATCCTGGCTCTTAGAAGCCAGCTCAAACACGGCGTTTTTCACCGCGGACGCGTCGCTGACATACACCCAGAGCTGCACGGCGGTCGCATCGGGATTCTCCACCTTGAAGTTCAGCTTGGTCTTTGTACGGATCATGCCGAGCAGGCCGCCCTCATCCTTGAGGTCAAAGCGGACGGAGCCGCTGCCCTGCTTCGCATCGGTGTCGGTCTTCGCCGTTCCGGCGTAATCGTACTTGCCGGTATCGATCGCGTCGGCGTCATAGCCGAAGCCGGAGACCTCGTCGCCGCCGACCTTTTTGGTCAGCAGGCTGATGTCGTCGAGCCGCAGCGTAATGTCCTTGCCGGTCTTGTTGCCGAGCACGAACAGGCGCCAGCGCAGGATGTTCGCCTTGTCTATCTCGCCGAGCTGCTGATCGCGCATGTCGGACAGCTTGAACACCACATAGTTCCATCCGTTGTCCGTGATCTGCTTCGTCAGCTCGATCTGATATTCGTTCTTGTCGATCGCATTGTTGGAGCTGATCTCCATCATGATCTGCTTGATCGCGTCGCGGTCGTTGACATACAGCCAGAAGCCGACATAGCCATCGTCCCAGATGCTCGTCATGTCCACATTGAGGTTCTGGCTCTGGATGATACCGAGCACATTGCTGTTCTTGGTATCAAAGCGCAGGCTGCCGGTGCCCTCTTTCTTCTCGTCGGTATCCACCTTGGGACCGCCGTCATATTTCCAGCCGTCCATCAGCGCATCCGCCGTGTAATTAAAGCCGGAGGTCACCTTGTTGTACTGATCGGCGATCTTGTCGAAATCGGTCGGCTCTTTCTCGGCGGGCTTGGAGGTATTGGTCACGGACAGCTCATCCAGACCGAAGTCATAGGTGCCCTCGCCCGACTTGGTCAGGATGAAGCAGCGCCAGAAACGGATATCATTGAGATCGAGCTTTCCGGTGCCGCCGGAGAAGTCGACCGTGATCTCATTCCAGCCGTTCTGCGTGATCTGTTTGGTGATCTCCCATTCTTTTTCATTCGCGTCCTGCGTATCGGACAGCTCAAAGCGAACGGTATTGATCACGCTGATATTACTGACATACACCCAGAATTTCACGACGGAATCCATCTGCGCCGCAAATTTCACGGTGCCGCCTGCAGTCAGGATACGGGCGGCGTCGCCCGCCTTCATGCCGCGCAGGTACGTCGCGCCGTTTTCGGAGCCGTCATGGCCTGTGCCCAGCTCCGGCTTGATCTCATTCACAAAGTTCGCGCCGCGTTTTACCTCATAGGTGTAGCGGCTGTTGATCACGTCAAAGCCGAAGTTCGGGGAGGACAGCGGATACTTATCCGATTCCAGCAGGTCGTTATAGGTATCGCGCGCAGTCTTCAGCGTGTTATAGTTGGTCACATAGGCTTTTTCTTCCTCGGTCAGCTCGTTATACGCCGCCTCGGCAGCCTCGATCTTGTCCTTGGAATCCAGCGTCACGTCGCCGATCGCGTCAATCGCCTCGCGCACCGGCTTGGCTTTCGCCTCCAGCGCTGCCATGGCGTCATATTTTGCACGGGCGGCATCCAGCTTCGCTTTCGCGTCGGCAACTGCCGCCTTCTGCGTATCGGTCAGCGCCGCATACGCCGTCTCGGCTTCCTCGATCGCCGCCTTGGAGTCGAGCGTCACGTCACCGATGGCGTCCACCTTGGCGTTGAACGCGTCCTCGGCGTCCTTATCCGCTTTCAGCGCGTCATATTTCGCGCGGGCAGCGGTCAGCGTCTCGTAGTTGGTCACGAGCGTTTTCTGGTCGTCGGACAGCTCGGCATACAGCGCCTCTGCCGCGACGATCTTGCTCTCGCTCTCGAGCGTCACCTCGCCGATCTCGTTGATCGCCGCAATGACCTTATCCGCCGTCGCGTTATCCTTGACGAGCTTATCATATGCCGCACGGGCGGCGGTCAGCTTGGCCGCATTGGACACATCCGCCTTTTCGGCAGCGGTCAGCGCGTTGTAGGCATCCTCTGCCTCTTTGATCGCCGCCGCAGAATCAAGCGTCACGTTGTCGCCGATCGCGTCGATCTTCTCCTCTACCGCCGTGATCTTCGCCTTGCAGGCGGCGATAGCTTCCTCCGCAGCGGTCAGACGGGTGCCGACCGAATCGGTCACGCGCTTCTGATTGGTGGCATCCAGCGCATCCAGCGCCGCGCGAGCCGCCTCGACCGCCGCTTTGTCGGCATACGTCACCGTCGCGGGCAGCGCGTTGATCATCGCGATCACGTCGTTGACCTCGGTCACGGGGAGAATCTGCAGGGAGGCAAGGGCATAGCTGGTGCGGTTGGTCGCTCCTCCATTACTGGATGCACCATCAGCATTATGTGTGTAGAGCAACACCGTATCAAGCTTTGTAGCACCGGTAGCCTTGACCGAACCGCCAAGATCATCCACATACGCCACCACATGGTTCCAGCCGTTTTGCAGTGTCTGATTACCGGGAGTATCCTCATCGAGGTCGGCATCGCCGCCGACACCGTAATTGAATATCCAGCGCTCAATATATGACTTATTTGCGACATCATTGGAGAATTCGTTCGGGAACAGGCGCAGCACGAAGTTGCCCGCTTTAGCGGTCGCTGCATCTTTCATCCAAATCCATGTGTCGAGCTTATAGTACAGCTTGCCCGACTTATTAGACGAGGTCGCCATGTTGGAGATGTCGATGTTGAGCTTACCCTCGAGCGGCAGGCCCCAGAAGGCGTTTGAATAATTATCGACATAATACGCCGTGCCGGAGGGGACACCGGCGGTGCCGCCGGTCAGCAACGCGGTGTCGACGACCTTGTATTCCTCGTTGATGTTGCGCACCTTGGAGACATCCTTAGCGTCGTCGGGGGTGACGACATCATAGTCCTTGCCGTCCACCGTCAGCTTCAGGGAGCCGATGGCAAAAGAAACCATAGGCGTGTTTTTCTTGTGATTATGAAAACTGAGACTGCCGATCTTTCCGGCAGGAACATTGACCTCCCGGACAATGTGCTGCCATCCGCTCTTGCTGTTATAGGTATTCTCCACCTCAAAAGTTCCCACCACAGCGCCGTTAGCATTCTCCACAATTGAAGTCACGTTAGAATTGTTTTGCTGCAGCGTATCACTCTTGAATGCGCGGAAAACAAGATGACTGAGATTGTTGTTTACCGGGACATAAATCCACGCATCCACCGTCATTTTTCCGGCGGCAGCCACCTCAATGCCGAGATTTTCAAACCCAATGCCGGGCAAATGCATGGTCACAGGTTTGCTCGATTTGTAATCCACAACATATGCCGTGCCGGAGGTGGGCTGTCCCTCGACCGCCGTGCCCTCTTTCAGCGTGGCGATATCCTTGACGCTGATATGGTTGCCGAGCGTGGTATCCATATCGCTCACTTTTTTCTCGTCCGCCGCAGTAAAGCCGCCGTCGAACACATCCGACTCCACGCCGCGCAGCACAAGGGAGGCAATCTTCAGCGTTGCGCCGGAATCGCCGTTGTCAAACACACGGTAGGAGTTGATCTGTGTCGGGTAGTCCGCCGAACACTTCATATCAGCCTCGGTCAGCGGCGCCACAAAGTGGTTCCAGCCGTTATGTATTGTCTGCACGCCCTCGGTCAGCAGGTCGATATCCTCCGTCTTGCCTTTTTGGAAGATATACCCTCTGGTATCCGCCAAGTTTCCCTGGCACACATCGATGCGGACGCGGGACAGCTTGGTGACGTCGCTGACGTACACCCACGCGTCGAGCACATAGCTGCCCTTCAGCACGCCGAAATCCTTGGCGTAGCTGCCGGCATTTCTCTGTATACCGACAAGACGGCCGCTCTTCCACGCCGCCACATAGGCCGTGCCGCCCGGGAAGCCGGTCGCCTCGTCCGCGTCTACCTTTTCAACGGACGTGGTCGCACCGCCCATGGCGATGATAGAATCATTTTTCAGATCCTTTTCGGCGTTGAGATCGACAAGGACGATGTCCTCGGGTGTCCGCGTCGTCCGCGCCGACTCGGCGTTCGCGCGCACGATCACCAGGTTGGCGCACAGAACGCCGGCCAGGATCGCCAGCGCAGCGAAGCCCGCCAGGATCCGTTTGTTTCGCGCAAGTTTCATGTTTGCATAACCTCCTTATGTATATAGGGTCTGCCTACTTCCGTTTTGTCCGGCGGCAGTGTAAAACGCGTTTGTATTACAAAGCCGTCCGCGTATTTATATAATACGCCAAAACAATTCCGTTGTCAAGGGATTTTTTTGCCTTTATCCGCATTTTCGCTGAATTTTACCGGAATTTAACCCGCCGCCGCCCGAAAAACCGCCCGAATGGGCTGTCAAATGTTTTTTGCCCCGCCGTGCGCGCTTCCCTATTCTTCCTATTATAGCAGATCTTGCTTTTTCGCCCGTTCCGTTCAAAAAATGGACACTTTTCCCACATTTATCGAAAATACAAATTCCCTCTTGCACTTTTTTTCGCCGCGTGGTATACTGAACACAGATCAAACCGCGATACCGATTTGTCTTACATTTCAGAAAGGTGGAATACCGCTATGACTATCCCCCGCTTTGCGCGCCGTCTGACGGCTCTGCTCCTCTCCGCGCTGCTGTGCGGTCTGCTGTTTGCGGGATGTACGGAAACGCCCGCCGACACGTCGGGCGAGCCGGAAAGCACCGCCGCGTCCGACGCCTCCGACGCGGAGCCGTCCGCGCCCGAATCGGCAGATCCGTCCGCCGAGGACAGCGCTGCCGCGACTCCGGACGGCACGACCGCCGCGCAGAAGCCGGACGCTTCCTCCGGCAGCCAGAACAAGCCGCAGACGACCAAAAAGTCCTCAAAGGAGACGAGCGCCACGAATACCACGACCGCTTCATCCGGCGGGAAGCAAAAGCCCCGTCTGGTGACCAATTCGCTGAACAGCAAGGACGTTTTTGTGGTGACGGTCGACGCCACACAGGCGCCTTTTTCCGCCGACAAGACCGGCAAAAAGGACGCCACCGAGGCGATCCAGAACGCCATCAACAAATGCCAGACCACCTATGGCGGCGGCATTGTGTATCTGCCCGCGGGTACATATAAGGTGACCGGCACCGTGACCGTCAAGGGGCAGGTCACGCTCAAGGGCGATTACAGCGGCAGCGCCAAGGGCGTATCCGGCACCGTGATCTCCGCCGAGACGACCAAGGCGGTGTTTGACCTCGACGGCAGCGCCGCGGGCTTAAACGGGCTGACCGTGTATTATCCGAAGCAGTCCGCCTCCTCCCCGGTCAAGGCGGATTACACCATCCTCGCCAATAACGGCGGCGGCTTCACCGTCTCGGACGTGACGCTGCTCAACAGCTACAAGGGCATCGGCGTGGGCGTGACCGGCGGTCATGCCCACGGTCTCGCCACCGTCTCCCACGTGCGCGGCACCGTGCTGCACACCGGCCTCGCCTATTATTACGGCGCCGAGGTGGACGTGGTCGAAAACGTACATTTTGCCCCGTCATTCTGGGCGTCCGCGGGCAGCAAGTACCATGCGCCCTCCGAGTCCGCCATCCGCTCCGCGATGAAGGGCTCGACCGGCTTTATGATCTCCGGCTGCGAGGACGTCATGATCTCCGACTGCACGTTTGACGGCTTTGCGACCGGCATCGCCACCGCCGCGACCACCCGCAGCGACGACGCTGAGTCCTATCCCGAGCTTTACCGCGTGACGGTCAAAAACGCCGAGACCGCCGTCGAGCTGCCCTATCTGTACACCGATATGGGCGCGCTGTTCGCCGAGTGCACGCTCGAGGGCTCGAACATCGGCATCGTCAACACCAGCTCCTACACCGCGAAGCTGTTCAACTGCACCGTCAAGGGCAAGGAAGCGGGCATGATCGAAAAATCGACCGCCTCGGTCACGGTGAAGGAATCCTCCGTCGCTCCGGCGCAGCCGACGAAGAAAAGCCTGTTTGTCGTCACCGATTACGGCGCGGATGACGACTTTTCCACCGATGACACCGCCGCCTTTGAAAAGGCGCTTGCGGCGGCGTCCAAAAACGGCGGCGGCTATGTCTACATCCCCGGCGGCGCCTATCTGATCAGCCGCCCGCTGACGGTCCCCGCCAACACCCGTCTGATCGGCACGGGCAACTATGTCTCCGGTCTGGAAAACACCCCCTATGCCGGCGTGGCGCTGTTCTGCACCTACGGCGAGGGCAAATCCGACACCGACACCGCGTTCATCACCTTAAACGGCAAAAACGCCGGTGCGATGGGCTTTAAAATTTATTACCCGAAGAACGGCATGATGAAGTCGGGCAAGAGCCCGAAGGCCTACGCCTACGCCATCCGCGGCAAGGCTTCGGGCTGCTACGTCGTCAACGTCGGCATGTTCGGCTGCTGGAACGGCGTGGAGATGAGCGGCGCTGACAGCTTCGTGGTACGCCGTCTGACCGGTGCGTTCCACAAAAACGGCGTCCACATCAAAAACAGCGACAACGGCATCATTGACGCCTGCCTCGCCAACGGCGGACAGCAGGCGGGCGGCAGCTACGGCTTTGAGGAGCATATCGCTGAGTGGGAGACCGATGTGCGCAAAAATACCCTCGTCTTTACCCGCAACAACCTGACGTTTTTGAAGGTCACCGGCAGCTCCGGCGTGTTCATGCGCAATAACTTTGTCTACCGCGGCTATGCGCTGCTCGAGAGCAACAACAGCAAGATCACCGCCGTGAACATGTATTCGAGCTATAATAAGGATTATCAGTATTATGTCACCGGCGGCTCGCTGACTGTGGTCAACAACTACCTCAAGGAGTCGAAAATCGTCAAAAGCAGCGGCGTGACCGGCGGCATCTACAACATTTCGTCCCAGGAGATCACCGTGCCGGTCAACCAGAAAAACATCACTTTCTGATCCCATTCCCCCCCAAAAAGCAGGCGGGCGGTACACAAAAGTGTGTGCCGCCCGCCGTTTTTCATCCGTGGGACGTTATTTCTCCGCCTGTCCGGCGAAGGTGAGGTGCAGCGTGCGGATCTCATACGGCGCAAGCTCGCCCGACACGGTATTCCCCGCCGCCGTCAGCGGCCGCCCGATCGCGTCGCGCTCGGTGATATCCACCTCTTTTGCCGCTTTGACCGGGGCGGCCAGGGTCAGCAGGAACCGTCCGCCCCTGCCGCAGACGTCGTACAGCCGCACCACCGCGCCGCCGTCCTCGCCCGGCTTGACGCCGCCGATAACGGCGCCGTCGGCATGCAGGCACAGCCCTGACGGCACGGCGTCTCCCGCCGGCGTCAGGCGCACGGGGCTGTTAAACGCCCGCCCCTGCCGCGCCGCTTTGTCCGGGCGGCAGTCCCCCGCATGGGGATACAGCGCAAAAGCAAAGCGGTGGCTGCCGATGTCGGCAATTTTATCCGGCTGATAGGAGGAGCGCAGGCAGTGCATCGACAGCGTGGCGCCCGATACGGTGCAGCCGTATTTGTTGTCGTTGCAGAGCGTGAAGCCGTAGTTCTCATCCGACACGTCCGCCCAGCTTAAGCAGGCGTGCGCCAGCCCGTCCGGCGCTTTTTCATGCACGCCGCCGGGGACGGAAAAGCGGGCGCGGATCTGCCCCGTCAGCTCGGGATGCAGCGAAAACAGCAGCATCGGCGCGGCGCTGTCCGGCGTGCCCTGCTCCTGCCAGTCGGCATCGGTGAAGAAATCCACGCGGGGCAGCGATTTATAAAACCACATCCGCTGCACAAACGTCGAGTGCCCGCCCTTACGCGTGACCTCGACCACATCGGCGACCGCGCCGCGGGCAATAAGCCGCGGCTTCGCCTCCAGCAGCGTCTCGCGGCGGGCGACCGGCCCGATGATCCAGGCGGAGCGCGGGTGCGGCAGCTCGTAGTCGAGATGCAGCACGCCGTTGTCATAATTGTAGGTATATCCCGACCGCGCCTCGGCGGTGAAATCCCGCTCAAACACCGGCTTTTGCCCGCCGCGCTTGTCCGTCATCCGCTCGATGATGCCGTACTGCGGGTGCAGCCGGAAGGAAAATGCCGCCGTCTCCACGGCGCAGTCCCAGGTCCCGGGCAGCGGCTCCGCCTCCGGCGCGCCGGGCAGCAGCCGGTACTCGCGCTTGCTAAGCGGCGGCAGCTTTTCGGCGATAAACCACACGCCGCCGTCGATCAGCTGACAGGGCAGCGGCTTGCCGTCCGCGTCGGCGGGGTGCACGTCCGCGCGGTCGAGCCGCACCGGCTCGTCCCGCTCAAACGGGCAGAGGTTCCACACCGCCACGCGGTCGGGATCGCCGTTTGCGCCCGACAACTCGCGCAGCGCCTTGTCGATATAGGCATCCAGCGCGGCGCACGCCTCCTCCGCAAGCGGCACATCCCGCTCATAGGTCGCATGCACCGAGCAGCCGCAGATGGTGTCGTGGAACTGGAATTCCAGCAGCAACTTCCACAGCGCCTCGACGGCGGCGGTATCCGCCGGCAGCCCCGCCTGCACCCGCAGGAAGTTGACCGCGTCCGCCTGCAGCAGACGGTTCTCCAGCCGCCGGTGCGCATCCTTCATATCCGCATGGGAGGTGTAGCAGCCCTCGAACACCGGCCCCAGCTCACCGTCCAGCGTCGCGATATCCGCCGAAGCCGCCTGCTCATGCACGGCGTCGAAAAAGTCCTCGAGCGTGGAAAATTGCAGGCACGGCATCATCGGGCTTTCGTTCAGCCGCGCAAGCCGCGCGATGTCCTGGCGGCTCGGTCCGCCGCCGTGGTCGCCGACGCCGAACATATACAGCGAATCGTGCAGGCGGCACTCCCGCTCATAGCGCAGCGCGTTATTGATCAGCCGCGGGATCTCGAGCACGCCCTTGTGCTGATCCGCCACCGCCAGCAGCGTGCTGCCGTCCGGCGCGCGGAACCAGTGGACGATGTGCGATGCCTCGCCCCGCATGTGGAAGAAATAGCTCACGCCCGCCTTGCGCAGAAACTGCGGCAGCGTGCGCGGATGGCCGAACGTGTCCGGCTCATGGCAGACGCACGGCTCTTTTCCGAACTTTTCGCGGATGTACCGCTTGCCGTAGAGCAGCCCGTGCGCAAGCGACTCGCCGTCCACCATATTGAGGTCAGACTCCACCCAGCGCGCCGCATTGGAGCAGTCCCAGCTGCCCCGTGCCGTCGCCTCCTGCATTTTGGCAAACAGCTCCGGCCACCGCTCCTCCACAAAGTGGTACAGAGCAGGCTGACTCTGGGAAAACCGGAAATCGGGATTCTCGTCCATGATGGCGGTCATTGTGGCAAAATTGCCGCGCGCCACGTTATAGGTGTCCTCGCGGTCCCACTGCCAGTCGATGTCGATATGGGAATGCGCCACCAGGTGCACCGTGTGCGCCTTGGCGGCGGCGCGAAACGGCTCAAATCGCGCCCGAAGCGATGCCAGCAGCGCGGACAGCCCCGAGGCGGGGCAGTCCGCGATCCGCGTGCACAGCTCCCGGCGGATGCCGTCAAGCGTCTCCTGCGTGCCGGGCAGCGACGCGGCATAGCGCAGCTCCTCGGAAAATGCCGCAACGGAAAAGGCGAGGTCATCCGCCGCTTGGCAGCCGATATGCGCGAGATAGTGAAAGCCGTCGCCCGTGAACAGCCGCGGCAGCGTCAGCCGGATGCAGACCGTGTGCGTCCGCCCCGGCTCCGCCTTTTCCGCCACCGTCACGTCCGGGCGGGTGATGTCCATCCAGTAGGGGACGTCAAACACCTTTTCGCCGTCGATCCAGACCGTTCCGGCGCAAATGAACACGTTGGAGGTCAGGTAGATCCGTTCGCCCGCAATCGGCAGGTCCTCGGCCCGCTCCGGCACGGTATACGCCGTGCGCAGCCACAGCACATCGCCCTCGACCGCCGGGAAAAACGTCCCCGTCACCGGAGCGAACGCCGCTTCCTCCGGCGTTTCGCCGCGATTGAGGACATAGCTCCAATTTCCGTTGTCCGACCGGCTCTGCACCGCGCTGCCCAGCGCTTCGGCGCGTGCCTTCAGCAGTTCTTCCGCTGTCATAGGTTTCCTCTCCTTTTATTCCGCGACGGCGAACACCACGCCGCTCTGCTCTTCGAATATCCCGAGATAGTGCTCCTCGTCCGCCACGCGGTTGAGCGATATGATCAGCGCGATCGCGCCCGCCCGTCCGCTCTTGGCGGTCGCCACGTCCACCTTGTTGATCTCCGGCAGCCGCGCCCGCAGCTCGCGCACCACCTGCGTCGTCTGCGTCGCGTCCTCCAGCTCAACATAAAAGTAGACCAGCTTTTTCTGGTTGATCTCCAGAAGCGTCAGCAGGCTCGTCGTGATGACGGCGACCACTGCGCAGATCAGCGCGCCCTCATAAAACCCGTAGCCGACCGCCACGCCGATCGACGCGGTGCACCACACGCCCGCCGCCGTCGTCAGCCCCGTGACCACCGATTTGTTGCGCACGAGAATGGTGCCCGCACCCAGAAAACCGATGCCCGAGATGACCTGCGCCGGAATACGGAACACATCTCCGGTAATGCCCAATTGACAGGACACATACAGGCTCATCAGCGAAGTCATCGCCGCGCCGATGCACACGAGGATATGCGTGCGCAGTCCCGCCGCGCGCCCGTGCCGCCCGCGCTCAAGCCCGATCAGTCCGCCGAGCAGGCAGGCGAGCAGCAGCCGCACCGCCACCGACAGCGCATTGAACTCCGTCAGCCTCTCCCAGATTTGTAACACAAATTCTCCTCCATTCCATGGAAAATAGCTGAATTTTTTCTGTTAACAGTATATCACTTTGACAAAGTCTTGTCAATATGCCATTTTCACTTTCCCTGTTCCCCCAATGTACGGCAGGTATTCGCAAATTGTATGACATGTCCCGACGGCACGATCGGCGAAAAAGACAGGCTGCCAGCTGCTGCAAATCAGAGGTGCCGGGCTTTCCGGTGCAGCAAACAGTGAAACGGACATGTTTTTTGCGCAGATGACGGGGTCGCCCCCGCCGGGACATTTGCCGTATCCGTTCAGAAGAATGCGGTTGAAGTTTAATTTTCCGCATGGTATAATGGATGTACAGACAAAAAGCCGCTGCATATTTTACCATGCACCGTCACCCCGACAGCGAGGAAGCGCCTATGCCCCGATGACATATTGGTTTAGATGACATACTGGTTTATCGGATATTAAATATCCGGTCGGCATATACAAATTGTAGCTTTACATCGAAATTATACGTTTTGTATCATCAGCCCCCGTCGTTCGCTTTTTCTTTTGCTGTTTTCCCAAAATACAAAGAAAGGAAAAACTTCCGATGAAACGCCTCCCGCTGTCCCTGATCGCCGCCCTCGCGGCGGCAGTGCTGCTTTGCAGCGCCTGCGCCGTCAATGACCCGCAGGACGACTCCGCTCCGGATCCGGAGACACCGACCACCGCCGTCTCGAAGACGGCATCCGCGCCGGACGGCTCCCATACGGAACCGTCCGCCGACAGCTCCGCCGCAGAAACGACCGCAGCGGGGAGCCGCCCCGCCGCCTCCGCCGGTAATTCCCGCCCAAACGGCGGCACGACCGCGCGGCAGCAGCCCGCCGCCTCGTCGACCCGCACGGCTGCCACCACCTTTGCCGCCTTCGGCACGGTGGATCTCATGGACAAGGTGATCGACGCCTCCGGCTATAAGGGTACCGGGCTGAAAGGGCAGACCGCCGTAGCCATCGGCGAACGTCCCTTTGCCGATTACAGCCTTCTGCACAGTGACCCGCTGGAAACTGCGCCGTATGTGCTCGGCAGCCGCAAGCTCGCCGCCGGCATCAGAAGCACCTCTGCGGGGCTGGACACATTCTGCCTGTCCGCGGTAAAATCCTACGGCTTCAAGCGCGACGTCTCCGCCTCCTATACCGTGTATACCGATATCGACCGGGCGCTCGCCGCACTGTTTGAGGCGGCGGGCGACAGCGCCTCCCTTGCCGCCGCCCAAAAGCAGGCGGCCGCGCTTGCCGCCGACGTCAAGGCGCCGGTCGCCAAATGGCTCAGTGCCGCCGCCTATGCGTACTCGCTTACCGCCGCACAGCTTTCCTCCGTCACGGACGACGACTTCAAAGCGCTGTGCAGCTTTGCCTACTGCACCCCCGCCAGCAGCGACACCGCGCTGCTCGCCCGCATGGCTGCGCTGAGCAAAAAGGTATCGGAAGAGGAGCTTTTGCGCGCCGGGACCGCTCTGGTGAAAGCCACGGGCGAGCTTGCCCGCGCACTCGCCGCGGGAAAAGCCGTCACTGCGGGCAACAAGGCGCTGACCGTACCGACCCCTGCCGGGAACCTCGTATTCGGCACGACCGGGAAGGACACCTATTCCTCCCCGGACGCGCTGCTGCTCATTGACCCGGCAGGCAACGACACCTATAAGGGCCGTGTCGCCGCCGGCAGCTCCCGCAGGCACCCGCTCTCGGTCGTTATCGACCTTGCGGGCGACGACACCTACACCGCCGGTGCCGCGGACGGCCCCTCCCAGGGCGCAGGCGTGCTCGGCACCGGCCTCCTGTTCGATATGGCGGGCAATGACACCTACACCGCTGAGCGGCTTGCCCAGGGCTGCGCCCTGCTCGGCGTCGGCGTGCTGTTCGACGGCAAGGGCAACGACACTTACACCTGCCACGTTACCGGTCAGGCCGCCGGGCTGTACGGCCTTGCCGTGCTGGCGGACACGGCGGGCAGGGACAGTTACGACGCCTACGCCTTTGCGCAGGCGTCTGCCGGTACGCGCGCCATGTGCTATCTGATCGACAGCGCCGGAAACGATACCTACGAAACCGCCTACGGCGTGGTAAAGGGGTATGAGAGACTGGGCTACAGCCAGTTCCCCGGCGTCAACGGCAACTGGTCGCAGGGCTGCGGCTGGGGGCAGCGCGTGGTAAGCACCGGCAACCGGGGCGTCGCGGGCGGCATTGCCGGGCTGATCGACCTTGCGGGCGACGACACCTACACCGGCGCGATCTGGGTGCAGGGCGTCGGCTACTGGAGCGGCATCGGTTTCCTCTTTGACGGCGCGGGCAACGACAAATACCACAGCAGCTATTACTCCCAGTCGAGCGTCGCCCACTACGGCGCAGCGGCGCTGATCGACGTCGGCGGCGACGACGAGCATGACGTCTCCTCCCGCGGCATCTATGCGGGAGACGGCGCTTCGGTCGGCTTTGTCTGGGATCACGGCACCGCCCTGTTCATCAACGACGGCGGCGACGATATCTACACCGCCTCACAGACCGCGTTCGGCTGCGCCGACTCCTACTATGACGGCCGCGGCGACGGCAAGGATGTCGATAAGCAGGAGACGACCTACGCCGTCTTTATCGACACCGCCGGAAACGACTTCTACGCCGGCGGCTCCCTGTGCTGGGGCTACGGCCGCGGCGGCTACTTCATCGACGCGGGCGGCTCGGATTACTATATCTCCTCGCAGGTCGGATTCCTTCCCGCCGACAACGAACTTCGTTCCGATACGGCACAGATGGGCGGCGTGTGCCTCGATTATTCCGTCACCCGTGAAACACCCGCCGCCCCCCGCTTCAGCTTCTGGGAAACCGCGAAAAAGCGCGGCGGCATCGGCTGAGCCTCCCGCTTTTTTCCGTGCCCTGCCTGTCCGCGGCGGACAGGCAGGGCACTTTTTCGTCCGTCGGCAAACAAGGGTTGCAACTTGACAAAGTTTGTGCTACAATGGCTTTCGTCGGCTCACTTTGCCGAAGAGGGACTGAAAAGGGTATACACAGAGTAATCACGGGTGCAAAATGTACGCCCCGTATCGGTTACTCGCCGTATGAGAAAGGTCGTCATTCATGAATATTCTGATTGCCGGATGCGGCAAGATCGGCACGGCTGTGCTCTCCGATCTCGTATCGGAGGGGCACGATGTCACCGCGCTCGATACCGACCCCGCCGTGCTGTCCGATCTGTCCAACATCTACGACGTTATGACCGTCTGCGGCAGCGTCAGCAACTGCGAGATCCTCGGCGAGGCGGGTGTCGCCCGCACCGATCTGTTCATCGCCGCCACGGGGTCTGACGAGGCGAATCTGCTCGGCTGCTTCCTCGCCAAGCGTATGGGCGCCGCCCACACCATCGCCCGCGTGCGCAACCCCGAGCATAACGAGCGCGATCTGCGTTTTATGAAACAGCAGCTTGATCTGTCCATGCTGATCAACCCCGAGATGATGGCGGCGGGCGAGCTGTGCAAGCTGCTCAAATTTCCCTCCGCCGTCAAGATCGAGACGTTCTCCCGGCTGAACTTCGAGATGGTGGAGCTGAAGCTCAAGCCGGACTCGTCGCTTGACGGCGTGCGCATTATCGACCTGCGCAGCCGCTCCCGCGCCAAATTCCTCATCTGCGTGGTGCAGCGCGGCGACGAGGTGTTCATTCCGGACGGTCAGTTTGTGCTGCACGGCGGCGACCGCATCGGCATCACCGCCACCCTCACCGAGATCCAGAAGCTGCTGCGGGAGATCGGGCTGATGCAGAAGCAGTGCCGCCGCGTCATGCTGCTCGGCGGCAGCCGCACCGCCATCTATCTGGCGCGGATGCTGTCGGAAAGCGGCATCTCCGTGAAGATCATCGAAAAGGACGAGCGCCTCTGCCATGAGCTGTGCGAGTCGCTGCCCAAGGCGGTCATTGTGCAGGGCGACGGCGCCCGGCAGGAGCTGCTTTTGGAGGAGGGGCTGCCGAGTCAGGACGCTTTCCTCGCGCTGACGGGCATGGACGAGGAAAATATCCTGATCTCGTTCTTTGCCGCGTCGATGAAGGTGCCGAAAGTCATGTCCAAGGTCAACCGCGGCGAGCTCGCCTCCATTGCCGAGCAGCTCGGGCTGGATTCGCTGATCTCCCCGCAGAAATATGTCTCCGATCTGGTCGTGCGCTATGCCCGCGCGCTGCAAAACTCCCTCGACAGCAATATCGAGACGCTCTACCAGCTCATGGACGGCAAAGCGGAGGCGCTCGAATTCATTGTCGGCAGCGAGTCGAACATACTCGGCGTGACGCTGCGTGACCTCACCCTCAAGCCGAACATCCTGATCGCCGGTATCATCCGCAACCGTCAGGCGATCATCCCCGGCGGCGACGATGTGATCCTGCCGGGCGACCGGGTCGTTGTTCTGGCTGCCGACCGCAAGCTGCGCGAGCTTTCGGACATTTTGCGATAAGGGGTGGCAAGACAAAGCGTATGAACCACAGAATGATCCTGTATATGGTCGGGCGCATCGTCCGGCTTGAAGCCGTGCTGCTGCTGCTCCCCGTTCTGGTCGCCGCACTTTACGGCGAAGCCTGCCTTGTTCCGCTGCTGATCACCGCCGCCATCGCCGCTGCCGTAGGGTGCGGCATGACGCTGCCTTTCCGCCCGAAAAACACCGTGATCTACGCCCCCGAGGGCTTTGTCATCACCGCGCTCGCCTGGATCCTGCTCTCGGCGATCGGGGCGCTCCCCTTTGTATTTGCCGGGGAGATCCCCTCCTATGTCGACGCGTTTTTCGAGACGGTCAGCGGCTTCACCACAACCGGTGCGTCCATCCTGACGGATGTGGAAGCCATGAGCCACGGGCTGCTCTTCTGGCGCACATTTACCCACTGGCTCGGCGGCATGGGCATCCTCGTGCTGATGATGGCGATCTTCCCCTCCGGCTCGGGGCGCACCATCCACATCATGCGGGCGGAGATGCCCGGCCCCGTTGTGGGCAAGATCACCCCCCGCATCCACGCCACCGCCAAGATCCTCTACCTTATCTATATCGCGCTGACCGTCCTGCAGGTCATTTTCCTGCTTGCGGGCGGCATGCCGCTGTTTGACAGCGTGCTGCACGCGCTCGGCACCGCCGGTACCGGCGGCTTCGGCATCAAGGCGGACAGCCTTGCCGGTTACAGCCCGTATCTGCAATGGGTCGTGACCGTGTTTATGCTGCTGTTCGGCATCAATTTCAACATCTACTACCTGTTGCTGCTCCGCCGCTTCCGCAACGTCGCCAAAAGCGGCGAGACCTTTTGCTATCTCGGCATTTTTCTGGTCAGCACCGTGCTGATCACCTTCAATATCCGCGCGGTATACGCCTCTTTCGGCGAATCCGTCCGCCACGCCGCTTTTCAGGTCGCCTCCGTCCTGACGACCACCGGCTTTGCCACGGCGGATTTCAACCTCTGGCCCGGCTTTTCCCGCGCGCTGCTGGTCTTTCTGATGTTCTTCGGCGGCTGCGCCGGTTCCACCTCCGGCGGGCTGAAGATCTCCCGCGTCATGCTGCTGTTTAAAATGATCCGGCGCGACCTGCGCGCGCTGCTCCATCCCCGCGCCGTCGGCACGGTGCGGCTGGACGGCAAGACCGTGGAGGAAAACACGCTGCAGGTCACCGGCAGCTACTTTGCACTGTACGCCATCTGCATTGCCGCATTGAGCCTTGTGCTGTGCTTAGAGCCGTTCAGCTTTGAGACCAACGTCACCGCGGCTATCTCCTGCTTTAACAACATCGGCCCCGGACTCGGCGCGGTCGGTCCTGCGGGCAGCTATGCCGGCTATTCCGCCTTTTCCAAGCTGCTGCTCTCGCTCGCCATGCTGATGGGACGGCTGGAGCTGTTCCCCATCCTGCTCGCGCTCTCTCCCTCGACCTATCTGCAAAACCGGCAAAACCGGTCGTGACCCGACCGTTATAGGAGGAATTTTCCATGGATCTGCAGCATGCTACCATCAATGTGCTCGGCGACAGCATCACCGCCGGTTCCGGCGTCACCGATCCGGAACATATCTACCACGCCGTACTCGGCCGCCTCGTCGGCGCTGACACCGTACGCAACTACGGCATCGGCGGCACCCGCATTGCCCGTCAGAGCGGTCCGGATACCCACGGCGTCGCTTTTGTCGACCGCTATACGGAGATGGCGGACGATGCCGACCTCGTGTTGGTGTTCGGCGGCACCAACGACTACGGCCACGGCGACGCCCCGTTCGGCACGATGGACGACCGCACGCCGGAGACCTTCTGCGGCGCCTGCCACCTGCTGTTTGCGGGGCTGATCGAGAAATACCCCGCCACGCCGATCGTCGTGATGACGCCGATCCAGCGGCTGAACGGCAACGTCCCGTCGAACAATACCGGACTCCCCCTCGTCGCCTATGCGGATAAGATCCGGGAGATCGCCGGCTTCTATGCCCTGCCCGTGCTGGATCTCTACCGCTGCTCCGGCATCTGCCCCGACCTGCCGGTACAGCAGCAGCGCTTCTGCCCCGACGGACTGCACCCGAACAATGACGGCGCCGCCCGCATCGCCGCGCGTCTCGCCGGCTTTTTGCAGACGCTCTGATTTTCAAAAAAACTCTTGCTTTTTATCCGCCCATCCTGTATAATGGATGGGCAGATGTGCCGGTGTGATGGAATTGGCAGACGTGCTGGACTCAAAATCCAGTGGTGGCGACACCGTACCGGTTCGACCCCGGTCACCGGCACCAAAGCCCTAAAGGTTTACGCCTTTAGGGCTTTATTTATTC